>CAYPFC010000188.1:0-5871 GCA_964409815.1 uncultured Pseudobdellovibrionaceae bacterium
GCTCCCGGCTGGCCCGCTCGACCTGGACCTTCCAACTCAGGCCGACCGAGGGTGTCACCGGCGTCGTCGGAATCACCGACCAGAGCACGTGGTAGCAGGCTGGCCAGTTGTAGGTGAACCAGCGCCGGGTCTGTCTCGGCCCGAGCGTGCCGTGGAACTGGGTGCCGGTGACCGGGCCGGAGAAGCGCGGCAGGTGCGGTGTGAGCCTGGCGATGATCGCGTCGGAACAGACCCGGCAGAACTCGTTGCCGAGCACCCGCATCCGGCAGATGTGCCCCGAGTGGTAGATCCCGCAGAACGCCCGCGAGCCCCCACCGGTGAAGGGGCCAAAAGCCGATCGTCGCCTGATTGTGAACGTGAAAGAAGAACCGGGCCTCGACTCCAAGACGTGACCTCAGCGTTTCTCCGAGGCGGCTCAGCTTCGGCGTGAAGCTCGTAAACACCAAATTGTCCGCGGCCATTATTTGGGGGAGGTAGTCTTTAAGCTTTTCCTGATCGACATCCACTGAAGCGACCTCGTGCCGACCTTCGCGGGCGGAGGCCCGCCAACATTCCTGAATCGCCGGAATGATTTCCTGCATGCTGTGCCAGACGAAGTTCTCGCGGCTCGAGAGCAACACGGTTCGGGTCATACGGAACCCATCCGAACGTAGAAGTCGCCGATCGCGAGCCCGTGCACCGGCCCGTTCGCGCCCATCTTCACGAGAAAGTCGCGCGCGTCATCTGGACTTTCAACGATCGGCTCACCCATGACGTTCAAGCTCGTATTGAGCAGGCAATATAGCCCGGTCTCTCGACCGAACGCCTGTAAAAGCTCATAGAAGCGCCGGTCTTGGCCGGGCCTGACGCTCTGGTACCTACACGTGCGGTCGACATGCGTGATTTCGGCGAGCTGCTCGCGATACTCCGCGCGCGTGGGGCAAGCGAAGGACATAAAGGGCGTGGAAAACCCGATCGGGACGTCGAAGTACTCGTGAGCCTTTTCGAAGGCCGCGGACGCTCCGTAGGGCCGGAAAGATTCGCGGAACTTAATTCGCGAGTTCAAAAAGTCTTTCACGCCGGGACGATCGGGACGCACGAGCAAGCTTCGGTGCCCGAGCGCGCGCGGGCCCGATTCGCTGCGCCCTTGAAACCAGGCGACCACGTGGCCCTCGCTCAAGACCCGCGCGACGTGCGCCGGGAGGTCCGCGGGCTTTTCGACGCGAAACCCTTCGCCGAAAGCCGCGCGCACGCGCGCCTCGGTCGGGACAGATTCCAAGGGGCCGAAGTATCCGTGCTGCCCGTCGTGCGGGACCGGCCGCCAGAGATCGGGGGCGCGCGAAAGAAACGCGTGGGCCGCGGCGCCCATGCCGATACATTCGTCGCCCGGGAACGGAGGAACGTAGACCTCATCGAACAAACAGGAACGCGCGAGCTTTCCGTTAAACGTGCAGTTGAGCGCGCACCCGCCGGTCAGAATCAAATTCCCGTACTCGGGAAGACGCGCGCGAAGCGATTTCAAATATTCCCCGAGGTCTTCCTCGAAGAGCGCCTGAGCGGTCGCGGCCAGATCCGCGAATTCCGCGCGCGAAGGATGCGCCTCCCATTCGTCGCGGCCGCGCCCGCGAAAGGCGCGCTCCTCGGGAAGCCCGCGCAGGAACGCGACCCGGTCCATGGGAACTCCGCCCGCGCGGCCGAGCGGCGCGAGCCCCATCACCTTGCCGGCGGAGCGCGTACAGTTGAAGATATGCCTCGCGGCGGTTTCATAAAAGATCCCGGCACCGTCGCTCAGGGCGCCCTCGAACCGCCGCCAGCGCTTGTCGACGCATTCAAGCCTCATCCCGCTTCGCGCGCGATCGAACGCATAGACCGTGAGCTCCTCGTGAAAGTCGGGACCCGGCGCCGCCACCGGCGCCGGAAAATCCGATGCCCGCGTTCCCGCGCCGTCCATCACGACAATCAGGCATTTCTCGAATGGAGAGAGCATCAGCGCCGCGCAGGCGTGACTCATGTGGTGCGTGACGAACTCGAGCGATGGATTCAGCGCGCGAGAAAACGCGCCGAGCCCTGAGGCGCGAAGATGCTCGTAAAACGGAAAAGCTCGGTTCATACCCTCTTCGCGAAGGCCGGGCCGATGAACGTCGCCGTTTTCGGCCACGTGAAACTCCCCCTGAAGGTTCAGCGCGCGAATCGCCCGTTCGGGCCAAACGCCGGTCGCCTTCTTACGTAGGAGCCGCTCGCTCAGCGCGAGCGTGATCTCCCCGTTCCGCGCGATCGACGCCGCGGACGAGTGAAAGAGCGTTTTACCGAGTCCGACGTGTATCATAGGAGCGCACGCATCCTGTCGCCAAGAGCCCGGGTTTCGGATTCCGAGAGGAGGGGATCGAGCTCGAAGCGCACGACGGAAGACAGGCGCTCCATGCTCGCCATCATTTCCATAGGGTCGAGCTGGAGGCCCAAGGCCTCGCGCCACTTCCACGCGGCATGCGCCGGGCGCATCGTCGGAGGGCCCGAGCGGATTCCGGCGGCGCTCAAGCGTTTCGCCGCCGCGGCCGCCTCGGCCGGATCGCGAAAGCGCAAATGCAAAGTCGTCCCGCAATCGCCGCTCGCGCAGCCTCCACGAACGAGGTCGAAACCGCGAAGCGCCTCGGCGAAAATCGTCTTGCGATGACGGAGCCTCGCGAGCAAATCCTCGAGCCGGCGCAACTGAACGCGCATGATGGCGCCGTGGATCTCCGATACGCGCATCGACATTCCCAGATCCTCGGGCGGAATGCGAAATAAATCGCGCAGCAGCGGACTGAAGCGCGCGGCGAGATCGTGAGCGTTAAACGCCCGCTCGAAGCGCGCGCGATCGGAACAAACGAAAATTCCGCCCTCACCGCAGGAGATGATCTTGCTTTCGTTCAGCGAGAACGCGCCGGCGTCCCCGAGCGTACCCAGACGGCGGCCGCGATAGCTTCCGCCCATCGCCTGCGCGCAGTCCTCCAGCACAAGCAAGTTTTTGGCGCGCGCGAGGTCCAGAAGCGATTCCATCTCGGCGCTCAGCCCGTCCATATGGACGGGAATCATCGCGCGGGTGCGGGGCCCGCACTTGGAGCGGGCGTCCTCGGCGCTCATTCCCAACTCCGAATCGATCCCCACGATCACGGGGACGGCGCCGACGAGCCGAACGGCCGCGGCGGTCGCGACGTACGTGTACGCGGGGACCAGGACCTCGTCGCCCGCTCCGATACCGAGGGCGCGCAAGCCCGCAACCAGCGCGTTCGTTCCGCTCGAGAGCAACAGCGCGCTCGTGCCGGAGCCCAAAACTTCCGCGAACTCGGCCTCGAAGCGCGCGCATTCGCCCTCGGTGCCGCGATAGCGAAAGAGCGCCCGCGATTCGACGACGCGGCGGACGGCTTCGATTTCCTCTTCTCCCATGACGTACATAAATCCTCTAAGAGATCAGGCTCTGTCGGTTACAAGTTCGGCATACCGGGTGCGCGTCCCGCTTCCTGCGCCTCAGGTCTTCGCGAAAACGCGCGTACGAGGGCGAGTTCCAAATTTCCGTGAGCGTGTTCTCGCGCAAGTTTCCCATCACGTTCAATTCCTCGAAGTCCTCATAGCACGGCAAAACATTGCCGTTGACGGTGACGACGGCGAGCAACGACGGGATCAAACAGGGCAGATCCATTGGCTCGCGCACGCGGCGCCCCACTTTGAGCAGGCCCCCGCGGCTCGTCAGATCCAAATCGGTATAATCCAAAAAGCGGACATGCTCGCGGGCCCGCGAATCGAGCCGCGCGTAAACGTCCGCGAACGCGTATTCCTGTGCGCCGCGATGGCGCGTGACCGTAAACTTGCTCACGCCCAATGCGAGGAGCTCGCGCAGCCGTGGTTCGGTCAGCAAAGTTCCGTTCGTGTAAAGCTCGATGACGGACGCGGGCAAATAGGCGCGCGTCATCGCGACGAAACGGTCGAGATCGGGCGAGAGCATGGGCTCGTTGTAGAAGTGGTACGAGACACGCCCTTGAAAGTCGATTTCGCGCAGCTGCTCCATGATACGCGTAAACAGTTCGACGCTCATTCGGCCCTTGTTTTTGCGCTCGAGGATCGAATTCGGACAATAGCCGCACGCGCGATTGCACTCGTGATTGATCTCGATCTCAATAGCTTTGAGCGTGGGCGCGGCCGTCATGGCTTCAACTCTCCTAAAAATCCTCTTTACCCGCAAGGGGGGGCCCGATAGCGTCGTAAATATGCGCTACATCAGTCTCGCGGCGTACACTCTGGGCCTGTTGCTCGTGTTCGAGATTTACCGGCCCGAATCCGACGTCTTCGCGCGCGCCACGCAGATCTTTATGGCCGGCGCGTTCGCGAGCTGGTGGCTGCCCGCGCGTTTTCGCCTGCCGCTGATGCTCGCGACGTCCCTGACGGGTTTGTTTATTCTCTTTTCTCCGCTCGAGGCCGCGGCGCTCCTTGCGCTTTCGCTCGTCGCCATCGCCCTCGCTCGCGCGCCGATAAGGCTCGCGCCCAAAGTTCTCTCGTTGATTCTGCTCGCGACGGCCGTCCTCCTCTGGCGCGCGCGCTTCCCCGAGCACAAGATCGCGGCCACCGTGGTTCCCGCCTTCGGAGCGATCTTCATGTTGCGTACGGCATTCTACGTGAAGCTCGTACAGCAGAATCCCCGCCTCGCCGGCTGGCGCGAAACCCTTTCGTTCTTCCTCCTGCTCCCGAACTTCGTGCTCTGGTTTTTTCCGCTGATCGATTATCGACGCTTCGTCGCCGGCGCCCGCACGCCGCGCGAACAGCGCGTGATCCAAACGGGTTTCGATTGGATCCTCGAGGGCGCCATGCAGCTGATTCTGTATCGCGTGCTTCAGGTCACGCTTTATATGCCGCTCGAGCGCGTCAACTCGTACGGAGAGTTCTTCCAGTTTCTCATGCTGAATTTCCTGACCTACAT
Organism: uncultured Pseudobdellovibrionaceae bacterium; assembly: GCA_964409815.1. GTDB lineage: Bacteria > Bdellovibrionota > Bdellovibrionia > Bdellovibrionales > UBA1609 > JALHOQ01. Next base: position 4,928 of record CAYPFC010000188.1, read on the forward strand.
TCGGGTTTCGGGCGGATTCCATGTCGTCATCGGGCTCGTGTGCCTGTTCGGCGTCGAGCTGCCGCGCACGCACACGTACTACCTGTTCTGCGCGAGCCCCGGCGAGATCGCTCGGCGCGTGAACTCCTACTGGAAAGACTTCATGGAATCGATCGTGTTTTATCCGGCCGTGAGCTTCTTTCGCCGCTGGGGAAAAAAGGCCGCGTTCACGATCGCCGTCCTCGGCGTGTTCTGGGCTTCGTGCCTGCTTCACTCTTACGTCTATTTGTGGACGCAAGGACGCTTCGCGGTCCGGCCGCAGGATCTCGCGTTCTGGACCGGGTGCGCGCTCTGGATCGCGGTCGACTCGTTTCTTTCAAGAAAGTTCGCGAGGGAGCTTGTGAATCCCCGGGCCCGCTTCCTCGCTCTCGCCGCGCGCATCACCTACACGCAGGTTACGTTCGCGCTTCTTTTCGCGATTTGGAATTGCTCGAGCCTCTCGGATCTCGTCGCGGTGATGGCGCTTCTGAAGTGGCGCGGGCCCGCGGATTTCGCGTGGTTTTTGATTTTTCCCGCGATCGGCGCTCTGGGCGCGCTCCTCGGCGAGTGGCTCCAGGGGCGCCGCACCCTCGCGCGCGACGCTCTCAACTTCGGATTCATCGCGCTCGTTTGTCTGCTCGCGTGGCCCCACCTGAGGGAAAAGATGAACCCACACCATGCGGGCCTGATGAAAGATATTTTGAATCCACGCTACCAGGGCGAGTTCGAATGGGTCGCGCGCAACTCGAGCTTCTATGAAGGGCTCAAGAACAATGGAGCGGCCCCGCTCGACGACGAGAACGAACGGCCGATGGACGAGATGTCGGTCTTCGAACCCGTAGCCGACTTCCGCCGGCGCAAAATGCGCGCGAACGTCGATCGGATTTTCCACGGACAGCGCTTTCGCACGAACTCCTACGGAATGG
>CAYPFC010000189.1:0-5838 GCA_964409815.1 uncultured Pseudobdellovibrionaceae bacterium
TGTACGACGAAAAAACGAGAGCGGCTCGCCGATCACATCGCAATTTACGTGGAATTTCATAATTCTAAGCTCATTGCGTGCGCTCCTGACCCGCAGGGAAGTGGGCCAGTTCCGGAAAGTTAACGTCCACGATTTGCAACGCGGCCTTCACCGCAAGGTCGCCGAGCCCTTCAAACTCGGGTCCGTCGCCCGAAGCCGCGAGGTACGCGAAGCCCGCGGTAATTCCCTGAATACAAGTCGCCGTATCCTCGATCCGCTTCTTCTTGGGCGGCGTGGCCCGCTTTTCTTCGCGAATGAGCCCGCTCAAGACTTCGGCGATTCGATCGGTCTCGGTCTTTCGAAGGTCGGCGCTGAACTTTTTGAACAAAGGATTCACCGTCGCCAAGTGATAATAGCAGGACCACACGGCGCGGAAGCCGGCGTCCGCGCGCGCGAGCTCGAACGGCGCGCGAATGTACGCGGTGAGCGCTCGACGCGGGAGTTTCGCATGCTTCGCGAGCGCCTCGACTCCCGCCGATTGCAGGCGATCGAGCTCGCGCGAAACCATCTCCCCCAACAACGCTTCAAGCGTCGGGAAATGGTAATCGACCAGCGGTTGTGGCACCCGCGCGATCTTGGAAATTTGCGAGAAGCGCAAGCCATGCACGTGCGAGTCGCATAAACTCTGAATCGCGACCTGAACGAGGTTCTCGCGCGTGCGCTGGGCACGCGCTTGACTGGGCTTCGGTTGTCTCATGGGCGGGATTCTTGGCTAACTCGGCTTAGGAGGCAACTCCGAATTCAAAAAATGCTGAACATGCGGCCGGGCGACCAGCTCCGGAGAGGAGCCGATCATGGCGACGTATAATAATGCCAGCATGCCGAGGATAAAGAGGACCGTCTGCGCGAGCTCACGCCACGATAGGACCATGGTCGCGACCTCCGTGTCTTTCGGACTTCCAACGCTCGAGCTGCTTTTGAATTCGCGCGAAGGCTTTGCGGCCGACCTCCCGCAGTCGACGGCCTTGGGCCACCGCGAAAAATTCTCCTGCCGCGGAAGTGATCCGCACCTGCGCTTTCAGGCGTTCGCCTTCGCGAGTGATGCTCGCGCGCAGGAGCGATCCGTAGGGAGAGCGATCGTGAATCTGCGTGAGCAAACTCTCGACATAGCCTCTCGCGAATTCCGAGGGATGAAAGCCTTGATACTGAACTTGGATATCGTTCATGGATTTCCTCCTTACCTGCGATAGACGTTAAAAGAACCGGATTAATTCCTTATGAAAAGCGAGTGAACTCCTTTTCTTCTTCCGAATAAAATGGGATTGGCGCCAACGGCGTCAAGGTCCAGTTCGGATGAACGGCCGCGCAATAAGGCGCGTTTATGCGCGCAAGAAATTTAACTTTCTAAAGACCAGAAACTGCCCCGCGAGCGCGGCGGTAACCAAGATTCCGGGAAGAAGCGTGTAGGGTAAGCGGGTCACCCAGAGATTTCCGGGCTCATCCATGAACACGCGAAGCGGCGTCGGGAACGAGGCCATGGCGATGAACCCGATGACGACTAGAAATCCGAGCGCCATCACGTTCCACCAAAATGCGAGTTTCAGTGCGCCATTCTTCTTTACGTACCACGCCACCGGAAGCGCCGAGAGCCCCGTGACAATATCGAACTGGTAGCCTTCAAAGCTCAACGCGCGCGGGGCGATACCGTCGACGACTCCGCTGAAGATGATCATTTCAGCGAGAAACCGGAACGCGTGGAAGGCGATGAGCGCGTGGAGCGGGATATGTTTAACGAGCAGTGTGCCGAAGCGCGAGCGGGCGATATAAAGCGCGCACACGACGATGAACGGGAATATGCCCATCGCCGGAAACGGCATGCGGTCGAACCTGGCGAGGACGCCGCTGGCGCCCGCGGCCAGAGTCGCGCTGAGTATCATCAGGAAGAGCAACGACGAGGCGATGATCCAGTTCCTGCGGAGCGCGGGATCCGAGAATTCCTTTTTCGCGGCCGCCCACTGGGCCAGTATCCAAAGCGCGCCGATCAATACGGTCGTGAAGATAACGAGTGTCGCTGCCATATTTCTTTTCGTTAAACACCATTTGCCTGGGAGATGTGAACTCTTTAAAGTCGAAAAGATGAAACTTCTTTTCGCGATATTGCTTTCCTGCGTTCCCGCTCTTTCCCATGCGGCGACCGGCGACTTTTATTTCGACCCGCACGGCGCGGTCGGATTCAATCCTGCACAGGGCACGCACTTTATGCTCGGTGTTGACCTTGGAATGGAGTTGACCGAGAACTTGCGCGGCGGGATCGGGGCCTACGGGTCGTTCGGCGAAGAGCCCGAGCATGATCGCGAGTTCGGCGTCGGCCCGTTTGCGACGTATGTTCAGCCGTTCGCGAGCTTTCTGGTCGGCCAGCTTCGCCAAGAAATCAATTACGTCAATTTACACGATCCGATCAAGACCGTCACCGCGACAGGTACGACCTACACGCACACGGAAGAAGAGGGCGTGGCGTCCGTGACCTCGGCGTCAATTCATATTTTCTTCACGCGAAATTTTGTGTTGAGTGGCGGTTACCGATTCGTACTCGCCCTGTCGAACGACGCGCTGGATGACGGACGATCGGGCGCCTTCGTCGGACTCTCGCTCGGGTTCTAAATATCCACGCATTGGGGCGCGATGGGCGCTCTTCTTTCTTCGAAAGTCAAATTGATCGCATTTAGATCTGGCATAAAAGTTGCGATTTCACACCGCATTCAATGCCTTTACGGCTTCAACACCTCGAGGAGGAAGAAGAATGCGCAATCAATATGGACATGGAGATCGCCAGTCGCGTCGCTCGGACCGTCGCGGAATGAATGACAGAAGTTTCGGACGCCGCTCCGATCGCGACTTCGAACGCAGCTTCGATCGCGATTACGATCGTAGCTCGAGCCGCAACGACGACCGTGAATACAACCGCGGCTCCGACCGGGGTTACGGCCGTAGCTTTGATCGCGACTATTCGTCGTCGTCTTCTTCCCGTGGATATGGTGGAGACCGTTACTCGCAGGGGAGCGATTACGGTTCGGGCATGCGTAGCGGCGGTAGCGGCTCGAACTACGGCAGCAACGAAAGCGGATTCGGCAGCACGTATGGCCGTAGCGGCTTAGGCAGCGACTATCGCGGCGGCAACGATTACAGCAGCGATTACGGCTCTCAGGATTTCAGCTACGGCAGCGAGAACTTCGGTTACGGCAGCTCGACCTCGCTCCCGAACACGGGCTTTGAGACGGGAAGCCGCGGCTGGGACGAGCAGCGCTCGCCGGGATGCCGGTCAACACACCAGCTACCGCCGCGACTCGGGCGAGTCGTATGGTTACGGCGAAAGCCGCGACTGGCGCGCGGACAACGATGCACGCAATCGAAACCTCGAGCGCGATATGCGTCGTCACGAACAAGGGTTCTTCGAGCGCCTCGGCGAAAAGGTGGGGGAATTCTTCGGCAAAGGCCCTAAGGGCTACCGTCGTTCCGACGAGCGCATTCGCGAGGACGTCTCGGAAGCCCTCTATCGCCATCCTTATATTGACGCTTCCGAAGTGGAAGTCCAAGTCAGCGAAGGCGTCGTCACGCTGACGGGCACGGTCACGCAACGGCCGATGAAACGCATGATTGAAGATGAAGCCGAGAAGATTTCGGGAGTGAAGGACGTTACGAACAACATTCGGGTCTCCGACTCAGTGATGTCCTCGACGTCGTCCTCGACCTCGATGGCCGGCATCGGATCGGATGTGAGCTCGGGCCGTACGACTTCGCCACAGGACGATTCGCGTAAGGGAAAAAGAATTCAGTAGACTCGTTCAGTAGAGTAAAAGTGAGGGGAGCCGGAAAGATCGAATGGTCTTTCCGGCTTTTTTATTTTCGACGGAGCTCTTCGAGCTCGCGCTCTTTCGATTCCTGCAATTCCATGTGCTTAAGAATGTCGTCTTCCAGGCGCTGGATCTCCTGACCGCAAAGCCCGAGCTCGCGCGCGAGCTCTGCGGCACGCGCGCCTTGCGCCGAAAGAAGCTCGGTGGTGAGTCGGTCGCGATCTCTCTCGCGCGCGTGTAGCAATTCCTCGCACTTTTGAATCTTTCTTTGCTGCTCTTTGATCGCGCCCTGAATCTGCTTGCTCGCGTCTTTGAAGTTGAACTTCGGCACGGCCTCGCCGGCGGAATCGATCGCACCGATCGCCGCCGATGACTCGCTCGCGCGCTCGCTGAGGGCGCCTCTTTGTAGGCTCCAAACGTACTCGTCGTACGTTCCCGGATAAACTTCCACGCGTCCGTCGCGAATCTCGAGGATTTTCGTCGCCACGCGACCGATAAAACCGCGATCGTGGCTCACGACGACGACGGTCCCTTCGTATTCGTGCAGCGCCTCGGTCAGCGCCTCGACCGTTTCGAAGTCCAGATGGTTCGTCGGCTCGTCCAGCAAGAGCAGGGGGCATTTTTTCAATAGGATTTGCCCGAGCGCCACGCGCGATTTTTCCCCGCCTGAGAGCAACTTGACTTTCTTGTGAATATCGTCACCCGAAAAGAGCAGGCTGCCGGCCATGTTAAGAACGTCTTGCCGGTCAAGCTCACGGTGCGCAGCCCTTTGCAGGGCTTCGAGCACCGTTTCTCCCATGTCGAGTTGATCGGCGCTGTGTTGGGAAAAGTAAGCGAGGCTGACCTGATGGCCCAGCTCAAGCTGCCCGCTCATGAGAGGGATCGTGCCGGCGAGGCTCTTGAGCAGCGTCGATTTTCCGGCGCCGTTGAATCCCACCACGCCGAGATGGCTTCCGCGCTCGGCCCGCAGGTTGACGTTCGCGAGCACGCGATTCGAGCCGTAACCCAAATTGGCCGAGGACATCGTGAACGTATCGCGGCCCGTGTGAACCGGGGGCGGAATGCGAATGCGCGCGCGTACCGGCACCGATTTCAGCTCGATGCCTTCCATTTTGTCGAGCTGCTTCAGGCGGCTTTGCGCTTGCTTGGCTTTCGTCGCCTTCGCGCGGAAGCGGTCGACGAAATCCTGAATCTGCTTGCGCTTGCTCTCTTGGTTCGCGGCTTGCGCCTCCAAAATCGCGCGCAGCTGGGTTTTCTGCTCGAAGTAATCGTCGACGTTTCCGGGGAACTTGGTGATATCGCCGCCTTCGATCTCCAGGGTGTACTCGGTCGTGCGCCTGAGGAACTCGCGATCGTGGGAGATCAGCAGGAACGCGCCTCCGAAATCTTGCAGGAATCCTTCAAGCGCGAGCACCGTCTCGAGATCGAGGAAGTTTGTCGGCTCGTCAAGGAGCATGAGGTCGGGCTCCATTCCGATGAGATAGAGAAGCTTCACGCGCATGCGGTAACCGCCGCTCAGGCTCTTCAGCGGCGAAGCGAAGTGGGCCTCCGTCAATCCAAGCGCGCGGCCGAGGCGCTTAAGGTCCCAGAGCGGCTTCGCGCAGGATTTTTCTAAGTAGGCTTCGGCGGTCGTGTCGAGCGACCAATCGGCTTCTTGCTCGAGGTAGCCAAGCCTTAGGCCGTTCGCGCGCACGATCTCGCCCGAATCCAAAGTTTCCTTACCGACCAGGATTTTAAAGAGCGTGGTCTTACCGGCGCCGTTCGGGCCGATAACGCCGACGTGCTCGCCGGCGTTTACCGCGAAGGTCGCCTGATCGAATAGAGTCCGGGTGCCGAAGTGCTTGGCGCCCCGGTGCATTTGCAGGAGGTTCATGGCGGCTATTTTTTCCGCGCCGCCTTCGATTGATTATACGAGAAGCGCATTTGCAAGAGCTCCACCGCGAGCGCGAAGCCCATCGGCAGGTAGATGTAGCCCTTCGGCACGTGTCCGCCGAGGCCCTCGATCACG
>CAYPFC010000190.1:0-1813 GCA_964409815.1 uncultured Pseudobdellovibrionaceae bacterium
GCCGAGAAAATGCGCGCGGCCGGCGCCGGAATTCCCGCGTTCTTCACTCCCACCGGAGTCGGAACCAAAGTCGCCGAGGGCAAGGAAGTGCGTGAGATCAACGGGCGCAAGTACGTTCTCGAGCACTCGATCCAAGGGGATTTTGCGTTCGTTAAGGCGTGGAAGGGCGACAAATTCGGCAACCTCGTCTTTCGCAAAGCGGCCCGTAATTTCAACCCGGTCGTCGCGACCGCGGGGAAAGTCACGGTCGCCGAAGTCGAAGAGCTCGTCGAGATCGGCGACATCGACCCCGACCACGTGCACGTACCCGGCGCTTACGTGCAGCGGATCTTCGTCGGCAAGAATTACGAAAAGCGCATCGAAAATCTAACTCTTACGCAGTAACCGGAGCTCAAGTGGCCGCATTACTCAATCGCGATCAAATCGCCAAGCGCATCGCCCAGGACGTTCAAGACGGATTCGTGGTGAATCTGGGAATCGGAATTCCCACGCTTGTCGCGAATCACATTCCTAAAGGAATGTTCGTTATGTTGCAGAGTGAAAACGGGCTGCTCGGCATGGGCCCCTTCCCCCGAAAAGAGGAAGTCGATCCAGATCTCATCAATGCCGGAAAGCAGACCGTGACCGCGTTGCCCGGCGCGAGTTTCTTCAGTTCCGCCGATTCGTTCGCGATGATTCGCGGGGGCCACGTCGACTTCACCGTGCTCGGCGCGATGGAAGTCGATCAACAAGGCAACATCGCGAACTGGATGGTGCCGGGCAAGCTGGTGAAGGGCATGGGTGGCGCGATGGACTTGGTCGCCGGCGCTCGCCGCGTGATCGTGGCGATGCAACACCGGGACAAAGCCGGAAATTCGAAGATCTTGAAGAAGTGCACTCTCCCTCTGACGGGCGAGGGCTGCATCCACCGCGTCGTGACCGACATGGCGGTGCTCGATCTCACGAAGGACGGATTCGTGCTTAAGGAATTCGCACCCGGTACGAGCGTGGACGAGGTGAAAGCGGCGACGGACGCTCCTCTCAAAGTGGATCCCGAAGTGAAACCGATGCCCGTCTAAGGGCCAGCTCCGTGGCCTAGTCCTGTTGAGGCCCTTTTGATCTCGGTTCATAATAATGACTGAGACAACCAAGGGAATTCATCGATGGCCGGCGGGGTCAAGAAACTCGGTAAAGGCGACATTCTGTTTCGCGAAGGCGATCCGAGCGACGCCATGTACGTGATCAAAGCGGGACGTATCGCCATCACTAAAGCCAAAGGCAGCGGAGAGATCATCCTCGCTGAAAAAGCGAGCGGTGAAATGCTCGGAGAGATGGCGTTCTTCGACAATAAACCGCGCTCCGCGGGCGCGAAAGCCGTCGCCGACGCCGAAGTCATCGCACTTCCCTTCACGTCCCTGCACGCGCAGTTCAAAACGTTCCCCGAATGGCTGAAAGCGATGGTGAAAACCATTAACGGTCAGCTACGCGACGCGAACACACGGATTAAGAACCTCGAGTCGGTCGCCAACGAGTCGAACGAGATGTTCCCGCCGCACATGGTGACTCGCTTGTGCGCGATTATCAGTTTGATCGGATTCAAATCCGGAGAGAAAACCGACAACGGCCTCGTCATCCCCTATAGCGTTCTTCGCGACTATTGCATCCAAATCTTCCAGGCGCCGACCAACAAGCTCGACAAGATAATGGAAGTCCTCCAAGCGATTCAAATCATGAAGGTTGAAGACCTTGGCGAAGGCAAGAAGCGCATCACGATTTTGAATCACAAGGTGCTGACGGACTTCACCGACTGGTACAACAAGTATTTATTTACCGA
>CAYPFC010000190.1:1823-5770 GCA_964409815.1 uncultured Pseudobdellovibrionaceae bacterium
GGAAAACAAAGGACATAAGATAAAAACGAAAATAACAAGTATTTATTTACCGAGCAGAGCAAGCGCGTGACGGTCGAAGAGAAAGAGCTTCCCACTCTGCGCGCGCTCGTTTTCTACGGCAAGAAGGTGCAGCCCGACGACAAAGGGTTCACTAAGGTCAGCCTAACCGACATGCAGAACAACTCCATGCGCGATCTGAACTTCCTGTTCAGCGTAAACGACGCCGACCCGCTCGCGGAAAAAGGTCTCACACAAGAGAAAGCGTCCGAGCAGGGCGGAATTCTCACGATGAAATTCAAGATGGCTGATCTAGAAGCGGTACTTCCGTTCTGGGAGATCGTCTATACGCTCAAAAAGGTCCCCGGACGCGGGTAGAAAATCCGTCTCCGTCCCGGTCGCGGTCCCAGTCCTCGTCTACGTTTTTAGATCTCGGTCTTTGTCGCCGTTTAACGTGACCGTCACGGCCTCTGTTACTGTATGCCGCGACCAACACGGACACAGACTCGATTACAAACCTTTTGTTAATTTCAGGATATCGCGACGGCAGCGCAGCGGCAGCTCGTTGTCGGGCGCCTCGACGCGCTCGCGGGTGACCGAGTACACTCGAATACTATTGGTCTTCGCGCGCTGACGGACCGGCGTTCCCATCGTGACCACGACCTTATCGCCCTTTTCGACGAGACCTATCTTGAGCAACAGATCTTCCACCTGCATGAGAGCCTCTTCACTGCTCTGATACGGGTTGATCTTGTAGGTCTGGATCCCCCACACGAGCTCCAGGCGATTCAGCGGATCGAGCTGGTGCGTGATACACACGATCGGGCAGCGCGGGCGCGAGCCCGCGATGAGCGTCGCGGTCTTACCGGTCGTCGTGAGACAAACGAGCGCTTTCGCGTTCACCTTCAGCGCCGTCAATGCAGCGGACGCGGCGATCGCGTCCGGCACCTCGAGGATGTCCTCGTCGAGCGAAATATCCCAATAGAGCTCCGACGTCTTTTCCACTTCGCAAACGATTTCGTGCATCGTACGGATGCAACGGAACGGATATTTTCCGCTCGCGCTCTCCGCCGACAACATCAGAGCGTCCGAACCGTCGATGACCGCATTGGCGACGTCGGTGATTTCGGCGCGCGTGGGCCGCGGATTCTCGACCATGCTGTCGAGCATCTGGGTCGCGGTGATGACCGGCTTGTTCATCGAGTTGCAAAGACCGATGATTCTTTTTTGAATCGCCGGCAGCTGGCTCTGCCCGACTTCAATGGCCAAATCCCCGCGCGCGACCATGACCGCATCGCTCAGGCTAATAATTTCTTCGAGATTGTTGAGCGCTTCGAGCATCTCGATTTTGGCGATAATGCGCACACCGGGGCGCGAAGCATTCACCAGATCGCGCAGCTTTTGGATATCGCTGCCTTGGCGCACAAAGCTCAACGCCACATAATCTACATTTTTCTCGAGCCCGAACTGAAGATCCTTGAGATCCTTCTCGGTCATAGCGTCGATCGGCAGGCTCGCGCCCGGGACGTTCATGCCCTTTCGGTCTTTGAGCGTTCCACCGTAAACGACCTCGCATTCGATTTCGATCCCGGACTTCGACACCGCCCTCAACTCGATCAAGCCGTCGTCGAGCAGAATCTTCTGCCCGTCTTCCACGGTCGAAGGCAGCGCTTTGAAGTCGGTGGGAATAAGCCCCGGTTTACCTGGAACGTCGGCGGTTGTGATCTTTACGATTTCGCCTTCCTTCAAGCTGATCGATCCACCCTCAAATTTTCCAACCCGTATCTTGGGCCCTTGCAGATCCTGAAGGATCGAGACCGGCGCGTTCCATTTGCGCGCAAGCTCGCGGACGTCGTCGATCACCTGAGCGTGCATCTCATGTGAGCCGTGCGAGAAATTCAGGCGCGCGACATTCATCCCCGAAAGGATGGCCTTTTCGAGGCCCTCCTTCGAGTTTGTCGACGGTCCGATTGTAGCTACGATTTTGACCCTACGCTCAGAAAGCATAGGGTCGAGGATAACCCTAGGTCTTCTTCACTTCAACGATAACTTGATCGAGGCGGTCCTCATGGCGCTTATTCACCTGGCGGATCTCCTCGGCCTGCTGGTTGCTCAGCTGCCGCATGCGCTCACGATTCTTGGAATCGACCTGATCCATGCTCAATTTATGGGAGCGCTGCAAATCGTCGACCGTGCGCTTAAGGTTCTCTTCCGCCAGCTTGCGCTCGCGAAGCATCTGGTCCTTTAAGCCCTGGTTCTCTTTCTCGTACTTCATGACCAGCTGGTTCATGCGCTCCGCGTGAGCCACCTCTTGCTTGCGCATTTGGTTTTGGAGACGGTTGACGATCTCGTTCTTCTCGTCCTCCATTTTCTCACGGATCATCTTCATCTCGTCCTGGTGTGAGCGTTGCGAGGCCGTATGCGTGGCATTCTGCAGATCGATGAGACGCGCGCGCTCTTCGGCTGAGTTCTCGAAAATGGTCTTGATACGTTGATTGGTCACGTTGTTCTGGTGGCTCGTTTTGCTTTCGAAGTCGCCGACGAGGTTATTGTACGCGGTTCTTTGAATGCGCGACTCCTCGTTCATGCGGCCACGGTAGAAACGATTCGTGTCGGTCAATTGCTTTTCGAGCTGCTCGCGGACTTCTCCGATGTCTTTCTGGTTGCGCTCGTTGGACTGCGAGATCGCCAGGTCGCGCTGCTCGCGGTAATTGTCGATATTCTTTCCCCACGACTCGCGAATGTTGTTGATCTCCTGCTCTTTGGCGGCCTTCATCTGAAGCTCTTTGCGGGTGTTGGAAGCCTTAAGCTCCTCTTTCTCGCTTTCGAGCTGACGAATGCGCCCGTCAACGCGCTCATTGATGCTCGCCTTGAACGCGTTTGAAGACGAGTTCTGAGCGTTACGCTCCCTTTTTGAGGCGTTCTCGAAGCGATCGCGCATCGTTTCGATCCCGTCTTTGAATCCGTCGCGCATGATCTCTTCCGAATCCTTGCGGCTCGCGCGCTCCGAAGCGACGGAACGCATGAGGTTGTCGGACGCGCGGTTCAAATCGCGCATGTGCTGAAGCTCGCGGTCGCGGCGCGCGATTTCGGTATTCTCGCGGTAGTTGTTGATGTCCTGCTGAAGCTGGGAAACCTTTTCGTTTCGCTCGCCGAGCAGCGCCTTCGCCTCGACATCGTGCGCTTTTGTCAAACGCTGGCGACTGTCGGCGATCGCTTCCTGCTGGGCCTCGCGCGCGTCTTGGATAGCTTGGGTGAACGCTTGCTCTTTTCTCTCGAGGCCCGATTTGTAATCCTGTCCGAGTTTCTCGATGCGAACTTCCGAGTTCGTTTTCGCGCGCTCGACATCGCCCTTATTGGCGCTTTTCAACGCCTCCTCGCGACGCAGGTTTTCGTCGGCGGTTTGCTTTTGCTGACGGCGGTGAAGATCGCGCATGTCGTCGATTTCTTTCTGGTGGCGGAAATCGCGTGAGGAGATCGAATCGCTCGAGGCGTGCTTGAGCTCTTCAATCTGGCGCGCGTGGCTCGCTTTCAGCTGCTCGATCTCGCGCTGATGCGCTTCGGTCATGCGGCGCATTTCTTTTTTGTGCTTCTTGGTGTTGTCGGCTTCGGCTGCACGCCGTTCTTCGGCGCGGCGGCGCGCGACTTCATCCGTAGCCCGGTTGGACCCGTCGGAACTTCCAACTGAAGACATGAATCTCCTCCTGAGAATCTACACACTTAGAATAGCACGGAGCGGATGATTTTCGGTCTTGACTGGACTAGGTCCGGTCGTCAGTCGAAGTGGTTCTTTTTGCGGAAAAGCGCTCTCAGCCTTTGGTCTTCCTCGGCCTGGCGCTTTTGTCTAGCTTTCTGAGCGGCGACGGTCGCCTCGTAGCGCGCGATCGCGCCGCCGGCGGCCTGCTGGTGCACTTCGCTCGCCGACTGGACGGCGCTGGACCACGACGCCC
>CAYPFC010000191.1:0-5730 GCA_964409815.1 uncultured Pseudobdellovibrionaceae bacterium
GTTTTGTTGGTGGCGAAAAGATCCAAGCAACTCATGAAGGGAGACACTTGCATGGCTCCCGGCAAGAATAACAAGCACGTCGTGAACGCACTCCGCGAAGTCGCAGCGGGCTCGGTTTATTTCGATACGAACGACGCTCAAGGTTTAACTCCGGACCAGCAGGTCCAGCGCGATCTTTCCCGCTAAAAAACTAGAGGAATTCCCTCTAGTTCCGCGCCGATTCTTCCGTCTAGAAATAGACGGAATGGCATCTGGACGGAGCAGAGTTTTAAATGAGTGAGGCCGCAGCAAGCGAAGCCAGTTTACGCGATCAGGGGCCCCAGACGGTCGAAGACCTGATCGAGCTCATTCGTGCCTACGCTCCCAACGCCGATTTCGATTACATCCGCAAAGCTTACGAGTTCTCGGAAAAAGCTCACTCGGGTCAATTGCGCCGGAGCGGCGACCCCTACATTCTGCATCCTTTAGGCGTCGCCGCGATCCTCGCCGAACTTCACATGGACGTCGCGACGATCGCGACCGGGCTGTTGCACGACACGGTCGAAGATACCGACGTCACTCTTGAAGATATCAAGCGCGAGTTCGGCGAGACGGTTTCAAAGCTCACCGACGGCGTGACGAAGATCTCGCAGATGAAATTCCGCAACACGCACGAGAAGCAAGGCGAGAACATCCGCAAGATGATCGTGGCCATGGGCAAAGACGTTCGGGTCGTTCTTGTGAAGCTTGCCGACCGCCTCCACAACATGCGCACGCTCAACCACATGCCGCCTGACAAGCAGGCCCGTATCGCGCTCGAGACGCTCGACATCTACGCTCCGCTCGCTTCGCGCCTGGGGATCAACCGCGTGAAGATCGAGCTCGAGGACCTGTCTTTCCGTTACGCTTATCCCGACAGCTACTACGCGCTCGTTCAAAACGTCGCCACAAAGAAGCGCGAGCGCGAGAAGTACATCGAAGACGTTCGCAAGATACTGACCGGCGAGCTCGAGAAAAAGACGAAGATTAAGTTTGAAGTTAGCGGGCGCCCGAAGCATCTTTGGTCGATCTATCGCAAGATGCAGGCGCGCAACATCGATTACGATCAAGTGTACGATGTGCTCGCGTTCCGCGTGAACGTGAATTCGATCGCCGAATGCTACGAAGTTCTCGGTCTCGTGCATTCGCTGTGGAAGCCGATTCCCGGCCGCTTCAAGGATTTTATCGCCATGCCCAAGAACAACAATTACCAGTCGCTTCACACGACGGTGATCGGCCCGGGCGCCGAGCGCATCGAGATCCAGATCCGCACGTTCGAGATGCATCAAGTGGCCGAGCGCGGGATCGCGGCGCACTGGCAGTACAAAGAAGGCGCCGACGAGGACGGGGACGCCGAGGCATTGAAGAAGTTCAACGGCCTTCGCGAGCTCGTCAAAGAGCACCAGCAAAATACCGACGCCGACGAGTTTCTGGAAAACTTTAAAACCGATCTCTTCGACAGCGAGATTTACGTCTTCACGCCGAAGGGCGACGTCAAAGATCTTCCCGAAGGCGCGACACCGATCGATTTCGCGTACGCGGTTCACACGGACGTCGGCTCGAAAATCGTTGCCGCGCGAATCAACGGAAAACTCGTCTCGCTCAAGCATCGCTTGCAAAACGGCGACACGGTCGAAGTGATCACGAGCAAGACGCAAACGCCGTCGAAAGATTGGCTCAAGTCCTGCGTTACCACGAAGGCGAAGTCGAAGATCCGCAGTTTCGTTCGTGAAGAGGCGCGTAAGCGCGCGGCCGGCCTCGGCCGCGAAATGCTCGAAAAGTTTTTGCGCAAGGCGGGCACGAGCCTTGCTCGCGCTCTCGAGAAGCCGGAGTTTACGAAATTCTCGCGCGATCATGGGTGCGCGACTGAGGAAGATTTGTACGTCAAGGTGGGTTACGGAGCCGTAACGCCCCAACAAGTCGTCGATGCGCTACAGATCAATATCCCGGAGGAGAAAGACGAGCAGAGCCAAGAGGCGAGCTTCCTCAAGAAGGCCTTTCAGGCGGCGATCGGAAGAAAAAAGCAGTCCGGATCGCTCATTCAGGTCGACGGCATGAACGACGTGCTCGTGCGCTTCGCGAAATGCTGCAACCCGATTCCGGGCGACTCGATCCTGGGTTTTATCACTCTCGGCCGCGGCATCGTGATCCACAGATCCGATTGCCCTAAAGCGTTTGAGCTCGATCAGGATCGTCGTATCGACGTGCAGTGGAGCGGCTCTCAGGCGCCTGAGAGCGCGGGCCGCACCGTGACCGTGCGGGTCGTGTGCAATGACACTTCGGGAATGTTGAAATCGATGGGAGAGGTTTTCTCCACGCATGGTATCAACATCTTGAATGCCCAGGCGCGAACGACTAAAGATTTAAAGGCGATCTGCACGTTCGACGTCAGCGTGCGGAACACTCAACAGCTCGCGGAAGTGATGAGCAGCTTGAGTAAACTCAAAGGCGTCATCGGGGTCACTCGCATCACGCATGCCTGATCCCGGCCAGGGGAGGGCAAAGTGTTCGTTTCTCGGTTTAAAAGTCTTCCGCCTCCCTACATTGTCGATCAGAAAAACGCGCTCGAATGGCTCGCCCGCGCGCACGCGCGCCACGCGCCCGAAGTCGGCGCACTGAAGTTCGAGAAGCTTCTTTCGCGTTACGGCGCCTCTCCGGATCGGGTGGAAAAGCGCGGCTCGTTTCTTCGCGATTTCTCGCACGATCGCTGGTATGAGATGCAACTCTTCGCGCGCCCCGTTTCGTTGAGCGAGCGCACGCAATTCTTTAAAGAGATTCTTCTCGAGCCGGTTCGTAAGTTTTACGAAGGCGAGACGGGCCGGTTTAAATCCTGGATTCACGTGACGTGCACGGGCTACGTGAGCCCGAGTCTGATCCAAATTCTCGCGAGCCAGAACGGGTGGGGAGAGCACGTCGAATGCATGCACGCGTACCACATGGGTTGCTACGCGGCATTTCCGGCCCTGAAGATGGCGCGCGGAAACCTGAATGCCGAGATTCTTCACACCGAGCTGTGCACGCTTCACCTGGATCCGGCGAACCACGAGCCGGAGCAACTTGTAATTCAAAGTCTCTTCGCCGACGGAGTCATTCGGTATCGCGTGACCGCGGACGCGCCGGAGTCGGGCTACGAAGTGCTCGACCTCAAGGAGATCATCGCGCCCGGGACGCTCGAGGACATGCGCTGGGATCTTTCCAAGGATCGCTTCCAAATGGTGCTCTCGCGCAACGTTCCCGGCCTGGTCGAGGAAGGCGTGAAAGCGCTCGTGAAGCCTTGGCAGGACAAGGATTGCGTGTACGCGATTCACCCCGGCGGCCCGCGCATCATCGACGCCGTGAAAGACGCGCTCTCTTTGAGCGAGGAGCAGGTTTATTTCTCGCGCAAAGTTTTGCGCGAGTACGGCAACATGTCCTCGGCGACTTTGCCGCACGTATGGATGCACATGCTCGAGGAGCTTAAGCCCGGAACGAAAGTTATCAGCATGGCGTTCGGCCCGGGTCTAACGCTCTCTGCGGGGTTGATGCGCCGATGCTGATCAAGGCGCTTCCGGTGCTCGTGCAGGGCGCGTTTTTGCTCGTCGATGAGCTTTACTGTCATCGTCGACGGACGCTTAGACGCTGGGAGCGCCTCGGACATCCCGTCGACACGTTGGCGTTCCTCGCCTGCGTCGCGCTTTTGCTCCTGCTTCCCGTGACTTCAACGGCGCTTGTCGCGTACTCGGTCGCCGCCGTCTTTAGCTGCGTGCTGATCACGAAAGACGAATGGCAGCACCGCGAGCTTTGTTCGGGGTTCGAGAACTGGCTGCATTCGGTCTTGTTCATGCTTCATCCGGTCGTACTCGGATGGCTGGGGTATTTGTGGTGGCGGGGCGACGCGGACGCGGGAGCGATCGCGTCGTTCACGCTGGTCTTCGCCTCGGTGTTCTTCCTCTATCAAATCGTTTACTGGAATATTCGCGCCTATGATCGACAATGAGTTTTATAAAGATCTCGGGGATCGCTGGTACACGTCCGAAGGCGACGCGGTCGCGCTCCTCAGAATCGAGAAGGACGTCACCACGCCCTGGGTGCTCTCTAAAATCCGCGAGCAGCACGATATCGAAAGCGCGAAGGCCCTCGACGTCGGTTGCGGCGGAGGCTTCCTGACTTTCGCGCTGAACCGCGCCGGCGCGTACTGCACCGGCCTCGATATGAGCGACGAAGTGCTCGCGGTCGGACGAGCGCGCGATCCGGCCGGCGAGATTGAATGGGTCAAGGGCGACGCGACCGATCTTCCGTTCGCGGATCAAACGTTCGATGTCGTTTGCCTGATGGACGTCCTCGAGCATGTGTTCGAGCCTAAGCGAGCCGTGCAGGAGGCGCTGCGCGTTCTGAAGCCCAGGGGTACGCTTCTCACGCACACGTTCAACCGCACGCTGATGTCGTGGCTATTCGCGGCCAAGGGTCTCGACTGGTTCATCCGCGACTCGCAAAAGCACATTCACGACTGGCGGCTCTTCATTAAGCCCGAAGAGATGGAGTCCTGGGTGCGCGAAATGGGGTTCGAGGTGAAAGAGTACACGGGCCTGCGCCCGAAGATCGCCTCGCGCGCGTTCGTCGAGCTCTTGCTCACCAGACGGGTGCCGCGCGATTTCGAGTTTCAGTTGGGCGGTGGATTAAATATGGGATATTTAGGCTGTTTCCGCGCGGCCCGCGATTAGAACGGAACCGCGATCCCGGCGCGAAGGGCGATCCACGTCGCTTCGACTTCATCCGACTTCGGCAGCAATCCGTACTCGAGCGAAATCGGCACGTACATGCGCGGGGACGTGAACCAATCCACGCCGCCCCCGAAGATCATCACGTTCGTGGTGCTGATCGAGGACGAGTCGAGAGCGGTGGCTTTCTTCGATGCGGGGAAGAGCAATCCGATACCGCCGCCGAGCCAGGGGCGGATATTCCCGCGCGAAAAGACATAGCGGCCCAAGAAATCGAAGCTCAAATAGTAGATATCGGCGTTACAGGTCTCGGCGTTGTTGACGCCGCAAATGGCGGAGCCGGAGGCGCTGAAACCCTCAAGTCCCGCGGTGCCGCGGAACCATACTTGCGGAAAGAGCTCGTAGTCGAACAATCCCTTCGCGCTGAACGCATTGCCGGACAAGGAGGTTTTCTCGCGGAAGAGGCCGGTCGAGAAGTCGTTCACGTTCACCGTCATCGAGTCTTGCGCGAAGCCGACAAGGGCGCCCCAGTAGGCGCGCTGACCCGTGGGCGCGCTCTCGGCGGACGAATCGTACTCATCGCGCGCCGGTCGCGCCCTCTGGGTGACTTGCGAGGGCTTGAGCTCGAGCGTGTAGCCGGCGGCGGCTTTACCCTTCGTGATCTTTCCGATGGCCTTTTCGCCTTTGACTTTGCTGATCGTGAGAATTGCCGCGCGCTTGCCGTCGGGTTTGACCGCGTAGAACACGTCGCCTGGCGCGGCGGGGTCGCCTTTGAGATCGATCAACGCGCTCTTGCCTTTAACTTTAAGAATTTCGGCCGCGAACGCGGACGGCGCGAAAAAACCAATGAGCACCACAAGGGCGGTGATGACGCGGATCATAGATGTCTCCTGCAAAGCGCGTTATCTTATTTTAGTTGATCTAAAGGACGGAATGCAAACTCGCCTAGGCCAAGGCCCATGTAGAAGAGCGTGAGCTCCACGGCTCCTGAGGTTTTCTCGACCATTTCTTGAGC
>CAYPFC010000192.1:0-1797 GCA_964409815.1 uncultured Pseudobdellovibrionaceae bacterium
GGGGCTTAAGGACGATATGGAAAAAGCCGTCCGCGAATATCTTCGCTAAGACTTGCGTCCCGTGATGACTACGGACACGTCATCCACCTTGTAGCCCGATAAAGAGGCCAGGTTGAGTTTCACCTTGTCGGGCGCGACGTCATGAATCATTCCGGTCTCGACATCGTAAAAATGAAAATGACTTTCGGTATTGGAATCGTAGATTGTCTTTCCTTGGCTCGGCAAATGCATCGATCTCAGCAGGCCGACCGCGACAAACTCATTCAATATATTATAGACGGTCGCGCGGCTTAAAGGCTGCTTGAGACTCGCCGCCCACGCGGCAATTTCGTCCGCGCTGAAGTGGCAATGCTTCTTCAGGACTTTTTGTCCCAAGCGGATTCTGTGGGGCGTTGGTCTTAAAGACTTCTCGCGAAGCAGTTTCTCGATCTCCATGATACGGCCATCCTAGTTTTCAATGTTTTTAGACTCAATCTAATTTTAGATTGATTCCAAAAACACGTTCATTTAGCATTCAATTGAAATTTTGAAGGGGGAAAGCTGCCGTGATTCGTCAACTTCCGCGAGTGCTCCTAGTCGGCTTATTGATGCTACCCGGCCTCCTGACGGCCGCTGAGGATCCGAACCTATTGGGGCTGCCGCCCGTACCGGTGCCCGAAGACAATCCGATCACCAAAGAGAAAGTCGTGCTCGGGGACAAGCTCTACAACGACGCGCGCTTCAGCTCGACGGGCAAGATCTCGTGCATGACGTGTCACGATCCGAAGAAGGGCTTTACCGACAACTTGAAAGTGTCGAAGGGCGTGAACGGACTCACGGGAACGCGCAACAGCCCGACGGTCTTCAATGCGGCCTACGGCTCGTCCCAGTTTTGGGATGGGCGTTCCCCGTCGCTCGAGGAGCAAGCACAGCATCCGATCACGAACCCAGTGGAGATGGGTCTCGCGAATCACGATCCGGTTCTTAAAATCGTGCGTGAGGACAAGGATTACATCGCGAAGTTCAAAGCGGCGTTCGGAATCGAACCCAAGGACATACAGCTCGACCACGTTCTCAAGGCGATCGCGACGTTCGAGCGCACGCAAGTCGGCGGCAACTCGCGCTTCGACCGCTGGTACTTCAATGGCGAGAAAACCATGTCGCCGCAAGAGATTCGGGGATTCCAGGTCTTTCTCGGAAACGGACGGTGTGTCTCGTGCCACGCGGTCGAGCACACCACCGCGCTCTTTACTGACAACATGTTTCACAATATCGGGGTCGGCATCAATCGCGTCCCGGCCGCGGATGTCGATAGGCTCGTTTCGGAGTTCCTGAAAGCGGATTACTCGCTCGAGACAATCGACAAAAAAGTTCTTACAGATAAGAAAACCTCCGAGATCGGCCGAGTCGCCGTCACGAAGAAGCTCGTCGACGTCGGAAACTTCAAAACGCCGACGCTCCGAAACATCGCGCTCACGGCGCCGTACATGCACGATGGAAGCTTAAGAACGCTTGAAGAAGTCGTTGAGCACTACAACCGCGGCGGCGCCAGCTCCGATAAGGAAAAGATCACGCCGTACCTCAGCGGCGGCATTCGTCCGCTGAATCTCACGAAGCAGGAAAAAGCCGATCTCGTCGCCTTCATGAAAACCCTGAACAGCGCCAAGCTAGTGGCGAAGAAATAGAGGTAGCGCATGAGTAAGAACATCAACCGCAGGGATTTCACCAAAGCCGCGATCGCGACGGGAGTCTTGTCGTCATTGCCGATCAGCCTCGTAAGATTGGCTTTCGCCGACGAGAAGCAGCCGGACTTCACGT
>CAYPFC010000192.1:1807-5728 GCA_964409815.1 uncultured Pseudobdellovibrionaceae bacterium
CATCTCCGACTCGCACATCCAGCACATCAAGGGCAAAGAGTTCGTGCGCAACTGGGACATGGGGCTCAAGCGCGCGGTCGCCGAGTGCAACGTGCTCACGCCGAAGCCCGACTTCGTCATCTTCGGCGGGGACCTCGCGCAAATGGGCACCAAGGCCGAGCTCGATCACGGGGCGGAGCTGCTCTCGCCGCTCAAATACAAAGTTCATTACGTGATGGGCGAGCACGATTACTATCTGGATCTGGGAAAGTACTGGGAGAAGCTCTTCGGCCCCCAGTGGTACAGCTTCGATCACAAGGGCGTGCACTTCGTCGTGCTGAACTCGGTCCTCACGACCGACGAATGGACGTTTAAGCGTTGGCCGACGGCCGAGCAACGCATGGCCGAGATGGCCGGCCTCGACAACCCGAACGGCTCGCCGTTCATGGTCGGCGAAAAGCAAAGAGAATGGCTCAAGAAAGACCTGGAGAAAGTGAAGCGCGACACGCCGATCGTCGTGCTTTCGCACTCGCCGCTGCAGAAGATCTTCAAGAATTGGAACTTCTGGACGGACGACGCCGAGCAAGTGCAGGCGCTTTTGAAGCCGTTCAAGAAAGTCACCGTGCTTTACGGTCACGTTCACCAGATCCAGTACAACCAGATCGGAAACATCGCCTTCCATTCGATGATGGCGACGGCGTGGCCGTGGCCCTACCCGCAGAGCTACATTCAGGCAGAAAGCCACTTGCCGGTTCTGACCGTACCGATGAACCGCGCGGACCCGTTCTTCGAGCGCGATGCGACCGGCTGGCAGTTTATCAACACGCGCAATGGCCGCGTCGATATGTGGTATCAGCTTCCCGAGAACGAAGTTCGTAAAGTCGCCTGGAACGACAAACGCGATCGCCCCGAGGACGTGAGCTTCCAGGATGAGAAAAAACGTATTCCGCCGCAGACGCACTACTAGAGGAGCCGCAGATGAAACTCTTAATATTATCTTTAATCTTCGGAGCCGTGGGCGCCTCGGCGGACCGTTTCACCGAGAAAGATCTTCAGCGCTGGCAGGGAGAGTTCGAATCTTCGGCCAAGTACGGAAGAGAGCTATGGGTCAATAGCGCGAAAATCAAGATCGGTTCGAACGGCGTTGCCTGCGCCCAATGCCACCCGAATGGCGCGAACACGCATCCCGAGACCTACCCGAAGTTCCAGAAGCAGCTCGGGAAGGTCGCGGCGTTTTGGGAAATGATCAATTGGTGCATCCGCAATCCGCTCCAGGGAAAAGATCTGAAGCCGGATTCGCGCGAGATGATCGCTCTGCAGGCTTATGCGGCGAAAGAGCGCCGGGGAAAGGCGCTCGAGCCGGGTAAACACTAGTCAGTTTATTCGAAGCAGCGTTTGGCGACGTAGCCTTCGCTGCCGTCTTCCATCGTGAAGGTGTAAAAGTTCTTGCCTTCGCGTCTTTTTGAAATCGCGGCGCCGCTGGGCTGAACGCCCAAGACCTTGGCGTCGCGGCCGACCTTATCGAATACGCGGCACTTGCGGCTCAACGTAAGCTCCTCGCGCTTCGGAAGCGTGGACGCGAGCTCGCGGTTTCTCGCCTTCATCTCGGCGACCTCCGCGGCGAGCGGCGCCTTCTTGAGCGCGTGCGCGGCCTTTTCGCGCTCGGCATCTTCAAGGGCGATTTTCTCCTCTTGCTTGAGCCTTTGAAACTCCTGTTCGGCGGCGACTCGCTGGGCCTCGAGCTCTTTCATCTCGAGCGCGACCTGCTCTTTTTCTCTCGCGATTTCCTGAAGGCGCGCGGATTTTTCAAATTTCAATTCTTGTAGGGTTTGATGTTCGAGGCGCGTGCGCTCAAGCTTGGCTTTCGCTTCCGCGAGACTCGCTTCTTCCTTTGCGACCTCGGCGCCGAGCTTTTCAGCTTCGTTCTTCGCGGCTTCGATCTCAACGGCTTCGCGCTGAGCCTGGTCTTCGGCGTGTTGTCGGCGCGTGTTCATGATCTCGGCGTCGGCCGTCGCCTCTTCGGCGGCAAGCTCCGCTTCGTCTTCCGCGTGCGCGGCGAAAGAGCAAAGCAATACCGTGATTAGAATATTGATAAATTTCATCTGAGACCCCCGGATCAACTCCACTCTCAAGAATTGCAAGGGGTGCGCCGCCGAGGCCGGAATCCGTTCCCGCCAAGGCCGCGCAATCAAAGCGAAAAATCGGTGTTTCAATTCGGAACGCTGTCAAGTCTGTGAACGCGCCGAAAATTTGAACAGCGCTTTACTGACCGCCCGGAGTTGCCGTGGACTCGGTTCCGGGAGTCGCCGGTGCGTTGTCGCGCTCGACGTCACCGCCGCCCATCGACATGAACGCGATGATGATCGCCGCTAACAGCGCGATACCGATAATCCAGCGCATGGACGGCGCGGTTCGCGTCACAACGGAGGAATCTCCTAATGTCGTCGTAGCCATTTTTGCTCCTTTCGCAAAAAGAGAGGCCGAATTTGCGAGCGTGAGCCTGCAAACCTCGCACCGGCGGGAGCTGCGACGAATTCGATTTGCGCGGGTCAAGAATACGCGTGGTGAAGACGACGGATTCGTCAGAAAGTGCTCGGAACTAGAGGTTGGCTTCGAGCGCGCCCTCGAGTTGCGCCTTTGAAATGGGCTTCGTTAGGTGATGGGTACATCCTGCAGCAAGAGAGCGCTCCGCCTCCGCCGGGAGCGCGTGCGCCGTTAACGCGATGATAGGCTTCGAATAACCGCGAGCGCGAATTCTGCGCGTCGCCTCCAGGCCGTCCATACCCGGCATTTGAATATCCATAAGAATGCAGTCGTACTCCTGACGAGCCGCGGCCTCCACCGCCTGGAGCCCATCGCCGACGACGTCCACTTTCACGCCAAGGGGCTTAATAAAGTGCGTGATAAGAAAGGCGTTATCGGGAGAGTCTTCGGCGAGAAGAATGCGTCGATTCACAAGGCGGCCGCGGCCTTCCTCGGAGGGATAAGTATTCTTCGCGACTTCGCGCGCGGGTGGTTCGCTCGAGGCCGGAGTGAGGGGGATGCGAAATGAGAAAAGGGAGCCTCGCCCCGACTCGCTGCGTACGAGTTCGAGCGATCCGCCAAGAGCCTCACTGATGCGCTTTGAGAGCGCCAGCCCCAGACCGCTGCCGCCAAACTTGCGAGCGACCGAGCTGTCGCCTTGGCTGAACGGACGAAAAAGATTTTCCCGCGCATCCGGCGAGATTCCGATGCCCTGATCTTCGACGTCGATCGTGAGCATTCCCTGCCCGTCACTTACGGCGACGCGGATCAAGCCGCTTTCGGAAAATTTGATCGCGTTTCCGATGAGGTTCGCGAGAACCTGGCTGACGCGATTGGAGTCGACCATCACGCGCTTGGGAAGAGAGCCGCGGAACTCGAGCTCTATATCCAGCCCCTTCGCCGTCCACGAAGGCTTAAATGAGTTCACGGTGTCCTCGATAAGCGGAACGAGGTCGGTCGGCGCTTTCACGACGGGAATCAGCCCGGCCTCAAACTTAGACAGGTCAAGAATGTCGTCGATCAAATGCAAAAGCTGCTTCCCATTCGTACGAATGCGATTCATGTACTCGTCCACTTCCTCGGCGGAGCCGCGCTCGGTCGCGAGCAACTCGGAAAATCCCAGAATCGAGTTCATCGGCGTGCGAATTTCATGGCTCATGTTCGCCAGGAATTGCATCTTCGCCTGGTTCGCGTTCTCCGCCTGCTCTTTGGCGGCTTTCTCGCGCTTCAAGGCCTCTTCGAGCTGGCGCGTGCGCTCCTCGACGCGCTTTTCGAGCTCCGCGCGGGCGGCGATCAGCTCGGATTCGATTTGTTTTCGCTCCGTGATGTCGTGCGCGGTGCCGACCATTCTCACGGTGCGCCCTTTTTCATCCTGAATCACGCGACCGCGGGCATGTATCACGCGTTCGCCGGTCGAGC
>CAYPFC010000193.1:0-5692 GCA_964409815.1 uncultured Pseudobdellovibrionaceae bacterium
AAGCCTTCCACTTGAAGGCCGTTGAGCAAGATCTCGAGGTTCTTCGAGGTCTCGTACTCTCCCGCCGTCCAATCGCGATAAATCTGGTAAATCAAGTACGCGTCTTCTTGCTGCTGCATGCCCTCGAGCCGCACTTGCGCTCCGGCGGCAGCCTGCTGACCGACGTGGCCGCCGCCGAACGCGACGGCGCCCAGGATCGAGCAACCCGCGAAAGTCCATAGGTTGCGCCGGGAGAGCAGGAAGCACGCAAGGCCCCCAGGAATGCTTCCGTACTTCACCATGGAAGCCGCGTTCTCCGCGATCGCGAGATTTTGCATTTGGCTATAGAACTCGGCGTTGGCGAGGCGGTAGCCTTTCGCGCATGCGGATTCTTCCGCCAGTGCGGGAGTCGAGAGCGTTAAAATGAGCAAGGCCGCGATCAGTGTTTTCATCGGTTACATTCTTCCGCGAATCAGCTCGACGGCGGCTTTATATGACGTGCGCGGAGTGCTTCCGCCTTCGCAGAGGACCCCGGTCTCCATCAGCGATTTCAGATTTTCCAGAACCGCGTCGCCCTGCTCGGGATCGACGCCCACCGCTCCCACAAGCGTCTTGGCATCCTCGGAAACGCCGTGCAGGCCGGACTTGTAGGCGAAGTACGCTTGGTACGTGAGATAGTAATCCTCAAGCTGATACGTGCTGTTCATCTGATCGATTTGCGCCTGTTGGATCTCCGAGACGTAGTACGAAGGGACCGCGATCACCGATCCGATCAGCCCGCACAGGAGCACTCCGCTCAGCGAGCGGCGCTTGATCAAGCAGGCCACGCCCGTTCCCGCCCCGACCCACACTCCGGCGTCCGCGTATTTCTGAATCTTGCGGATATTCTCGAGCTCAGTGAAATACATCGCATTGGCTTTGCGGTAACCCTGAACGCAAGCCTCCTCGCCCATCGCGGCGAATGCGGAAAATAAAAGAGCTCCCACCAAAACCGACGCCAGGAGTGACCGAGCACGACGCATGAACCAACCCTCTTCAAATGTGTGAATCGCGAGAAACTTTTGCGAAAAGGGTGCCGGGATTTGTCGCTCTCTCGTATCGCTATATTCCGATTGGCAAAATGCGCCCGTTAAATTTGTCGGCGCAGGGTGTGGAAATTACAAAGCAGTGAACCCGCGGAGGGACTGCTCCGACCCGAAAATCAGACTGTAGTGGAGAGGCAGAAACCACCCGAGGGCCTCCGCCATCGTGGGATGATCCTTGGGCTTCAGATTGTTGAGCGATTCGATCGAAAACACGAGATCGACCACTTTGTAGTCGGGACTCGACATGACTACGATCTTCGTATCCCGGAAGCCTTGAGCCGCGAGGAACTCCCGCAGGATCTGGCGAACGTACTTGGGCAGGTACTTTTCGGAAGGCGCGCCGAGGATCACCTTTTGACCGGCGGCGATCTCCACTTCGCCCGCGCTCGGCGCGGTGGTGGTCGAGAGAAACTGCCCTGTCTCCACAAAATTCCATACCTGACCGTACGTGAAAATGTAATCCGGCAACATCTTGTGCGTGTTGATCGCAAGCCCAATGCCCTTCGGCGCCGACCACTGCACGACTTGCGTGAACGGCTCCTGGCCATCGGGCCCGGTTTTGAGCAGCAGATACGGCCAACCGTCCGGTCCGCGCTGCGGCTGGTTCTGCGAGACCTGCACCTTGGTCGTAACGATTTGCTTCAGAAACGCCTGTTCCCAGGCATCGTCGCGGGAGGCTTCCGGTTGATTGATCAAGGAGTCGAGGTCTTGAGCCATTAATTAATGAACTACCCGCTGGGCTCTCGCGGGGCAATCAAAAATATCCGATAAGAACTAGCCATTTATTAAGGAGAGCATCATGAACGAACGACCCAAGAATTTCTCGCAGGCGATCGACGAGCTCGAAAACGGTAACGGCCTCAAATCGCGCTTACAATCCGAGCTGCACAACCTCGAAGAGACGCTTAACAAAATCAAGCCGCACATCGAAGACCTTGCCAAAAAGGCCGGCACCGAAGCCCGCAAGGCGAAAGATACCGTAGAAGACCAGGTGCAAAAGAATCCTTGGGCCGCGATCGGTATCGTTGGTTTGATTTTCCTGGTTCTCGGCTTCTTACTCGGAAGCAGACGGGGCCGCGATTGAACTGGATCCTGAAGATCGCGTGGCTGATATTCGGCCACCGCGCCAAGCTGAGACTGATCCGCGACGCCAAACGCCAGGGAGTTATCGCCTATTTGAAGGTACTTCAAGGCTCGCGTCGCGCTTTGGTCGGATTGCTGATCGCGTTCTTCGTTCTGCAGCTCATGGTATTTTCGTTTGTCGTCGCCGTCGTGAGCGGGCTTTGGCTGCTCGACGTCGACATCACGACGAAGCTCTGGATCGTATTTGGAGTTTTCTCGGGGCTGTTCGCGCTTCCCGCCTTGGCGCTCGCCATCGCCCTTTCCGAGCGCGTTTGGTTCAAGGCCTCGGGCGCGCAGAAGATCGTCGAAGATCTTCGCAAGAGCGCTTAGTACAAAGTCAGAACGCCAAACCCAATAAGATAAAATATGAGCGCGACGAGCAAGTAGCGGCTTGGGCGCCTGCGGTAGTACTCGCATTCGAACGCCGACGAAATCATCGGTCCCGCCATCCCCACCGCCGAAATCGAAGCCAAGTGACCGATCTTGATGGCCGTTAAATAAAACAGTAGCGAGAGAAACGTCCCCAGGAAAACCGAGAAAAGCGCGAGCGAGCGCCAACGCGTATCGAGCCGGCTCCAGCCCCTCCTCCACCCGACGGCCCTCACGCGGCCGAAGAGCAGGAAGAAGGCGAACGCGCCACCGCAGCGCCACACATTCGTTTGAATTACGCTCAAGTCGGGAACTTGCTCGAACGCCCAGCGCGAAAGAAGCAACCCGCAGTTGTCGAACATCACGCCGATCAGCGCCGCAAGCAGACCGAGCAGCTCCCAGTGGCCTTCTTGTCGAAATTTCTCGAGGCTGAATGTGAACAGGCAGAGCAAAAAGAAAAGTAGCGCGACCACTTTCACCCAGTTGAATGCCTGATCGAAAAGAAAGTACGCCGCGATCCCAAGGAAAAACGGCTGAAAGCCAAAAAGGATCAGCGTCCGAGCGGCGCCGATGCGTGCGTACGCGGTCAGCAGGAAAATGTCTCCGATCGCGAGCCCGAGTACGCCGCTCGCGATAAGCGCGAGGGTCACGTCGCGCGAGAGCGGAATCCAAAGATTGAACGCGAGAGCGGTCGTCGCGAAAAGCGCGAGCGCTCCGGCCGCCTTGAAGGCGTTCATCCACAGCGGAGAAATCTTCCGCGCGATCTCGGCGAAAATGAGGCTCGCGGCCGCGAAACAGGTCGTCGAGGCGATCGCGAAGACGAAGGACAATTGGCTGTTCATGTGGCGACCAGGTATAGGGTCGCGGCAAGCGAATTGCAATATTCTTAGGCGATGAGAACGCTGGCCGCCCTACTCGCGATAATCGGTGTTTTGGCCATTGGCTACTGGGTCAATTCGCTACGTCAGGAGAAGAAAGTCCTCGCCTCGCGCGTCGAGCGCATGGAACGGGATGCGGCCGCGGATGAACGGGCTCGCGCCGCCGAGGTGACGCGCCTGCAAGGCTTGATTCGCAACGAGCGCAGCCGCATCGCCCAGCTTCAAGCGACGCTCCAATCGGTTACCGCTATCGGCGAGCAGCCGCCGACCGGCTCGATCAACGCGCATCTGCTCGGAATTCAGTCGCAGATTTCCTCGTTGAATACGCGACTGCGCGAGCTCGCGAGCGAAAGCGGTCAAGTCAAAGCCGCCTCCGAGGATTATCAGGTCTCACAACGCCTACAAGCCGCGAACTCGCGGATGCAGATTCACTCGGAGATCGAGTCCATCGATCGCACGCTCTTGGGATTGAATCAGATTCCGAATCCGACGCCGGTCGAAGCGGCGCAGATCCTGACTTTACGTACGCGGCGTGAGCAGCTGCAAAACCAGATGCAAGCGATCGGCACGGTTGAAGCTACGACGATCATCGGCGCGCAGCAAGGAACGCGGGCGGATTTGAACGATATCGCACTTGAGCGCGAAAACATCTTGGCGCAGATTCAAGATCTTCAAGAGGAAGCGCGCTTCTGGCAGGAAGAACAAAAGGCCGGTCGTTCTACCGTGGCGGCGCCGGCGCGCATTCAGCAACTGCAAGAACAGATTCGCGCCCGGGGCGCGCAAATCTCGAACTACGATCAGCAACTTCGCACGCTTACAAAGTGAACAGGCCCCGGAATCATTCCGGAGCCTGTCGGGGACATCTCATAGGAGGGAGGGTTCGTCTGAAACCAAAACTACCAGAAGCCTATGAAGCTGAACTTAATCCTGCATTATTAAAAGTTCATCGTCGCGCTCATCGCGAAGTTCGTATAATCACTACGAATATCGCGCGGCAAGAACTGCACGTTCGGGTACAAATAGATATCGCGGCGTGCGGCGATGCCTAAGCCGAGTGAGTTGTATTCCTTCTGACGGAGCATACGCCAATTCTGCTCGTCCCCGTAAAGGTGGCGCCAACGGAAGTATGAGAACAGCGCGCGCATTGAGAGCTTATCGGTCAGGCTGTATTCGACGCTGGGATTGAAATTCACGTTCCACAACCCGCGCGTATCGTTCTTGTCGGGCACGCGATTCGTCGCGTACTTCGGATTCTCGCCCGCGCCCGTCGAGTAGAAGTTGTAGTTCGCCACGACTTGCAGACCGACCGACACTTTATTCTGGAACGCTTTTACGAACGAGTAATCCGTGAAGACGTTTCCGATAAGATCGATGTTGCGCGACTCGTCCGTCGCTCCGGCGCCGATACCCATGTTCCACGAGTTCTGAAGGCCCAGTCCCGCCCACGTGCGGTTGTAGGTCAGAGACGGATCGCCGACGTTCAGTTGGTTCTCGTTCGCGTTGATGTCGCCGTGGAAAGGCGTCTTCGCGCCGATCTCGGCACCGAACGCGTACGACTCGTGCTTCGTGGTGCGGTAGCGCATGCGGATAAGAGCGCTCAAGCTCGTATCGAGCTGCGCTTCGGGAACCCCTAAGATGTCGGGACGCTCGCTACCGAACGGGCGCGAGATGGCGCCGCCGCGATAGTTCATGCCGGTGCTCATCGAGAGCTTCGACTTCGCTCCGGACTCCGCGCGAATACGCGCGTTCGTAATTTCCTTATCGATATCGCCTTTGACTTTATTCTTAGAGTCGGTCGCTTCCTCGACCGTCATCTTCGATTCCGTGGTGCTCGGAAGTACCGATGGCGTGGTCGGCGTCGCCGCAGCTGCAGGCTCGATCTTCGTCTGAGCTTGGCCGTGGAAACAAAATAAAGCCGCACTCAATAACATAGTTGTGCGAATCATGTGTTGCACTAGGTACCCCCTCGACTGGTTGCTTATGACTTATGGTCCAGGGTCCATTAAGGAAACGCAACCTAGCCTCGACCTAAGGCCTAAACGTGTATCGCATGTGAGGGTGTACTGGCCCGCACGTTGCAGTTCTGAAGGTCCTAAACATCTTTTAAATATGTGAGAGGCCAAGCGTGCGAGTTTCCGTTTTCATTTTTCTGGCGTTATTTGGGTATGCTACGTCCGCCGTCGCCGAGAATGTCTCGCTGGATTGCGTTCGCCGAATCGATCCCAAAACGGAACTGACGTCCAAAGAATACAATCGCAT
>CAYPFC010000194.1:0-5686 GCA_964409815.1 uncultured Pseudobdellovibrionaceae bacterium
TTCGCCTGATGTTGACCGCGGCCACCGAAGACAAAGCGACGGGCGCGAAGGCGAGAATTCCCGGCTACCACGTGGCGGGAAAAACCGGCACCGCCCAAAAAGTGGACACCGTAAAGGGCGGCTATGCCAAGGACGCCTATATTTCGAGCTTCGCGGGATTCGTTCCCGCTCACAATCCGCGCTACGTGATTCTGGTCGCGGTCGACAGCCCGCAAAAGGCGTACTATGGCTCGCAGGTCGCGGCGCCGGTGTTCGCGCGCATGTCGCAATACCTCGTGCGCCGCGCGGGCCTGCCGCCGGTGCTGATCTCCGAGTCGAACGTCATTCGCAATCATGAGGAAAAGGCGCGCTCGAATTTGCAGAACAAGGCGCTCGCCGAAATTCGCAAATCCGCCGCGGCTTCCGTCAATGCCGAGGATTTCCCGAACGTGCTCGGCATGACACTACGTGAAGCCCTGGCGAACGTGCGCGACCGCGCGACCGGCATCGAAGTGCGCGGTTCGGGCGTCGTCGTGCGCACCGTGCCCTTGCCGGGCGCCGCGCTTCCGGGTAAACATCACGTCACACTCGTTCTGGAGAATCCCGATTGAAACTCGCGCAGCTGCTCTCGATCTTTCCGCAGCTGCGTTGGGGGAATGCCGCCGCCTTAGAGGCAAATGAAGTCACGCAAGATTCCCGCGCCGTTAAGAACGGGACGGTGTTCGTCGCCATTCGCGGCAACTCCGGCGACGGCCACCAATACCTGGCGAAGGCCGCCGATGCCGGCGCCGTCGCGTTGATCGTCGAGGACGACTCCGCAATTCCGAAATCCTACACCGGCGCCATCGTAAAGGTGGCGAGTACCCGCCAAGCGCTCGATCAGCTCGCCAAAAGATTCTACGGTAATCCCGCGGCCGAGCTGTTTTGCGTCGGCGTGACCGGCACGAACGGGAAAACCACGGTTACGTACATGGTCGAGGCGATTCTCAATCACTTCGGCTGGCCCACCGGGGTCATGGGCACCATCGATCACCACTTTGAAAAGCATAAATGGGCCAGCCAGCTCACGACTCCCGACGCGCTGACGCTCCAACGTCGCTTGCGCGAGTTCGTCGCGCTCGGGGCGCGAGCGGCGGCGTTCGAGGTGTCGTCGCACGCGCTCGATCAAGCGCGCGCCGAGAGCATTCCGTTCGCCGTCGGCGTGTTCACGAACTTCACGCGCGATCACCTCGATTACCACGTGACGATGGAGCAGTACTTTCGCGCGAAAGAACGGCTTTTCAACGAGCTTCTCGGCAACAACCCGAATGCGGCCGTCGCGGTCTTGAACGGAGACGATCCCGAGATCCGGAAAGTGCGCGTGAAGGAAGGCGTCACCGCGTGGTGGTTTGGAAAAACCGCCGCCGATTTCACGTTCCGAGTTATGAAGCAGGATCTTAACGGAAGCTTCTTTCACCTGAGTACCCCGCGCGGCACGTGCGAAGTTCAGCTTCCGTGTCCCGGCGAACATAATATTTATAACGCGGTCGCGGCGATCGCGGCCTCGCTCGCGGCGGGATGCTCGCTCCACACGGCCGGAGAGGCGCTCAGCCGCTTCTATGGCGCCCCAGGACGCCTCGAGAAAGTTCCGAACGCGCGCGGTCTGCATATCTTCGTGGATTACGCGCACACCGACGATGCCTTAAGAACCGTGCTGCGCGCGTTGGCCGCGCTTCGCTCCGAAATGAGCTCGCGCGCGAAGATTCTTACCGTCTTCGGCTGCGGCGGCGACCGCGATCGGGGCAAACGGCCCCTCATGGCCAAAGCGGCGACGGAGCTGTCCGACACCGTGATCATCACCTCGGACAATCCGCGCACCGAAGATCCGCTCAAGATCATCGAAGACGTTCGCGCGGGAGTGCCGAGAGATTGGGCCGGAACCTTGATGGTGGAGCCCGATCGCAAAAAAGCGCTGGCTCTTGCCTTGCAATCGTCGCGCGAAGGTGATGTGATTTTAGTGGCCGGAAAAGGCCACGAAGATTATCAAATCATCGGCGACAAAAAATTTCCGTTCTCCGATGTACAAGTGATTGCCGAGCTGGTTGCCAAATGAGTGAAAACTGGAGCTGCACGATTCAAGATCTGGCGCAGGCGGTGGGCGGACAAGCGCTCTCCGAGGGCACCGGCTCGTTTTCGCGCGTGAGCACCGACACCCGCCAGGATCTTAAGGGGCGTCTGTACATTCCGCTGAAGGGCGCGAACCACGACGCGCACGATTTCGTCGCCAAGGCGGTCGAGGCCGGCGCGACGGCGGTTATGGTTCACGTTTGGAAGGACGAATGGAAGCCACTTCTCGCGAAGGCCGCGTTCATCAAAGTTCAGGACACGCTTCAGGGCCTTCAGGCTCTGGCGCGCTGGTGGCGCCGCAAGCACGGCTACAAGGTGATCGCGATTACCGGCTCCAATGGAAAGACGTCGACGAAGGAGTTTACGTACGCGCTGTTGAAGGATCATTTTAAAACTCACGCCTCGAAGGGCAGCTTCAACAACCATTGGGGCGTTCCGCTCTCGATCCTCGACGCGAGCCCCGCGCACACGCACTTGATTCTTGAAATGGGCATGAACCACGCGGGCGAGATCTGGAAACTCTGCGTGG
Organism: uncultured Pseudobdellovibrionaceae bacterium; assembly: GCA_964409815.1. Classification (GTDB taxonomy): domain Bacteria; phylum Bdellovibrionota; class Bdellovibrionia; order Bdellovibrionales; family UBA1609; genus JALHOQ01. The sequence continues at coordinate 2,615 of CAYPFC010000194.1, forward strand.
TCGCCGAGCCCGACGTCTGCGTCGTCACGAACGTCGGTCGCGCGCATATCGGCGAGCTCGGCTCGCAGGCCGCGGTCGCGCAGGCGAAAGAGGAAATCTATCTGGCGTGTCCGAAAGCGATTCACGTGTTCAACGGCGATAACGAATGGACGATGCGCATGGCGACGCGCTCGCACGGGAAGAAGCTTCAGTTCTCGGCGTTTCGTCCGGAAAGCGACGCGCACTTGCGCGCCCAGCGCATGGATTGGCAAGGCCTCGACCTGATCGGCACGATCGGCGGCGAGAGCGGCCAGGCGCAAATTCCAATTCTTGGCCGTCACAACGTCGCGAACTTGATGGCGGCCGCGTGCCTCGCGCTCGCCGTCGGCATGAACCCGAAGCAAATTTGGAAGGCGCTCGCGCAAATCCGCGACACCGCGTGGGGACGAAACCAAATGGTGCCGCTCACGAACGGCGCGCGCGTCCTGTTCGACGCGTACAACGCCAATCCCGACAGCGTGCAGGCGCTCCTCAAAAATTTATATGAAATGGAAATGTCGGGCTCGAAGTACCTCGTCCTCGGGGACATGCGCGAGCTCGGCTCGTTCGCCGATCAGGCGCACGAGGAGGCGGGAGAGCGCGCGGCCTCCGTGAATTTCTCGGGCATCTGGTACGTCGGCGAGTACGCGAAGAGTTTCTGGCGCGGGTTCGAAAAGGTGCGCAAGGTCGAGACGGCGCTCACCAGTCAGAAAGTGGATCCGAATGTCGCTCTCAAACTGCTCGGCATGCTCAAAAGCGGCGACCTCGTCGCCATCAAGGGCTCGAGAGGGATGGAATTGGAAAACGTACTCGCGGGCTGGCCTCTCGCCGCTCCGCTGGGAAAAAAGCCTTAGGAGACAACCGGGATGCTTTACAAATGGCTTTACGAGAGCAGCGACGCGATCTCCGCGCTCAACGTGTTTCGCTACATTACTTTTCGCACCTTCGTTTCGTTCTTCACCGCGTTTCTAGTGTGCTGGCTGACGGGCCCATATTTCATCTCTCATCTGAAACGCAAACACTTCGGCCAAAGCATTCGCGACGACGGCCCGCAAACGCATAAGAAAAAGCAGGGCACGCCCACGATGGGAGGCGGTCTCATCCTGCTCGGCCTCGCGGTTCCCACGATATTGTGGGTTGACCTACTCAATCCGTTTGTTTGGGCCGTGCTCGCGGTGACCTTCGGCTTCGGCCTGATCGGATACTGGGACGATTGGCTGAAAGTTTCGAAGAAAAACACGAAGGGCGTGAAGGGCAAGGTACGCTTGACCGCCGAGTTCGCCATCGCGGGCGCGGTGATCGCGTATCTCATGCACGGCGGGCACCTCTCGCCGCTGCTCACGTTTCCCTTCTTTAAGGAGCTGAGCTTCAACCTCGGTTGGGGCTACGTGGTGTTCTCGGCGCTGGTGGTTGTGGGGTGCGCCAACGCGGTGAATTTGACTGACGGGCTCGACGGACTCGCGATCGTTCCCGTGATCATCAACGCGGGAACCCTGGCTCTGTTCGCGTACGTGGCGGGTCACGCCAAAATCGCCGAGTACCTGGGGATCCCGCACATCCCGGGCACGGGAGAATTGACGGTCCTCGCCGGTGCCGTTATGGCCGCGGGCCTCGGGTTTTTGTGGTTCAATACATACCCCGCGCAGGTGTTTATGGGCGACGTGGGAAGCCTGTCCCTAGGGGGATTCCTGGGGATCGTGGCCGTTATCAGCCAAAATGAGCTTTTGTTGGTGGTTTTGGGCGGCGTTTTTGTGGTAGAAGCACTGTCAGTGATTACCCAAGTAATTTCTTTCAAACTGACAGGCCGCCGTGTCTTTAAAATGGCGCCCATACACCACCATTTTGAGCTCAAGGGATTGGACGAAACCAAAATCATCGTACGGTTTTGGATCATCTCCATCCTGCTCGCGGTTCTGTCACTCGCAACGCTGAAGCTGCGTTGAGAGGGATCGGGTGGTCTGCTCGAGCGGGCCGCCAAGGGAATCCGCGAAAGCGGATTGCCAGATGAGGACAGCGAAAATGGAACCAAGTGAACTGAAGGATAAGCGTGTACTGATCGTCGGGTTGGCCAAGACCGGCGTTTCCCTGGCCAATTTCCTTTGTCGACACGGCGCCGTAGTGACCGTGAGCGATCACAAATCCAAAGCCGAACTGTCGGGATTTTTGGAAAAGCTCGAAGGCCTTCCGGTGACTCTGGAGCTCGGCGGCCACACGCCCAAGACGTTCTTGAACCAGGATCTCATCGTTCTTTCGCCCGGCGTTCCGCCGCACTTGAAGATCTTCGATTACGCGCGCTCGCAAGGCGTAGCGGTGACCGGAGAGCTTGAATTCTGCACGTCTTTCATTAAAGAGCCGATCATCGCGATCACCGGTACCAACGGTAAGACCACGACCACGCACCTGATCCACACGTTCCTGACCGAGTCGGGCGTGAAGTCCTGGATCGGCGGAAACTTCGGCGAGCCTCTGAGCGATTACCTGCTCAAGGGCGATCGCGCGGACGTTCTGGTTTTGGAAGTCTCGTCGTTCATGCTCGAGCACGTTCAGAAATTCAATCCGAAGAACATCGTGTTCATGAACTTGGCCGAAAACCACCTCGACCGTTATCGCACGATGGAAGAGTACGTGAACGCCAAGCGCAAAATCTTCCTAAACACGAATCAAGGCACGACCTCGATCCTGAACGCCGACGACAACGCGGTCGTCGAGCTCGCGCGCGACCCGATGGTTCAGCGCGGACGCATTTTCTATTTTTCGCGTAAGCCGTCTTTAGAGCCGCAGATCATGAACATCGGCGGCGCGGTCACGATCAAGGATCAGATCCGCGTGCGCACCGGCCCCGAGATCGAGTACTACAACGTCGGCGACACCAAGATGAAGGGTAAGCACTCCTACGAGAACATCATGGCGGCGATCCTCGCCGCGCGCGAGCACGGCGCGAAGCACGAGTCGATCCAGAAAGTCATCGACAATTACAAGGGCATGGCTCATCGCCTTGAATACGTGCGCAAAGTGGGCGGTGTCGAATTTTACAACGATTCGAAGGCCACCAAT
>CAYPFC010000195.1:0-269 GCA_964409815.1 uncultured Pseudobdellovibrionaceae bacterium
TGTCTCCTCGCGCGCAGGCCATGCCGGCTTTTCCGCGGCGTCGCTGGAGCTGTACCGTGATCGCGTCGAGCGTGCGCTTGGCGTTGTCGAGGTCGTTCCCTTTATACTCTCCGAGCGCAAGCGCCGACTCGATCTGCATCTTGCGCTTGAACAACGTCAAGGCTTCCTTCGCGCAGACTTCGAAGTCGAACGGCTCCGATTCGAGAGCGGCCGACTGACCGGGGGCCGGCGTGGCTTGTGCGACAACGGGAGCCTTCGCCAATTCCTCT
>CAYPFC010000195.1:279-5396 GCA_964409815.1 uncultured Pseudobdellovibrionaceae bacterium
CTGCCCGCGAGCATCCGCGTGGACGTGCACGAGGCCCTCGCCTCGCTCGAGATGCGGCTTTCGTTTTTGGAGTTTTCCTTGATGGCGTATTGCATATTCGCGCCCATCTCTTCCGGCGTCCCGGGAGCTTCCATTTTGGGAGCCGAGCCCGCGGTCCCGCCGATCGGGTAACCGGTTTTCATCACTTGAACCGTGTACCCTAAGCGGAAGCTCGCCGGGTCGACGAAGTAATAGCCCGCTTGGGTGGGCGTGGCGATCGCGCCCTGCGGAACCTCGGACGCCCACAGGGAGCTCGCGCTAAGAATCAGAAGGAGGAGTGTCATTTGTAGATCCCTTTCAATTTGGGTCCGATGTTATTCCACGAGTTGCCGAAGTTTACGGTCGTATCGTCGGTCACGCCCTCGGGATTCACCAACGAGAAACCGCGACTCGACCGGAAGAGCGAGTCCGCGGCGATCGTCGCGCCCCAGATCTCGTATTGGGAGGACCACTTCGCGAAACCGGTTTGGTTTTTGACGGACTCGTAATTTTCGATCATCGGCTGCAGGCGCGTCGTGATCATACGGCGGATCTGCTGCTCGATCTTCTGAGCTTGCGCCATTCGCGTTTCGATCAAGTTGACATATCCGCTTTTCACGCTCGGAAGATAGACTTGCACGAGATTGCGATAGCGATCCTGGTACGCCTCGAGAATTTCCTGACCTTGTTTGGAAATGGTCTGGAGGTCCTGAACGGCTTGATCGCGGTACTTCGCGAACGCTTCCAGGTTCAAGTGAGCGGCGCTGGCCTCGGGGAACAGCTCGGCGCATTTTTTCGAGACGAATCCCGGCGTGTCGGCGGAAACGCGATCGAGAGCTGCGAGCTGGATCTCGCGAATCTCCTGCTGGAGGTCGTACATCTCGCCCTTGAGGTTGGCGATCTTGTGTTGGGCGACGAGGTAGGGGCCAATCTTGATGATCGCCCAGAGCACCACGCACACGATCGAAACGATCCACCCGTAAGGAGGAACGGTCCACGCCGCGGCCGCGACCACTAAGAGCGCGTCGACGGGATCTTGCGTCTCGCCCTTTTCGTTTCCGCCGCCCGCGCTTTGTACGTTTCCATCGGTGTCGGTTGTAACCTTCACGCCGATTTCGATATGGGGCTTCGGTGCCACGGGTTGATTTTCATCTTTGATTTCCCAATACGTCTTCGGGTCGGCGTAGTTGGCGATTCTCGTCAGCTTATCTGGAGCGCATTGTCCGCGCCAGCTCTCTGCCAGGGTCGCCGCGTCCGCGACGATCTGCTCGGCCTCGATGGCCGCGCTTTGCGCGTGCGCGACGCGAGCGAGCGCGAGGCTCGCGTGCTCGTCCCAGTTCGTTCCGGGCTCGAAGAGCTTCGCGCGATTCTCGCTGAACTCCCGGCGGATGAGGCTCAGGCGGCGAAGGCCGTCCTCGGCTTTCATCTGCAGGATCCTGCGTGTGGCGAGGTGGTCCCACATTGTGTACGAGAAATGCGTCGCGATCCCGTTCTTCGTCGAAGTCTCGACAAGCGGGTGGAAGCTCGTGCGCATGTGATCGCGGACTTTCTTGGTCTGTTCGACGGCTTTCTCGTAGGCGTCGACTTCGTCTTCCGCGTGCGCGGCCGGCGTCGTCATGAGAACGTGTAAGAGGCACAGCAGGTAAATGAACAGGCGTCTCATCGATTGCGAATCCTGATTAAGTTTTGTTGAAGGTAGAAAAGCTCTTGGCGGATATCGGCGGGAGTACCCGCGCGCTTGATCGCCGGGAAACCCATGAAGACGCCGAGCGTGGGCACTTGCCAGACTCCGCGGTCGGGAAGGCGGCGCTGCACGTCCTCGGCCGTCGCGTCTTTGTTGCCGCCAGGCGCGCCCACGAAACCTTCGGCGAATGCCGTTCCCCAAAGGGGCATGAGGCGCGAAACGCGTTGGTGGTACGTCTTGAGCTCGTCGTCGACGTAAATATTCGTCGTGTGGAAGAGCGTGATCGGCTTATCGACGTTTTCGCTCAGGCGGAAATCGGGTTTACCTTCGCACACGGGAACGCCGTACTGCGAAGTCAGGTTAAGCAATTTCTCGAGCTGGAAGCCCTTGGTCTCGATGTAGAGGCGACAGGAGTCGAGCGCGCTATCGAGCGACGCTTGCAGTTGAGCGAAGGCCCCGCTACGCACGCGCTCGAGCTTTTCGCGCAGCTCGGCGCTTGGAGTTTTGCTCTTCACCATGGAGTCGAGTAGGCGAACGACGTCGATCGCGACCTGCTCGGCTCCGAGCAGAGCTTGGTCTTTCTTCTGAGCGCCGCCCTGGAAGGGCACGATCAGGTTCGCGCTCCAAAGCTCCATCAGCGTTTTCAACCGCTCGTCATCGGCCTCGGCCAAAATCTGATCGAGCAGCCCGCCGGCGGCCGATTGGTCCGCGCTAAACTCGCCGAGCGAGATCGGCGCGCGGTTCTCGTCGCGACGATCGACCTCGGTCAGCGTGTCGAGAGTCAGGAATAAGAACGTGCGCGCCCAGTGAAACTGCGCCCAGGCGTCCACGAGCTGCGCGCGCTTCGTCTCGAGCTCGCTTAAGTCCGAGCGGACCACGCCGGGGGAGACTTGCAGATCTTTAAAGAGCGGCATCGGAGCGATCTTCAGGTCCACCGCGGGCCCCGGGTCGCCGGGCTCGCCCGGTCCGAGCGTCGCGGTCTGTACCGGGCCTTTCGGGCCGGGGCCCGCGCCGGGGCGCGAGTTCGTCCACAGGAAGCAGCCTTTGCTCGCGCCGGGTCCGCCGGGGCCGCCTTCGCCGCGATCTCCGGGCTCGCCGGCGACTCCGGGCTCGCCGCGCTCGCCGACTTTGGAAATGATCGACGCGTTTTGCGCGACGGCCGCGCCGCTCACGATCACGAGGGGAATCGGGGCGCCACCGCGTCCGCCTTTTCCGCCCTTGCCTCCGGGAGCTCCTTGGCCGCCGGGTCCGCCGGGAGTCGCGTCGCCCCCGTCTCCCGTCACCCAATCCCAGCAGCCGACTTTGGCTTGCTTGCCCGGTCCGCCGGTTCCGCCTTTGCCGCCCTTTCCACCTTTACCGCCCTGGCCGCCTTTTTGTCCGGTTCCGTCGATAACGACGTCGCCGCTCATGCGGGCCGCGAAGATCACGATCGCCATCGGACTCTGTCTTCCATCGACGCCGGGATCGGCTTCGTCGGGCGTGATGCCGTTGCCGCCGGTTCCGTGGGTATTGGTCGCGCGCTTTCCGGTGGGGCCGGTATCGCGATCTTCACCTTTGGGAGCGGGGCCTTTGTAGCCCTTGATCGCGCCGCCCGGTTCGAAAGTAATCTGGAGGGCGTCGATTTTCAGCGAATTCCCGTTCGAGTAGAGCGGCCCCTTTAGCAGGAGCTCGTCCACTTTAAGAATCGTGTCTTTCTTGAGCTCGAGTCCTTCCGCGGGCACGACGACCTGATCGCGCTCGCGCCATTTGGCGCCGCTAAAGTAATCGCGCTCGGGCGCGATCGGATACTCGAACGCGGACGCGGCGAAGCTAAAGAGCAGGGCGAGAGTCACGGGACGAGAGATTCGGAATTTCATTGGATCTCCAGGTTGAGTTTTCCGTTTTCGCCGGTCTGTCCGTCAGGATTGACGGGGCCGAGGGCGCCTTCGGGCTCTTTGAAATAAGACGAGTTCAGGCGATCGAGCTCTTTCTCAAGCACGCCGATCGGGCAAACGCGCGCGCCGCCGCTCACCGGGCAAAGCTCCGCGTAGCGATTCCAGAGCTCGACCGCGGCCGCGATCGACGTTTTCTCCCAGCACGCGAAATCGCTCTCGCCTTGCGGGCACGACGTCAGCGCCTTCGCCTTTTGCGGCTCGAGCAAGTTGGCGAGCAGGATGCGCGGCTCGAGGAAAAGCCTGAGGTTGCCGCTCGCGTCCGCTTCACCGTTCTTGAAAAGCTGATCGATCTTCTTGATCGTGGGATCCGCGAGCGGAACGGCCTGCGCCGCGGGGAATTCGGGCTCGCTGCTTTCGAGCGCGATCTTGAGCGGATACCAGAGGATCTCGGACTCGCTTGCGTTTCCGCCTTTGCGACGGGGAACGCCTTTCTGTCCGGGGCCGCCAAGCGAGGCGATCTCCGGGACGTGCGTCTCTCCTAGCGAGGCGACTTGCAGATCGAAGTTCCCTCCGGGATAGCCGGTGAGGGGAACCGCGACACCGGGGCGGCCCGCGGCGGCCTTGCGGGCCGTGTAGTGATAAACGAAGTAGTACGTGCCGGGACCTTCGGGGAATATATTGGAGGCAATGCGAATTCCCATCAGGAGCGGGAACGTGATCGCGTGATCCTCCTCGAGCGGCGGCTCGACCGGAAGATCCATGTGTTTGAGCTCCGTCGAGAGATCCACGAACGATCCGTCAAACGATGGCGCGCTGAGCTTGAGATTCCAGCCTGCCGTAAATAATAAGGAGTCGAAGGCCATGGTCACGGGAGCGCTGCTCGCGTGCTTGATCGTGTCGCTCGGAGATTTGTTGTCGGTGAGGCGAATGCACCCCGGCTCGAGCGTCTGGTCCCAAACGAACGCGTCGCCCGCGATCTCGCGTGTCTTCACTTCGTTCGCGTCGAGCCACGCGCAATAATCGACCATCGCCTGACGCAGGCCTTCTTCGCTACTTTGAGTTTTCAACTTCAGCTTCTGGAGCAGCGCGAGCCCGAGTTTGGTAGAGCTCGTAAGATCCTCGAGTTGCGACTGCTCGAGCAGCGTCAGCTCGGAATCCGGACGGCGAAGTTTCAGCCAAAGCGCCGCGGGATTCGAGGTATTCACCGCGAGCCACGCGGCCCCGTCGACGGCCGAGCCGCGCTCGAGCGCGCGCAACAGGCGCTCGTGCCATTTCAGCAGCTCGCTGAATTGGGGTGGCTGAAGGATGCGCTCGGGAATGAGTTGCAAAAGCTCGAGCGTATGCAACGCTTGCTCGAAGCGGGGGCCGTCCAGGCTCTCGGTCTCGCGCGCGAATTTCTGATCGATGAGCTCGAGCGTCTTCATCCACTTTTCGCTTTCGACGGTCTTCGCGACGTGAGGGAAGGCAGGATCGGCCGCGAGAATGCGGGCGACGTCGATCAGCGCGTTCTTCTGAAGGACGCTGCCGAATTCGTCGGGGCG
>CAYPFC010000195.1:5425-5652 GCA_964409815.1 uncultured Pseudobdellovibrionaceae bacterium
TTCGAGGAAGCGTAGGCCCCCGAACTGCGCCTGGTGGATCTGCGCCAACTGGGCCGCGAGCTCCCCGCTGCCGATGCCGAGGAGCCGGCGGATCAGGCCATACCAGCGGTCGGCATTAAGGTGCCCGAGTAAGAGCGTTTTATCGGAGCCGCCCTCGGTCTGCACTTGCGATATCATGAGCCGCGCGAGCTCACGAACCCAGTCGCTTTCGCCCTTCGGAAGTACCG
>CAYPFC010000196.1:0-5624 GCA_964409815.1 uncultured Pseudobdellovibrionaceae bacterium
ACTCGTGCATTTTCGAGGGCCGCTCGAATCTCCGCTCGGAATCTTGGATCTTCGGGGGCACGCAGAATTCCGACATTCTCACCTGGAGCGACGAGCGAATCTTAGAAGCCCTCACCAAAGACCGCGAGCGGTTGACGAAGCGTTTCGAGCCGCCGCGAAGCTACGAGATCTCGCGCTGGCCGCGCGCGATCCCGCACTATACGCCCGCGTGGGAAAAGACGCTCAAGACTCTGAACGTGAAGCCGCCGATCTTCCTGCACGGAAACTACCTGGGCTCGATCGGCCTTTCGCGAATCTATACGCGCTCGCGCGAGCTCGCTGGGAATCTGAAGGAAATCTATGGCAAGTAATCGCGGTCTGCTCCTCATCAATCTGGGTTCGCCCGACGCGCCGGCCACTCCCGAAGTCCGCCGCTACCTGCAAGAGTTCCTCAACGACCCCTACGTGATCGACGTGCCGACGCCCTTTCGCCAGCTTCTCGTCTATGGCGTGATCGCTCCCACGCGCGCCGCCAAGTCGGCCGAGGCGTACGCGAAGGTTTGGCGGCGGGAAGGCTCGCCTCTTGTCCATTACACGCGCTCGTTCGCCGACAAAGTCGCGGCGAAGCTAAGTGAAAATTGGGATGTGCGCTGGGGCATGCGCTACGGATCGCCCTCTTTGAAAGACGCGTGCGCGGATTGGGACGTGAGCGAGGTGTTGATCGTTCCGCTGTATCCGCAGTACGCGGAGTCCTCCACGCGCACCGCGATCGAGGCCGCGCGTCGCGCTCTCGGTCCGCGCCTCGGCACGCGCGTGCTCGAGGATTTTTACGCGCGCGAGGAGTTTCTCGCGAGCCAGGCGCTCGTGATTCAGAGGGAGCTCGAAGCGTATAGGCCGGATCACCTTCTTTTGTCGTTTCACGGGCTGCCCGAGCATCACCTTTCGAAGCTGCATCCCGCGCATTGCTTCCAGTCGCCGAACTGTTGCGATCGAATGGGCCCCGAGAATTCGAAGTGCTACCGCGCCCAGTGTGTCCACACCGCGGGCGAGCTCAAGCTGCGCGTTCGGTTTCCCGCGGAAAAAATCACGCTGAGTTTCCAGAGCCGCCTCGGGCGCAGGCCGTGGATTAAGCCGTACACGGACGTCGTCGTCGATGAGCTGGCGCGGCAAGGTGTACGCAAACTCGCCGTCAGCTGCCCCTCATTTGTCGCCGATTGCCTCGAAACGCTCGAAGAAGTGCAGATGAGGCTCGAGGAACAGTTTGTTTCCGCGGGCGGGGAGAGCCTTAAATTGATTCCCGCGCTCAACGACGACGAGGTTTGGGTACGGAATTTTGCAGAATTGATAGAAACCTTTCACGAGTAACGGCTCACGTAACGGGAAAATTTTCTCTGGTGTCCTTTCAATTGTGTTACCCGAGGTTGCGGGAGTAATCGTCCGACAACTCAGGGGCAACCACTCACTCAGTTAAAGGGGAAGAATCATGAAATTCGTTATGTACGCACTCGCGCTCGTTGCTGGCGCCTCCATGTACACGGCTGAAGCTAACGCTCAAGTTTTCGCTTGGGGCTGCAAACTCGACGCAGACATCGTTAGCGATAAGTCGGCTCATGTGATCTTGATCAAAGTCGACTCGATCCGCGCTTACGGAAAAGTAAACTGCGTATCGGCGACCGGTAAGCGCTCGTCGCGCAATGTATACGTTCGCATCAAAGGTTTCGGCGTAGGCCCGGGCCTCGCGTTCCCGAAAGAGAACGGCGAACTCAAAATTTACGCGGTTAAAGCGGGTATCTCCAAGCCGGAAGCCATGTTCGGTAAATACAGCCTCGCGGTAGGACCCGGCGTGACTCTTCTCGCGAAACGCGTAGGTCTCGATGGCGGCGGCGAGCTCACTCCCGGTGAAGGCATTGCGGCCACGATCCGTGTAACGATCCGCGATCTCGTCGGTCTCGGCGTGGACTTCTCGGGCTACACGATGCGCATCACGCCCACTCGCAACTAGTTTTCAGACAGAAATTTTTCGAATTTAAACGAAGGACCCGACTTGCCCCCGGGTCCTTTTGTTTTTAGCGGCACTTCGGATTTTCGCGAAGGAGCTTTTTGATCTCGCCGTACTCGAGCGCGATCGGGCGGAACGCGCATTTCGGAACCCCGCCTTGGCTGCGGGTGAGAGTGAGCGACTCTTCGAACGCCGCGAGCTCGGTGCGGCTCAGGTTCCAGAGCGACTCGAACTTATCTTGAAATTGTCCGACGACCTGGCGGGCGTAGGCGCCGCGCATCTCGACCACGTTTTCGATATGATTGTTTTCGCCCGACTTGGACCAATTGAAAGAGCCCGAGGCGATCGTTTCCGCGTCGACGATCATGAACTTGTTGTGCATTTGGTACGTCATATAGTTGCCGGCGTCGAGGTTATAGAACTTCACGCGCAGCTGCACGTTCTTCTTGTTGAAGAGCCAGCGCGAGCGCTTGTAGAGGTCGCGGTAGTCGTCTTGGCTCAGCAGTATGCGCACCTTCACGCCGCGCTCTCCGGCGCGAACAACGGCATCCAATACCGGCTCGAGGCGGATGCGGGTCGTGGCCGCGTCGACGCTCGTCCTCGCGCCGTCGAAGAGGCGCACGATTTGCTCAGTCAGTTGGATGTGCGATTCGTCTTTGGCTTTGAGGATGCGGGGAGAGTTGAAGTGAATGTCGAGGTCGGCGTTCTCGGCCGGTATCGCCTCGGGAAGGGCATGCGAGGAGGATACGCCGTGCTCTTTAGCGATCGACCAGATGCGATTGAATTCCGTGCGGAAGCGGTAGCTCGCTTCGGGGTCGTTTTTGAAGAAGAGAATGTTTTCGTCGTAGTTGCGGTAAGAGCTCAGCGACCAATTGGCGCTTCCCGTGACCACGCGCTCGGAGCGCTCGCCGGCGTCGATCAACGCGAACTTATGGTGAACCTTCGCGCTCTTGCCCAGGTAGCGGGCGTCGATGCCGATCGCTTCGAGTTTATCCATGAGCGCTCTGTTTTCCTCGGGTGACCCATAGCCTTCGTAAATCAGGCGAAGTTTCAGCTCGCCGTTTTGGATTCGCGCTTGGACTGCCGGGGATTTCAAAGTTTGAATGACCGGGGAGCCGTCGGTGACGTCCATGTTGTACATCGCGATGTCCACGTTCCCGCGGGCTTCGCCGATCCACGCGGCGATCTTCTCGAGCGTCGGATCTTTCGGGTGGAAAAGGACTTCCACGTCGGCGTGGGCGAGAGCGGCGGTAACTGCGAACATCATCGAGATCAAAGCTTTCATGGGACGAGACCCTCCAATGAAAAGTCTTGTACGCCCGGCCTCATTGTTTGTTTAATGCATAGGGCACGAGTTATTATTCGTTTTATGCATATTAAGGCCGCACACTTGCCCTCCCGCGACATCCCCCTTAAAACCCTGAGCATGCATTATATGACGGTAGATCGCTTTTTTGCCGGGGCGGCGGACCTCCGCAAGGTCTTCGATCGTCGTTTCGAGCGCCCGCTCGAAACGCGTTCGGATCGCTTCGTCTGGGACTACTGGCACGTGCCCGGCGAGTACACGCAGCTGCGCACGCCCGCGTTCCATTATTTTCCCAAAGAGCTTTACGCCCGTTTTCACCGGCACCTCGTTCGGTGGGGCCGCGAGAACTTAGGCTGTCACGATATCTCTCCGCCCTGGCTGAGCTGCTACGTCGAAGGCTGCCGGCAAGAGGCTCATCGCGACGTGCCCCACGGGCCGCTCGCGTTCGTGTTCTCGCTGACGAAATGGGAGAAGCGAAGATTCAAAGGCGGGGAAACATTTATCGAAAAGCCGCGTCTGCTCATCGAGCCGAAGTTCAATCGCCTGACGCTATTCAATCCGTCGCTCTCTCACGGCGTGAAGCAGGTGCGCGGCACGCACGATCCGCGCGAAGGCCGTCTTGTGATCAACGGTTGGTTCGTGAATCCGCGCCCGTTCTGGGTGGGAGAGTTTACGCCGAAGCAAGTGCAGGAAGCGCTCGACGAGGGGCTTTCGCGCTTGGATCTCGGCGGGCTCGAGCCGGGATTCGCGTCGTTCCGACTGAAAATCAAGGCAAGCGGAGACGTCGCGCACGTCCGTCCGCTCGTCGACACGTTCGCCAGCGGCGCTCCGGTGAAGCGTCTGGCGCGTCATCTTTTAACTTTGAAATTCGAGAAGACGAGTCGGCCGAGCCAACTCACGTTTCCGCTACGTATAGACTGAAACGATCAGCAAAATAGTCGCAAAGCCAAAGGCCACTAAGCTCAGACGCACGATTGTGATGTGCAAGGGATTCCTCCGCGAGGTATCGAATTATTCTGTAGGAGCCGCGTGGGGCCGACAAGACCAGGATTCACACGTGCAGATAAACGCTCGTGACGGACGAAGGTCGGGAGAGTAGGATCCGCTCCATGTCCGCGCGCATGCCCGTACTTTTTCTTGGTCACGGCAGTCCGATGAACGCCATCGCAGACAATCCGTACACTCGCGCGCTCGGGGCTCTTGCCGCGAAAATTCCGAAGCCCCGCGCGGTCGTTTGCGTTTCGGCGCACTGGATGACGGAAGGCACATGGCTGACCGCGATGGAGAAGCCGAAGACCATCCATGACTTCTACGGCTTCCCCGAGGAGCTATTCGCGGTTCAATACCCGGCGCCGGGCAGCCCGGAGATCGCGCGTGAGATCGTCGAGAGCACCGCCGACGCCAGGATCAACCCTGACCGAGAGATGTGGGGACTCGATCACGGATCATGGTCGGTACTTAGGCACATGTATCCGAACGCGGACGTTCCGGTTCTGCAGCTGAGCCTGCATATGGAGAAGCCGGCGCCTTATCATTTCGAAGTCGGCCGCGCGCTCCGCCATTTGCGGGACCGCGGGATTTTGCTGGTCGCGAGCGGAAACGTGGTTCACAACCTTCGCGTGATTCGGTGGGAGGCGGCGGCGCAGGCGTATCCCTGGGCGGTCGTTTTTGACGACTGGCTGAAAGAGCGGCTCGAGAAGCGCGAGTTCACCCAGCTCGTCGAGCCCATCGAGTCCCAGGGAGCGGCCGCGCGCATGGCGATTCCCACGTGGGAGCATTACTACCCGCTGCTTTACGCGCTCGGCGCCTCGACCGAGGAGGATCAATTGTTCTTCGATTACGAAGGCATCGAAAACGGCTCGATCTCGATGCGCTGTCTTCGTTTTCAGGTTTAGGGCGGGCAGGGCTTCGACGGGTCGGGGCGCAGCTCGACGTTTGCGGCGAAAAACGGGAAATAGCGCGTGTTCAGTCTGCGTACCTCGCTCATGCAAACGCGTCCGCTTAGCATCAGCTTCTGCGCGAGCGCGAGTTCCTCGAAGATCCAGAATTCGCGAACGCCCGGTTTCAAGTTCATTGCCGCGTTTTGGTCGGTGGCTACCGAAATGTGAAAGTCGGTCGTAATTCCCTCGTAGCGCTCCGTCAGTCTCGCCCATGAGTTCAGGTACTCCGCCGGATACGCGACCGGTTTCGGCATCACCAAGCGGGTCGGCCCTTCCGCGAGCCATTTGGCGAAATCGGGATGTTGGCCGATTTCCGCGTAGCGATCGAAAGGCTCGACCCGGGCCGCGTCGCTTAACGACTGAACTTGATACGCGGCAGGCATGACAAGCGAACCCGCGA
>CAYPFC010000197.1:0-5560 GCA_964409815.1 uncultured Pseudobdellovibrionaceae bacterium
TATCATTCTTTGACAGAATCCGCTCCACCCGCCGAATGCGAGCCGCGCGCTGGCCCGACTTTGCACTCAGAAACTGCGCAACCCCGAGGTTGCGGAGTTCCTGAGCGTCACGGCGATCCAAATGGGCAGTGCGTCCCGATGGGTGAGGTGTGGGTTCGTCGAAAATGACTCTTGAACTCCGCAACCTATCGGTTGCGCAGTTCAAGAGCGAGGACCTGTGACTCTTTCCGACCGCGACCGCCATTTTGCCTATCAATATTGGCTGTTCCACTGCTACGAACACCAAGAGATTGACCGGAAAGTTGAGCCCTATTTGAAACTTCCAAAATGCGAATTTGGATGGTTGAGGGCCGCTCGCCTCGCACTACATTTCCCTGGCAGCCGGCCGGGAATTTCACATCAGCAGTTTTCAAAATTTGAAAGAAATGAGCTGCGCGGATCCATTTCTATCGCGGCGCTCAAACGCGCGGCCGAGGCAATAGATTGCGAGCTCGTTTACGCCATTCGCCCTAAGGCAAAGAATAAATTTTCACGAATAATATGGGAGATTTTAGAAGCGGAGGCGACGAAACATCCTTACGTAAGAAATACGAAGAATAAATATCAAGCGCTTCAACACATAGCCTCACTCAAAATGAGCGACGACAAGTTTCGGAGGCGTCACGGCTGGAGCGAGCGAATCACTCCTTCTCGAGATCCATAACTCGGCGGCGCAGGTCGACCGCTTGGCGCATCACCGCCGTGTTCTTCATGTATTCGCCGAGAGGCTGTAACGGAAGGCCCGCGTACGCTCCAGGCTTTTCCACGTCTTGCGTGACGCCCGCCCGATGCAACAGAACCGCGTCGTCGCACACCTTCATGTGATCGATCACGCCGCTCTGACCGCTCGCAATCACGCGATTGCCGATCTTCGATGAACCGGCGACGCAAAAGAAGGCCGTGAGCAAACAATCCTCGCCGATCTCGACGTTGTGAGCGATGTGACACAAATTATCGATCTTCGTTCCCGCGCCGATGCGGGTCTCGCCGTACGTCGCGCGATCGATGCAGCAGTTCGCGCCCACGCGCACGCGATCTCCGATCACCACGATCCCCGTTTGCGGAATCGGATAACTTTTGCGCTTCTGATCTTGCGCAAACCCGTAACCCTCACTGCCTACCACCGTTCCCGGACCCAAATCGACTTCGCGACCCAGCTTGCAACCGTAGCCCACCATCGCGCCGGGATGGACCAGGCTTCCGTCACCGATCTCCGCATCGTTTTCAATTACCGCACCCGACATGATCCGACAGTCGCGACCGATCCGCGCGCGCGCGCCGATCACGACCCTAGGTTCGACCACACTTCCCTCGCCGATCTCCGCCGACTCGTGCACCACCGCCGACTCATGCACGCCGCTCCAACCCGAGCGCGTGAAGTCTCTTGCGCCATAGCGTTTCTTCAAGAGCGCATGCGCCAACGCCACATTGGGCGCAAGCAAGATCGTAAGTCCTTGAATTTCCTTAGCTAAATCAGCGAATTTCGGGGAGGTTACGACCGCCGCCGGCCGCTTCGAGGCAAGCAGCGTCAAATAGTCCTTTTTGTCCATAAATACCAGATCGCCAGGCCCGCACTGCTCCACGGAAGAGATGCCGCTCAGCCTCACGGCCGCGTCTCCCTGAACGCCCGTAATCACACCCAGAGGTTGGAATTCGGCCACTATGTCTGCTACAGTCACTTTCAAACTCATACTCATTCACCAATCGGTAGAGGATTGATGGAATCTATCCCTGAGCGCGTCGTCGCGCAACCTGCGCCACCCGTGGAAAGAAGCGTCGCCTTTTACAATCGCGCGCTTCGTGAACACCTCGACCCCGCTATTTTCAGACCCAATCCGCGCCGCCTTATCGGTTTCGCGCTCTGCATGGGAATCGCCTCGGCACTGATCGCGTTTGTCGTCCTCGTAAACCCCGCTTGGTACATCAGGGTTCTCGCCGGCCTCGGCATCGGCTTTTGCACCGGAACGCTCGGCTTCCTCTGCCACGAAGTTCTTCACGGCAGCATCGTCCGCAATCAAAAGCTCCAGGACGCGCTGTTTTTCTTCGGCATCCTGCCGTTCTTTATCTCGCCGACTTACTGGCGCCACTCGCACAACCGTCTCCACCACGGCGCCGCCCAAAAGCTCATCGAGGATCCCGACGCGTTTCCGAACCTCAGAATCTTCAAAGCGTCCAAGTTCATGAAGTTCATGTTCCCGTTCACTCCGGGCTCGGGCCATAAGCGCAGCGTCTTCTATTTCTTCTTCTGGTTCTCGTTCCACAATCTCGTCGCGCAAGTGTACATGCGCTTCCGCAACCGCGGCTTCGACGACATGAACCACCGCAAAGCCACGCTCGAGTTCGCGGCCCAGGTCGCGATCGGCATCGGGTACGCGATCCTCATCGGGCCGTCGAATTGGCTCCCACTCTTCGTTCTTCCGATTCTGATCCAAAACTACATGCTCATGAGCTACATCTCGACGAACCACAACTTGAGCCCGCTCACGAACGTGAACGACCCGCTCGCGAACTCTCTCTCCGTCACCAATCATCCGATCATGGAGTTTCTGAACGTCAATTTCGGCTACCACGTTGAACATCACCTCTTCCCGACCGTGAACCCGAAGTACGC
Organism: uncultured Pseudobdellovibrionaceae bacterium; assembly: GCA_964409815.1. Lineage (GTDB taxonomy): Bacteria > Bdellovibrionota > Bdellovibrionia > Bdellovibrionales > UBA1609 > JALHOQ01. Next base: position 2,651 of record CAYPFC010000197.1, read on the forward strand.
CAAGACAATTCACCGTGAACTCGTGAGACTATTTCCCGAGAACTATAAAATTATGCCCAAGTACAAGGCCATGATCCGCCTGTACCAAACGCCCAGAATCTATAAAAACGCGCGTACGCTCGTTCACCCCGAGACCGGGAACCTGTACGCCACACTGTAAAACTTAGCGGTGACGTAAGTAACGTTATCGCCTATCAGGGCTCATGCGAAATTTCGTAGTGGGGCTCGTTTTGGGCATGGTCGCGCTGAATGCGTGGGCCGCGCCGAAAGTGATAGTGGTGGGAGGAGGCGGAGCGGGATTGCTCGCCGCCGATCTACTTCGCAAAGCCGGAATTGAATTCGTGCTTCTTGAGTCCTCCGCGCAGACCGGAGGACGACTCAGCTCTCGCCCCGCTTCCGGAGACCTCGATCTCACCCTCGACGATGGCGCAAATCTTATTAACTCGAACGACCGCGTGACCCTCTCGGTAATCAAAGAGCTCGGAATCGACTATGTACAACGCGTACGACCCGGCGGTGAGGCGTGGGCCTTCCACATCAACGGCATTTCCTACTCGCAATATGGCGCGGACAAGTACCTCTTCGCCTCGAACGCACGCGCGCTTCAACGAATCGCCCACGACCAACAAAACCGCGATGAAGACATGCTTCTCAACACGAGCATCGAGCGCTACTTGAAGAACGTCGAAGCCGACCGGACACTTACGAATCTTGTGCGCTCGTTTTTCTGGAGCGAGTACGGCCGCGGTCTCGAGGAGCTCAACGTCAGCGTGCTCTTCGATTACGTACTCGTCGACGGCGCACGTAGAACGGTTCGTCTCATTCCGTACTTCGACGAAGCCTACACCATCCCGGGCGGTGCGGGACAAATCACCGAAATGCTCACCGTACGCAATCGCTCGCGGATCAAGCTCCAACACAAAACCACCAAGATCGTTCGCGGCGACGACGGACTCGTTCACGTGACCACGCAAACACCCGACGGCACCCAGAAAATATTCTCGGGAGACTACGTTCTTTACGCCGCCCCCATGCACGCGCTCAACGAGATCGAAGTCCGCATCCCCGGCATTACCGAGGAAATGCTCGAACAAGCCCGTTCGACGATGTTCGCGCGCGGCGTGAAGCTGCACCTGAAATTCAAGGCGGGCTTTCGCGAGCTCTATAAATTTCGCGGCATCTATATGACCGACACGGGCGAGCAAATTTGGACGTCTATGCAGGGGCAACCTGGCGAAGCCGGCCTCCTCACGGTGCTCACCGGCCCGCTCTCCACAGAGGAACAGTCCGACCGGATCGCGCGCATTCTTAAACAGCTCGAGACCTTCGCCCCCGGAGTGAGCGCGCTTTACGTCGGCGCCGAGCGCAGCGAAGCGCCCTTCAGCTACTCGGGCCCCACGCGGCCGGGTGAGATCCGCGGACTTGAAATCAACTCCGCGTACGACACGCAATTCATTGCCATCGGCGAAGCGAGCGGCGGATACTTCCAAGGGTACCTCGAGGGCGCGCTGAGAAGCTCGCGCCTGAAAACCAATCGTTTGATCCGCAAACTCAAGCGCGCCGAGCACCTCTGCGCGCAGGCGGCAACTAAGGTCGGTGCGTGACCCACAATCGAGCCATTCTCATGGTCGCCGGAGCCGCGACGCTCTGGAGTATCGGCGGCGTCCTCATCAAGTCTGTCGGTCTGCACCCTCTCGCCATCGCGGGGGTGCGGGGCGCGATCGCGGGCGTCGTTTTGGCAATCGCCACACGCCGCTTCCATTTCGTATGGACCAAGGCGCAATTCTTTACCGCGATCATGTTCGCCTACACGACGCTTTCATTTGTAGCGGCGACAAAACTCACGACGGCCGCGAACGCAATCTTGCTTCAATTTACGGCGCCGATATACGTCGCGATCTTAAGCGGACCACTGCTCGGAGAGAAAACCACCCGCCGCGACGTCATCGCGCTCTTGATCGTCATGTGCGGGATGACCGTTTTCTTCCTCGAGAAACTCTCGACCGACCATTTCTGGGGCAATGTCATCGCGCTCACAAGCGGATTTAGTTTCGCGGGAATCGCGCTGGGCTTACGCATGCAAAAGGGGAAGTCGACGCTCGAATCGCTGCTCCTCGGGCATGGCATCACCGCGGCGGTGGGGATTCCGTTTTTACTATGGAGCCCGACGCCGACGACGACCGACATGACGATCTTACTCGTCCTCGGAGTCGTGCAGCTCGGAATCCCCTACGTGCTGTACGGGATCGCGGTCCGCTACGTTACCGCTCTCGAAGCTTCAATGGTCCCGGTGATCGAGCCCATCCTGAATCCCGTATGGGTCGCGCTCGTGATGCACGAGGTGCCTTCCAGATATTCTGTAATCGGCGGGTCGATCGTGATCGCCGCGGTGATGTGGCATACGTGGATGAGCGTGCGCAAGCGGCCGAACCTGCCGCCTATCGATTAACGCTAGCGTGCGGAACTCCGCCTCGGCGGCGCGTGTCCGCCACCTTTGTGGTCTTTGCGTCCTTTGTGAAATCCCTTGATGAACTGCTTGCGGAAGTCGCGCTTCGCTTGGCGTTTCTGATCGCGACGCTCCTGCTTAGAATCGGTGCGCTTCTCGTCCCCGCGATTGTCGTCTCGTCGACTCTCATCTCTTCGTTCAGATCTCTCTCGCGATCTTTCCTCAGCACGAGATTGCGGGCTATCCGAGCGACTCATTTGCGGACGTTCCTTCTCGGCAAAAACCCACGGGAACATCATCGACAAGAAGCGGGCCGCGACTTCCTGCGGAGTCATTTGCGCGACCGCGCCTTTCCACGAATCGTCCATCAACTCCATCGCGCGCGCGTAACCCGGCTGGTTCGTGAAATCGCCGAGCATAAGCGCGATCTTCTTAATACCTATGGACTTGCGCGTGGGAATCGC
>CAYPFC010000198.1:0-3503 GCA_964409815.1 uncultured Pseudobdellovibrionaceae bacterium
GTTCGTTCGCGAGTACGCGCTGAAAAACCAAGCGCCGAATATCCACGACCCGCGCTGGAAAGAGATGGGCGAGCGCGGTTTCGAGCGTCAGCGCAAACTCCTCGCGATGGGCTTCAAGGATCTGAGCTACGATCGGATGGGGCAGTAGTGAGACTCGCGTTCGCGCTCCTCATTCTGATCTCCTCGATAGGCGCCCAGGCTAGCCTGTTGGACGACGCGCGCGCCTCGTACCGACGCGCCGACTTCGAAACGTTCTTCGGGATCGCCCAGTGGGCCCGTCTGACGGCTCCGGCCGGCTTAAAACGCGAAGATCGCGACCGCCTGCTTGCGCTCGAACTTACGGGTCTCGCGCGCCACTGCCGGTGGAGGGAGATCGCGCTCTTGAAGGAAGAGGCGCATGGTCCGCTCGCGGTGAAGGCGTTCGGCCTCATCGCCGTTAAAGAAGAATACAAACGTTTCGCGGGCGATCCGAACTTCAAAAACCCGCCGCTGAGCCGGAAAATCGCGCACGCGCGCGAGCACTGGGGCGCCACACCTGAAAATATCAAGACGCTCGCGCGCCCCGATCGCATCCGCGTGAAAGTGAGGTCGCTGTGCGCCTCGCCTTGATCCGTTCGTCATCGCTCGCGCTGGCCGTTCTGATCGGCGCGTCCGCGTATGCCGTGGACCGCGTGGCGCCCGGGGACCCGGTCGCACGGGTCCTCGCGAAGCTTCATCACGACCCGAAGGCGGGCTTCCGCGACGCCGAGAGCGCCTACCGGTCGGCGAAGACCGACCAAGTCGCCGCGCGCCTGGCGACCGTTCTCGCCTTCGCGCCGGCCGAGGCGGTCGCGACCGCGCCTTACCAGTACGCGCAATTCGCCTTCCTGAACGACCGCACGCTCACGCGCGAGCTTAAGGTCAAGTTGGCTAAACTCGCCGGCGAGGGACTTTTCAATAACAGTCAGTTCGCGAAGGCCGCCTCGGTCTTCGAGCGCGCGTTGCGAATCGAAAGCCTTTCACGCGACGAAAAAGAATACTTTCATTACCAGCTCGCCTGGTGCGACCTCAATCGCAAGAACCCCGAGGGCGCCGTCCGCCGTCTTACCGAATGGACGAAGAACTGTCCCGAGTGCCGCCTCCACAAAGAAATGATCACCGACCTCGGCAAAGCGTTCGCTTCGTCGAACGCCGCGGCCGGCGACGTCCTCGCCGCGCTTCCCTCGGATGCCGAGCGCGATGCCTTCATTGACGGCTACGTTGCCGAAATCCACCGCGCCCCGAAGACGAAGCTCTACTTGAGCACTGAGCGCTTCCTGCAGACGCCTCTCCTCGCGACATGGCTCCGCTTCGCCTTCGAGGACAAGCGCCTTGAAGAACACTCGGCGTGCGCGCGCATCGACGCGCTCGCGAAGGCGCCGCCCGAAAGCTGGCCGAAGGAACGCGCGCGCCACGACTTCCGCGCGTGCAGCCTGACGCAGTTGAAGGGCAAGAAACCGATCCCGGGCATTCTGCGCGCGGGTTACGAGCAACTCCCCGATCCGACGCAACTCGATTTGCTCCTCTTGAGCTCGCTCCAAGAGCGTGAAGGCGCGCTCGCCCTCGCATGCACGCTTCGCCTGAAAGCGGTAAACCTGCCGCTTGAGGAAAGCGCGCGCGAAGCGCTTAAGCCCGAAGTGATTCTACCGGCGCTTCTTCCCGCGTGTCGCGCGAACGCGGCGGATTCGGCGGGGGAGATCGCCGATCTGTTCAGTAAGCCCGCCCTCGAGGCGACCCTCGGCGCGGACGCTTCGAAGTGGTTCAACCATTATGTTTCGGAAGTCGTGGGCGTAGACGCCTGGCGAGCCGCGTTCGAGACCAAGCCGCTGAATGAAACTCTCGCGCGCGCCGACGGGGCGACGTTGAAGCGCCTGATCCTCGACTCGCGCTGGTCGCGCGCCTGGAGAAAATCCCTATGGACCGAGTCGCCCGACGCCGGCGCGTTGGATCCAGCGGTTCTCTTCGCACTCGCCAAAGAAGCGCACGCGACTCCCGCGGAGTACTCGGCCCTCGTCAAAGAGATCGAGTCGCGCGCGAAGTCTCCAAGGGCGCTCATCGCGCTGTTGAAGGCGCGTGAGCCCGGCCGCACGGTGGACGCCAAAACGGCGTACGAGGAAGCCAAGGCGATTCCCGATTGGCAGGAGCTTTCTGTCCCGGAACGACAAGAGCTGCTCGAGGGCGTCCTGCAAGGCGAGAACGTCGAGCGCGTGATTTCCGACTGGCCGACGTGGAAGCCACTCCTCGAAACCGATCCCTTCGCGTTTCAGAAATTCCTGGGGCTCTTTATCGCCGCCGGCGCCCCCCGCGCGCCCGAGGGAGATTCGGCGCATGAAATGCTGCTCGCGAAGCTCAAAGAGCGCCGCGAGAACGTAAGCGTCGAAATCCCAACGAGGGGCCTCCCGAGGCCCGCGACGGCCGACGCGGCGATCTTGAACCAAGCGATCAAAACTCATTCGGCCCTGCGCGCGCTCACCGCGAAGAGCGGCCTGAATGAGGTCGAAAGGGCGCTCGACCTCAGCCAAAAGACGTTCAGTAAGTCGCGCAAGCACAAATGGAAGATCGGCGGCCTCGCCGAGCTTCACCGCGCCGACCTGAAAGCCTCGCTCGCGCACGCGCGCAGCGAGCTCGAAAAGGCCGAAGGCCTTGAGGCCGAAACCTACCGCCAACTCGCGCAAGTCGTCGCGGATTGGGAGAAAAAATTATGACCGTCGTACGCTGCGTGTTTTATTTCGGAATTTTCCTCGCCATGCTCGTCACGGTCGCGGTCAAAGCGTCCGAAGTGATCGATCTCGGCGAGCTCAAAGTGAAGGGCGACATTCGGCGGCCATCGGTTCAGTTTTACCAACTCAAGAGCCTTCACGCGAAGCAGCTGCAGGAGCTTTCCGAGCTGAGCTTCGACGAATTTGAAAAAGAGCTTCTTAAAGAAGAGGTCAAGCATGAGTCTCGCTAAGATGTGGAACACCTTCCTCGATACGACGCCGCGCCAGTGGGGCCGGTACGTCGCCGGCGGCCTCGAGCAACTCGATCTGCGTAACGCGTTCAAATTCCAGATCTCGTTCGAGCAAAATCGTTGGGTTTTAGCCTCGATCTTCATTCACGTCGCGGCTTGTGTGGCCGTACTCGCGCCGGGCGGCCTCGCAGACACGCTCAACGCCTCGGCCGACGCTTACGAGCTCGACTTCACGGCGGTCGCGCGACCGACGATGGAGGAAGACGTCGAAGCCGTTTTCGACGATTCTTCCGAGTTCGTCGTTCACGTCCCGAAAGAGAAGCGTAAGAAGCAGCTCTCGTTCGCGGAAAGGCTCCTCGCGAAGTACAAACGCACGAAAGTCGCGGGTATCGCTACGCCAATAGCGCAGGCTGAAAAAACAAAGTCCTCCGGTTGGCGCCTCTCGCAGCCCGCCTACCGCCCAAGCGACTCGCAAATGGGCCGCGTGGATATGTCGAAACACCTCGATGCGGGCACGAAAGAAGATGCCAAGAAT
>CAYPFC010000198.1:3513-5558 GCA_964409815.1 uncultured Pseudobdellovibrionaceae bacterium
TCCCCGGTCTTTCGAAAGATCAGCTGAACCAACACCTCTCGAATTACCAAGGAAGATTCCAATCGTGCTACGAAACGGCGCTCCTGAAAGACGAATCGCTGAATGGCAAGGTCCGCTTCGAGCTGAAGACGGGACCGACGGGCGCGATTTCGAACAGCAAAGTCGTTTTTGAAGGCGTCGGACTGCAATCCACGAAGGCCGAGCTGCAGGGATGCCTGCAGCTCGTGCTCAAGGACGTTCAATTTCCAAAAACTTTGGCCGCGGCCTACAACCGCACGCTGCAGTTCCAAGCCGTTCTTTCTTTGTAGGACCCGCACCCCGCGGGTCCGCGATATCCTCTTAGAAACAACCTTTGGAAAGATAAACCGTGCCAGCCTTCTTGGTCTTGAAGCCGATCCACGCGCCGCTCGAGTGCGGCTGAACCGACGAGCCGGCTTTCTTCGAACCGATCACTTTACCCGCGGCGCCCGGTTTGTCGTATACGCGGCAATCGCGCGCGAGCGTCATCTTCGAAGACGACGCGATCGAGGGGCGCATCGCCACCTTCATGTTCGCGGTGTCGCTCGACGGGCTACGCGCGAGCGACTGGCTGACTTCGGCCTGTTTCATTCTCAAAAGAGCTTCCTTCGCCGAGCGTGACTCCATCGCGCGCGAGGCGGCGGCCTGGCGCTGACCGAGCTCGGCCTCGCGCTTCGCGGCTTTCGCGCGCATCTCGCCCAAGCGCTCTTCGGCGTCGCGCATGCGACCCTCGCCGGCTTCCACCTCGGCCTCCGCGATCTTCACTTCTTCTTCCATCTTGCTGAGAGCCTGGCGCTTGGCGCGGATCTCGGCTTCGATCACGTCGGCCTTGCGCTTTGAGTCCAGGTGCTGGGCTTTCAGTTGCGCGATCTGGGTCTGCGTCGCGACTTTCTTGCGCGCGTGATCCGCCTCGGCGGTGCGCAGGCGCGCCTCCGAAGCCTTGAGCTCGGCTTGTTGCTTCTGGAACTCTTTCTTCGCGGAGGGCTTCGTTCTGGCCTTTGAGCTTCTCGAGGCTTTTCGTGGCCGCCTGCAGTTTCACGCTCGCCTTCGCGATCTGCTTGTCCGTCAGTGCTTTTTCCGTCTTATATTTGGCCTGCTCTTTCTTGAGCGCTTGGATTTCCTTTTCGGCCGCGGCGAGCTCTTTGGTCGATGCCTTGAGCTTCTCGGCGGCGACCGCGCGGGCTGCGGCCGTCTCTTTCTTGGTGCGGGCGGCCTCCTCGGCCTCACGCTCGGCGCGTTCCTTCGCGAGCTTCGCTTGCTCGGTGGTGGCGTCGGACTCGGCCATCGACTCTTCGACTTCGGCCTCGAAGTCGTCCATCGCGAAGACCGGAGCCGGTCCCGAGACCAGCATGACGATCGCCAAAAGAATCTTCCCGTGATTTTTCATAACTACCCCTTTACCCCTATCCACTTCTTCGGCTGGCCGAAGGTCCAGGTTGAGTAGGAAAAAGTTAGGCAGATTTTTCGCAATTGACCCCAAACTAGTACTGGCCCGGGTGACGAAGTTTTGAGCGGCGACGCCACGAGTAAACCATAGTGAGACCGCGCAGTTGAAAATCCTCGCAAGGGGGTTCCAAATCGGATTTGCAAAAACACATCACGAAAGTCTTTCCATAAGCCCGACCGAGGGCTAGCCAAAAGACAATCTATTGAAGTTATATGCCGTGGAATTTGGCATCTGGCTTGCTCATGTAGCAGGCTTTCCCCCTAAGCGGCCTGGTCCCCCTCCTTACCCTCCAGGTCGCTTTTTTTTTAACTCGCACGTAAAATCAAAGCATGTCTTCCAACCAACGAAGATTCCGATATCGGATATCCGCTATCGGATATCTGATATCCGTACTGATTTCCGTTTTCTGTTTTCAACCGGCACAAGCCGCGACCGTCATCATCGACCCCGGGCACGGAGGGCGAGATGACGGCGCCGTTCGCAACGGCCAAACCGAGTCCGCAATCACCCTTGCGGTCAGCCGCCTCGTCGCCGACCTGCTCAAAAAGGACAAGCGCTTCCGCGTGCATCTCACGCGCGA
>CAYPFC010000199.1:0-2590 GCA_964409815.1 uncultured Pseudobdellovibrionaceae bacterium
CCCGCGCAAATCAAAATCTTATGTTTCTTCAGAAGCTCGATCATGTCGGCTCCCAATCGGGTGCGAGTTGGCGAATTTTCTCGGCCGGGTTATCGGCGAAAATCCATGGCAGCACGCGGTGGTGGCGCGTGCGGCTCTCGACCTGCTGGCGCAGTTGCGACTGGCGCGTGAGCAGCGTGTGGAGGTAATCGGCGAAATCATGACCGCGGAATTTCTCGAGCTGCTCGGGCGTGAGCGGGCATTCGAGCCAGCGGTTCAGCACAAGCTCCGGATCCTGCTCCATTTCCTTCTGAATATCCCGCGCGAGCTCGAGGCCTTCGGTGACGGGAAGCTCTTCGGGTATCATCGTCACGTAAAACTTCACGAGCTTGGGGTCTTTGAGCGTACGCACGATCGAGCGCGACTGCTCTCCCATCGGCCCGAATGGAATCGCCTCGGCCAAACCCACCGGCGCGCGCCAGAGCGCCCGGAAATGCCCGGTCGAGTAAGCATCGACGACGATCTCGTCGTACGGAAGCGGAGGACCGATCTTGCGCGGGCCGCTCGTGACCTTGCCGAGCAGCGCGAGCTCCTTCAGCGCCGGCGCCGCCTGAACGAGCGCGCGCATGACCTTGTTGTCGAAAAACATTTTCACGACGCGCTCGATTTTGATCAGGTGGTGGAGGTACTCGCGCAGGCACGCCTCCCCCTCCCAGCGCGCGACCGTCAGATGCGAGCTGATTTTCGCTTCGTGAGCCTGTAAATCGGTTTGAAAAACATGTCGGAAATAGCTGCGCTCTCCGAGCTCGACGAGCAAGGTTTTGCGGCCTTTGCCGGCCAGATTCCACGCGAGACTCGCGGCCAGCGTCGATTTGCCGACCCCACCCTTTCCGGTCACGAAATGAATCATCGGCCGGCCTCCCGCGCGCCGCGCCACTGGCCCTGCTTAAGGGTTGGCAAACCGCGGCATCGAGAGTAAATCAAATCGATTCGAAACCTGTGAGGAGTCCCTATGAAATCGACCGTCGATAAACTGGAAGGTCTGTCGCGAAAAATCAACGTTGAGGTCCCGGCTGAAAAGGTCCAGCAAGCATTCGACAGAGTCTACAAAGCAATCCAAAAAAAGGCCAACATAAAGGGCTTCCGTCCCGGTAAAGCGCCGCTCGCCACGATCAAGTCGACGTACGGCGATCAGGTGAAAAACGATGTGGTCAACGAGCTGATCAACGACGCGTACTCGTCGGTGCTCGAAGAGCACAAGCTCGAGCCGGTGGGTTATCCGAAAATTTCTTTTAACGCTTTGGACGAAAAGAAGAGTTTTTCATTCACCGCGGAAATCGAAGTACGTCCCGATGTCGACGTGAAAAAATTCGAAGGTCTTTCAGTGATGAAAGAAAAGTTGGAGATTCCCGAGGACCGAATCGCCTCCATTCTGGAAAACATCCGCACCGGTCAAGCCGAGACCGTGACCGTGTTCGAGGATCGCTCGCTCCGTGACGGCGACGTAGCGGTCGTGGACTTCACCGGCTTCGTCGGCGGACAGCCGCTCCCGAACGGAGCCGCGCAAGGACACGAGCTTGAGATCGGATCGAATCAGTTCATCGAGGGCTTCGAGCAGGGCCTGGTCGGCATGAAGGTCGGCGAATCGCGCACCCTGAATTTGAAGTTCCCGGAAGGCTACCACGAAGCCTCGCTGAGCGGCGCGCCCGTGACGTTCGAAGCCAAGCTCACGGGAATGAAGAAAAAGGTGCTGCCGGAATTGAACGATGATCTCGCCAAAAAAGTCGGCGAATTCGATTCGCTCTCGGCCCTGAAAGACCGCATTCGCAAGGACATCCAAGAGAGCGAAGAGAAACGCATTCAGGAAGATATGAAGAACCGCGTGGTCCGCTCGCTCGTCGAAGCGAATCCCGTCGACGCTCCCCGCTCGTTGGTGGAGCAACAGAAGGAAGCGCTGATCGAGGACTTCAAGGGCCGCCTGAAGCAACAAGGCTTGAGTGAGAAAGATTTCGACGAGTACAAGGCGAAGTGGGGCAAAGAGTTCGAAGAGTCGGCGACCTTCATGGTGAAGTCGACGTTCTTGCTCGACGCTCTCGCAGATAAGCTCGGCCTTCGCGCGAAGCCGGACGAGCTCGACGCCAAGATCGAAGAGTACGGCAAGCAGACCGGAATTGAGATGGATCGTCTGAGAGAGTTTTACAACAAGCCCGAGCGTCGCTCGCGCTTGAGCTTTCAAGTCACTGAAGAGAAAGTCGTGAATTACCTGGTCGGTAAGGCCAAGGTGACGGAAGTCTCCAAAGATAAATTGCCGAAAGAAGCTTAGTTAAAAGGTCGCGTCGGTCGGCGCGATCGTACCGCGAAGCCCGCCCGCCGGATTCATCTGGCGCCGAAGCTTGTCGACGGCTTCGGCGCGCGCGAGCTGAAGCAGCTCTTCGTCGTTCGCGCCACCGTCGATCCAAGCCGTGTTGGTCACTTGCGATTTACAAGTCTCATTCCAGTATGCGCCGGCCTTGCGCGCGGTGAAGTCCTTCACGTCTTGCTCGCCCGGGTACACGTAAATCGGCATCGTTCCGCCCTGCGAGCGCGCCGAAAACTCCCACACGCCCGTATA
>CAYPFC010000199.1:2600-5552 GCA_964409815.1 uncultured Pseudobdellovibrionaceae bacterium
AACCGGCCGCCGGCGAAATGGCGAAGACCCGCTGCGACTGCGAGTTCAGCGCGATCCACGCGCCGTCGCTCGCGTCGTTTTCTCCGCGGTCGAGCCCCTGAAGCTCCACGATCGGAACTTGCGCGTTCTGCATGAAGCGCGCGGCACGGGTGGCGTAACGACCGCCGCTCGAAAGACAGTAACCCGGGCGATTCCCGAAGAAGCGCGTACACCCGCTCGCGTCCTTATTCTGAAACGGGTGATCCGTGCAGCTCGGGCCGGCGCCGGTACCCGACTGAACGGACACCTTCAGGACCGAAACCTGAGGGCCCACGCAGAGCTCCCACATCGCGCCTCCGCTCGGGGCGGTGAGATCGGCCGCGATGAAACAAGGCCTGGTGGTCGCGCCCGAGTTGCGAAGCGCGCGAAAGTGCGCGACCGCGCGCTCGTAAATGACGGAGGGCACGCCTTCGGCGAGCGCTTTCGTCTTCAGAGAGTTGAAACTCATTTGCCCGCGGTAACGTAGCGCCGACGACGACAAGTTTCGCGGCACGAACTCCGCGTACTCGGCTTCGCTGAGGGCCGCGGCCGTCGTTTCGGCAGTCGCGGTACCCGGGGGCGGAAGACGATCGCTCTTTCCCTCGCGACGGATGTGGTCACCGGGGCTCGCCGGACAAAACTCGTAGGTAAAGTACTGGCTTCCTTCGTGGTGAATCCCGCAAACGGGCAAAGTGAAAATCACGCCGGGATCGACGATCCGGATCTTGCGCCCCCAGCCCACGCGGTCGTCCGCGTCAGCCAGATTCGCAAGAGTAAGAACGAAGAGTAAGACTCTCATTATTGCTTCGTGGTGACCGGCTTCTTCTGTTCGTCGACGACCGCGAGCGCGCGCAAGTAATTGTATGCCTGCTGCACCTGGAAGTCGTCTTTGAGGAGCTTATCCTTGGGCGAGAGAACCTTGTCCTCTTTATCGTCGGACTCGGTCCACCAGTATTGGATCTTCTTCGCTTCGGCTTTTTTCTTCGCGTCCTTCTTCAGCTGATTCTTCTGATCTTTGTTCGCCGCCGCGGGTCCCGCGGAATCCTCGCCTTCCTCGTTTTCGCCCACGAGGTGGCCGCGCATGTCTTTTTCTCTTCTGGAGTCGTGCTTCACGCGCGCCTGATCCAGAACCTCGGGCGAGAAATCCTCGAGCTCGATGTCCGGAACGATGCCGTAGGCTTGAATGCTTCGTCCGCTCGGCGTGTAGTAGCGGCCGACCGTGAGCTTCAAACCCGAGCCGTCGCCAAGCTTGACGACCGACTGAACGGAGCCTTTTCCGAACGAGCGCGCGCCCATGATGATCGCGCGCTTGTTATCCTGCAACGCGCCCGCGAGAATCTCCGACGCGCTCGCCGAGTATTGGTCGATGAGCACGATGATCGGGAAGAGTTTGAGAGTCCCCGCCTTCTTCGCGTAAACGATTTCCTTTTCCTTCTGATTGCGGCCCATAGTGCTCACGATCGTTCCTTGCTCGAGGAAGAGATCGCTGATCTGAACCGCCTGGTCGAGCAGACCGCCCGGATTGCGGCGCAAATCGAGGACCATTCCGCGAACGTCTTTCGATTTTTTCTCGTGCGCCTTGATGATTTTCTCGAGGTCGCTCGAGGAGTTCTCGATGAAGCTCGTCACTCTCACATACGCGTAGCCCTCGCCAAGATCTTGATACTTCACCGACTTGATCTTCACGGTGCCGCGCTCGATGACGTAATCTTTCGGCTTCTCGAAGCCGTCGCGGAAAATTCCGAGCTTGATCTTCGCGCCCTTCTTTCCTTTCATCTTCTGCGCCGCCTCGACGAGGCTGTAGCCCTTCGTCGAAACGCCGTCGATCTCGATGATCTTGTCTCCGGCTTTCACGCCGGCCTTCCACGCCGGAGTGTCCTCGATTGGCGAAATCACCGTGAGAATTCCGTTCTGAACCGTGATCTCGATCCCGATTCCGCCGAACTCGCCGCTCGTCTCGGTTTCGAATTCCTTGTAGATATCGGGGGGCAGGAAGTTCGTGTGCGGATCGAGCTCGCGAAGCATGCCTTTGATTCCGCCGTAGATCAGCTTCTTCGTGTCGACTTCCTCGACGTAGTATTGCTGAACGAGGTTAAGAACCTTGGCGAACAGCTGAAGCTCCTGGTAGCGCTCTTCGGCGAAAGATTTTACATGGGTGGTGGTCATGAGTGACAACACTGCGGTGAGGGTGAACGCCAGGACAAAGGTCCAGCGGTTCCAAAGACGTCGTCTCATGAAGACTCCTAATGGTTGGCGGTCTTAATCCCAGATTCCTTGATCCAATTCCGAGGGTCAATGGCATCCGTGAAATGTCGAATTTCAAAGTAAAGTCCTGGTCCAAAGAGCGGCGAAACCGCGCCGGTGTAGGCGAGCACGTCGCCCTCTCTCACGCGCGCGCCCTCACGCACTTTCAGATCGCGATTAAATCCATAGAACGAAAAGTAACTGTCGCCGTGATCGACGATGACCGCTTTTCCGTATCCGGGAAGATGCGCGGCGAGCGCGACGACGCCTTCGGCGATCGCATAGACGCCGGTACCCTTTGGCGCTTGGTAAAATAGCCCTTTGTGCATCAACTTAAAGCGATGCTGCGGATCCACGTACGTGCCGTACTCTCTTATGAGCGGCGATTCGATCGGCGGGCGTAGCGATCCTTTGCGCTCGAAGAACGCGTAGGAGAGCACATCGACTCCGTGCTGGCCGCGAAGGTCCTTGAGGGCATTGAGTTTGTTGTTCTTCGATTTTCTGAGCTCCGCCACAAGCCGCGACTTCTCGCGCAGCTGTCCGGCGAGCTCTTTCTCCTGCGAGTCGATCTCCTTTTGCGTGCGCATGAGCTCGGCCACCCGGCTTTTCAGCTCATCGCGCTTCGTCTTCACGTCTTTAAGGTGCGCGAGGTACGACTTCAACTGCTGGTGATCGGTGTCGATGATCTTT
>CAYPFC010000200.1:0-888 GCA_964409815.1 uncultured Pseudobdellovibrionaceae bacterium
GTTCTTTCCAAGCTGCAAACCGATCGCGGCCCTGCGGCCTTCATTGTCCGTGCCGCCGCCATTGGTATCACTATCGGTGAGCGCGCCGATCAAAGAGTCCGATTCTTTCTTAATCTCGGCGAGGGAAACGGAAAGCCACTTCCACCTGACGAGCGCGCCGTACTCGTGCGCGCGATTGTAATCCCCAGCCTTTTCATTTTGGATCGCCTCGAGGAAAAGCAGAAATTCGAATTTTCCGAACACCTGCTTCCACTCGGCGGCCGCGGTCAGCAGCACGAACTCAGTCTGGAAGAAATATTTTCTCTGATCCGCCGGCAATAAAGGGTCGTTCACGCGAACCGTGTTTCCGCGGTAGCGATCGAACGGATAAGAATAAGGATCGATCTTCGCGTCTTTATCAAAACGGGTGATGTTGGAATTCTGCACATTTAAGAAGTAGTGATTTCCAAGTCGAACGCCGAGCGAAGAACTGTCCCCGAACCTGAAGCGCGCACCGACCTCCGCGCCGACGTGTCCGGTATCGACGCTATCCGAAGGCGCGACGTAATTTTCCGAGATCATGAACCCGCCGAGAGAGGCGAACACTCCGGTCTTGGGATCCCAGCGCGCAGCCACGCCTTCGAACGCGAGGTCGGCGTCAAAGAGCGTTTGCGTTTTAGCGGGAGCCCAAAATGGGTTCGCCGTGCGCCCGCCCCAGAGCATGCCGTTTTCCCAAAACCGTGCATCAATATATGAGAGATCCAAACCGAAGCTCCGGCGCGCGGAGCCCGGATCGGACGAGTCGCCCATGGTTTGGTTGGAGCTGATCGCCGAGTTCGCGGTCGCGAGGCGGATAACCGCTTTCACGGACTCATTCACGTCGGCCGTGATGCCCAACCGAACGCGAAG
>CAYPFC010000200.1:898-1669 GCA_964409815.1 uncultured Pseudobdellovibrionaceae bacterium
TGCGCTCTTCGTCTTCGGACTCTTTCAGCCGCGCGAAACGATAACGGATGTCTCCGGCCCAATCGATTTTCGGTTTCCATTCGGGTTTCGTGACAGCGTCCGTAAGAGTCGATGGAGCTTGCGCGTATACGAGGGGCGCGCACATCAGTAAGAAAGCAATCACGAAGGTGGTCGGCATTTCCCAATCCATACCGCCGCAACGCTCGCGCGCTCAATCTCGGTCCAGGCCACCGACGGACTCCTGACAATCCCATCACGATCCTGACATAGACGCGCCGGCTCTTGATTTGTTCCTAACAAAACTCATCCAACGTGCCGATAAATATTGCATGATCATGGCGTTGTTACTCGCACTGTTTTCGCTCTCAGCTTCGGCCGAATACCGCGCCTTCGAGCTCGTGATCGCCAACTCGACGACCGGACAGGAACGCGTGGTGATCTCGAACCTCGACCCTCGTCAGTACCGCAAGTACTACCCGGTGAAGCTCGACGAAAGCGTCACCTACCGCGACACCTGGATGTGCCGGGGCAACACCTCCCACTTCAAGCCCACCTGCCCCAAGCCCGACGACGACAGCCCTCGCGCGCCCACGACCGAAGGTCCGGCGGCCAAGAGCTAGACCGCGGTTCTAAGAATCTCCGTGATAATATGGAATCAGCGACAGGAGGTCGCAGCATGGGATCGGAGATCCAAGGGGATCGCAATCGGCAAGCGCAGGAACTGCGCGAGCTTCAAGAAGCTTACCGCAAGAAAAAGCAACAGACTCAGGA
>CAYPFC010000200.1:1679-5547 GCA_964409815.1 uncultured Pseudobdellovibrionaceae bacterium
TGCGGACTTGAAGAACGAAAGCCGCCACAGCTCGGCGGCGATCAATCACGTTCGCGACACGACTCGCGAAACCGTCGATCAAATGCGCAACGAAGCCGAGCGCAAGATCACGTACGAGAGAAAGAACCTCGCTTCCCGACAGGCCAATACGCGCGACAACGGCGAGCAGCAGCTGAGCCAGATGCGCGAGACGTACGCGCGCAAGAAAGACGATCTTTCTGAGGCGATCCAAAGCGCGAAACACAAAGAGACGCTCGTCCGCCGCGAGGAAGCCAACGTCACCAAGAAAATCCAGGACGAACAAACGGAGCTACGCCAGCAGGTCGCGCGCGGAGTAAGGGACGACCTCGCCCAATTCCATAAAGAGGCACAACAGCACAAGGCGGAAGTCAGCCGAAAATCGAAGCAAGAGCTGCAAAACACGATTCAAGAAAACTCCAATCGCATGAAGGAGATTCAGACCGAGCACAAGTCGACATACGGCAAGCAGCGCGAATGGGGACAACAGCAGCTCAACCAGCAGCGCACCGATCACGATCAACGCTACGAAACTCAACGCAATCAGTTCCTTAAAGAACAAACCGATCTGAAAAACCGCGCGCACGAGGCGCTGGTGAAAGAGCGCAAGGAAGGCGAGATGCAGTTCCAGGAGATGCGCAACCAGAACATCAAGCAGGCCGAGGACGAGCGCACGCGCGGAAACATGAACATGGAAAAAACGCGCAATTACTACGCCACCGAGGTCGAGCGCGTTCACCGCCGCGGCGACGCCGCCGTCCGCGAGCAAGACTCCATTCACAAACAGAAGATGGAGCTCATGGAGCGCACCCAAAAGGACGAAACCGACAAGCTCGCGCGCATCCATGAAGATCAGATAAAAGAGCGCCAAGCGGTGTTCGAAAAGAAAACCGCGCAGAACGAGATTTTCTATAAGGAAGCGCTCGTTCAGCAGAACCAAGAGTTCCAAGCGGCGCATAAAAAGAACCAGGTGGCGTTCACCGAATCGCTAAGAGCGCAGAAAGAAGCCTTCGCTCAAGGTATTCTTCAAGAGAAGCGCGAAGTGATGAAGGACCTCGGCCGCCACCGCGACCGGCTCTCCGACCCGTTCTATCAGATTCAAAACGCGAAGACGAATCTCCGCGAGACCGACACGCACTACTTAATCCAGACGGAAGTTCCCGAGCACGAGAAGGACAACGTGAAACTCTTCGTGCGCGACTCGAAAGTCGTCGTGCAGGGCTCGCGCAATTTCGAGGATAACGTGAAGACCGAGGACGTGAAGGTCGAGACGAACAACTATCAAACGTTCCGTCAGGAGATTCCGCTCTCGCATCCCGTTCACGAAAAACTCGCGACGCGCGTTTGGGAAAACGGAATCCTGACTCTCAAGATTCCGAAAGTTTAATTTCTCAAGGAAAAATTAGCGACGGATCAAGCCGCGGATCTCGGTCATCATAAAACCGAGTCGGCCACCGAGATCTTCGAGCAACTGAATATTGGTTTGCAGTTGCTTGAGAACATCCTTCGTCTCGTGACGTAAACCCGGCAGCTCCTGGTAAGAAGCGCGCACGGGCTCTCGCACCGTTGTCGTCTTCTCTACATTCTGGCTTTGCAGGTTCAGCGTGCTCAAAGTGTTCTCCTCATTCGCTCTGCTTATTTCTTGTCTAAGCTTGACTACATCCATGTTAGCCACCTAGGTCGAGTTCACAAACTTAAATTACCTTAAAACGTTCTGCAAAATCGGAACCCATCAGTACTCACACTTAAGGCTAGCCAGGTCTTCATCACCGAGTTTGCGCCGATCTTGTCCGTGATCGAGAGTAATATTCATGACACTTCCATGGCTTACGTTGTGACCTAGACCAAGGACGTGTCCCAATTCATGCACCACGAGACTCGTCAAATCCACCCCAGCGAAGTCCGAATTCTCCCCAAGGTGGTAACTAAAATCGGCCGCGTTTATACGGATATCGGCCTCAAAGATTTCGGTACCGGACCAGTAAATCGTTGTGCGGGCTTGTTCCGTCGAGCGAGACGGATCCCAGGTGTTGAACCAGTACAACATTGAATATCCGTCTTTGCGGGGATTCAAGTCTCCGCTCGCACCGCGCGCGATGATTTTAAAGATCTCGTGACCACCACCCAATCTCACGTTGTATTCGGCCACCGCTCTGTCAATGGCGGCGTAAGCGGATACGGGGACAGACTCATGCAGGTAGAGCTTAACGGGGCCGCGCTTTTTCCAGCTCACGCGTTGTTGTTCGGGATTTTGAACGAAGTTGCAGGGCACTTCGGGAGATTGCGGACGACTGCAGGCCTGGGTCAGCAAACTGCCCAAGAAGACCATTAGAATAAGGGTGATGCCCTTGCCTTTAACCAATCGAAGGATTCTCCTGAACCCTTACTTAGGCAAATGAGGGGCCTCGGGGCCTTAGGCAAGCCATTGAAATGACAAAGGTTTTTGAGGGCTCAAAAGCGTCCCTCGACGGCGAGTGAAGACTAGGTGAACACCTGGGTGGGCTCCTCTCCCCACCTCGAATTTAAGTGTTCGAAACCACTATGAATTCCGGCGCGTCTAAATCCGAGACAGCGCCGCCCCGGAACCGCCTAAAGCGATGCATATAAGGGACCCTTATTCGACGCGCACGCGAACACGAACCCAGAACCCATAGGCCCACCTATCCATTATTCGTACTTATTGTGAGTGTCGTTTTGACCCCATGATGACACCGCATGCGCGGCGCGAAAATCCGTCGCCTGCATTACAGGCCCAGACCGTCATCCAAAGTGACACCAAATACGTTGGTATTCTCCTTGCCTATAGAGAGGTGTAACAAGCCGGCTCGACCCCAGTCGGGGATTCCTAGAGAGAGCCACCAAGCCCACCACCAAACCCACCATACGCCAGGGAGGGAGCGAAAAGCTCCCCGCCCCCTGTTTGCGCGCTGACTTTTTTGAATTCGTAGACTTATACTCCGCGCACTTCCAAGGAGTAGCTACGAATGAACCCGAACGACCTCGAGCTGTCGATCAGGCAGACCGGCGAGCGGATTATGAAATCCCTCGACGAGGACTCAACCTCGCTTTTCAGCAAAGACACTTGGTACCGCAAAGTGATGGACTGGTCGATGAAGAACGAGCACTTCAAAGTGCAGATGTTCCGTTTCGTCGACGTTCTCCCCTACTTGCAATCCGGATCGGAAGTCGCCAAGCACCTGAAAGAATACTTCGCGGAGAGCGGCGACGAGTTGCCCTCGGTCTTCAGCTTCGGCTTAGGAATCGGCTCGCTTGCGCCCGGGTTGCTGGCGGCCGGCGTGAAGAAGAACGTAACCTCGATGGCGAAGATGTTCATCACGGGCGAAAGCCCGCAGGATGCCCTTCCCGTCTTGAAGAAAGCCCGTAAAAACAAAATCACGTTCACGGTCGACCTCCTCGGCGAGGCGACGTTGAGCGAGAAAGAGGCGCAAGAGTACCTGTCGCGCTATTTGGAGATGATCCAGTGGCTCGCGCGCGACGCTCAATCGTGGGAGAGCGTCCCGCAGATCGACGAAGATGAAAACGGACCGATTCCGAAAGTGAATGTTTCGGTGAAAGTGACCGCGCTGTACTCGCAGATCGACGAGTCGGCATGGGAGCAATCGCTCGCGATGGTGAAAGATCGCGTGCGCCAGGTCTTCCGTACGGCGCAAGCGGCCGGCGTGTTCATCAATCTCGACATGGAACAATACGCGCACAAGGACTTCCTGCTTCAGGTCTTCGAAGACCTGATTCTGGAAGACGAGTTCCGCAAATCGCCGAACTTCGGGATCGTACTGCAGGCATACCTGCGCGACGCCGCCCAGAATTGCGACCGCATGATCGAACTCGC
>CAYPFC010000201.1:0-890 GCA_964409815.1 uncultured Pseudobdellovibrionaceae bacterium
TGACCTTCTCAATGATGTCCATGACCTTCTCCCTCGCGGCCCACGATGAGTACCGGTTTCACTTCCGCGATCGAAATCGCGGGTAAAACGCGGACGTACAAAAGGAACAGCGTAAAGAACAAACCGAAGGAGCCGAAGAGCGCTCCGAAGTCGTAAATCGTCGGAACCCACATGCCCCAGCTCGAAGGCAGGAAGTCGCGGTGGAGCGACGTGATCGTGATCACGAAGCGCTCGAACCACATCCCGATGTTCACGAAGATCGAGATCACGAACATCCACGGGATGTTTCGGCGGAAATACCTCCACCAGAACAGCTGCGGGATGAGCACGTTACACGTCACCATGATCCAGTACGACCAACCGTAGGGACCGAACGCGCGGTTGAGGAAGATGAACACTTCGTACTCGACGCCCGAGTACCAGGCGATGAAGAACTCGGATCCGTAGGCGTAACCGACCAGAAGGCCGGTCGTCATAATGATCTTGTTCATCGCTTCCATATGGTCGAGCGTGACGTAGTCCTTAAACACCGGGACAAGTTCGCGCAGGATCGCCATTAGGGTTACGACCATCGCGAATCCGGAGAAAATCGCGCCGGCAACGAAGTATGGCGGGAAGATCGTCGCGTGCCATCCCGGCAGCGTCGCAACCGCGAAGTCGAACGATACGATCGAGTGAACGGACAATACGAGCGGCGTCGAGAGACCCGCGAGCAACATATAGACCATCTCGTAATGGTTCCAGTTGCGGGCGGTTCCGCGCCAGCCGAGCGAGAGCGCTCCGTAGATGCGCTTACGCCACGGATTCTTCGCGCGATCGCGAATCGTCGCCAAGTCCGGAACCATCCCGATGTACCAGAACACGGCCGAAACGGTCGCGTACGTCGATAC
>CAYPFC010000201.1:900-2323 GCA_964409815.1 uncultured Pseudobdellovibrionaceae bacterium
CCCACAGCGGACGGCGCTGGTTCGGGTACGGCAAAAGCCAGTAGGCAAGCCAGGGACGACCGGTATGCAGGATCGGAAACAAACCCGCCGTCATGACGGCGAAGACCGTCATCGCTTCCGCGGAGCGGGCGATCGACGTTCTCCATTTTTGTCGGAACAAGAACAACACCGCGGAAATCAGCGTTCCCGCGTGCCCGATACCGATCCAGAATACGAACGTAATGATGTCCGTTCCCCATCCGACCGGATGGTTAACTCCCATCATCCCCATCCCGTACCAAACGATCATTCCTTGCGCCGCAAGGAAAATCAGGAGGAGGAATTGGGCGCCCGCGAGTCCCGCGAAGTATCGCGCGCCAGGCAGGGTTTCCACCAACGACGCGATGTCGTTGGTGATGGTCTCGTAGTTCTTCTTACCTAAGATGAGTGGTGCTCGGCGGATCATGCGTGATGCCCTTTTTCTTCACCGTGGTGTTTTTTCTCGCCCTTTAAGTGTTCCGTGTTGCGAACTTTAACCTGGTAGCGAACTGCGGGCTTCGTGTTGAGCTCTTCAAGAAGCTCATACGATTTCTGCGATTTGAACGCCTTGGCGACTTCGCTGTTCGGGTCGTTCAAGTCTCCGAAGGTGATGCAATCCGCAGGGCAGCTCGCTTGGCACGCCGTCTTGACCTCGCCGTCTTTGATCTGGCGATTCTCGAGTTTGGCCACCGATTTCACCGCTTTAATTCTGTGGATACAGAACGAGCATTTCTCCATCACCCCTCTGTGACGAACCGTAACTTCGGGATTGAGGGCCAAGTGCCGAGGAGCGACCACTTCGGTGTAGTCGAACCAGTTGAAGCGGCGAACCTTATAGGGACAGTTGTTCGAGCAGTAACGAGTTCCCACGCAGCGGTTGTAGATCATGTCGTTCGTGCCTTCGTCGCTGTGGACGGTGGCAGCGACCGGGCAAACCGTTTCGCAGGGAGCATTGTCACAGTGCATGCACGGAAGCGGTTGGTGCACCACATCCGGATCTTCCGGGGTGCCGACATAATATCTGTCGATGCGCAGCCAGTGCATTTCGCGGCCCTCGATCACATATCTGCGGCCGACCGTCGGAATGTTGTTCTCGCTTTGGCAGGCGATCACACATGACGCGCAACCGGTACAGGTGTTGAGGTCGATGACCATTCCCCACTTGTGCCCTTTGTACTCGTGCTCGCCCCACATCGAGAACATTTTGTGGCGGTGGATGTTTCCGCCCGGGTTCTTGACGTGATCTTTAAGCGTTTCTTCGACAACGATCTGACGGCCTTCCATCGTGTGGTGCCCCTGAGTGCCGGACATCTCGATGCGACGTGGGCTCACCGCGACTTCCGTGGCGAGTCCCGACGTAACCATGCGGCCTTCGCTCCAGCCCGCAAGCTGAATCGCGCGCACG
>CAYPFC010000201.1:2333-5511 GCA_964409815.1 uncultured Pseudobdellovibrionaceae bacterium
ACGCCGACGCCGTCGGCGACTCGGCCCGCGCCGTTGCGCCCGTAACCGACAGCAAGACCGACGACACCGTCGGCTTGTCCCGGCTGGATGTGCGAGGGGACTTCGAGCTTTTGTCCGCCAACCGTCAACGTGACATATTGGCCTTCTTTGATTTTGAGTTGTTTCGCATCACGCAGACTGAACGTCGCGTAGTTGTCCCACACGAGTTTCGTCACGGGATCCGGTAGCTCTTGCAGCCACGGAACGTTGGCCAGGCTGCCATCGCCGATTCCGACTTTTTGGTAAAGCACGAGCTCGAAGCCGGCCTGGCGCGGCTGCGGCTTCACGCCGCTCAGAGCGCCGCCCGCGAACGAGCGTCCGCCGCCGCTGCCCGAGCCTTCTTGCACGCCGAGCTGAAGCAGCTGGACCCAGTAGTCTTCGAACGACTTACCGCCGGTCTTGGCGAGACTGTCTTTCCAGTTCGAGCGCAGATAGGCGTACCAGTTTTCCGAAGACTTCGCGCGCGCCGAACCGCGTCCGGCGCCTTTCATCCATGCGAGCAAGCTGTCTTGGAACGCGCGTGTCTCGCCGAGCGGCTGAATCGTCGGTTGCTGAATGCTGAGGGTTCCGTCGAGGGTTTGCAGGTCGCCCCAGTTCTCGAGCGGATGGTGATCGGCGGCGAGATAGTCGGCGTAACGGCCGGTCTCGTCGTTGCGATCGCCGGTGTAAATGACCATCTGAGCTTTCGCGAGCGCCTCGACGAACTTCGCGGCCGGGGGCAGCGAGTACACGGGATTGGAACCGTGAATGATCAGAGTCTTCACTTGGCCGGCGTTGAGCGCGTTGATCAGGTCGCCGATCGGCGCACCCTTCGTGCCCGCGCGGCCCGAGCTCAATACGGTCTTCCCGTCGTTCTCGAGAACGGCGTTCAGAAAGTTCGCGGCGACTTGCAATTGAACCGCGTTTTCGGTTTCCGCCGCGAGCCCGCCGACCACCACGATCGACTGACCGCGATTTTTCCACAACTCTTCGGCAACTTCCGAAACATTGAAGCCGAGCTCGCCCTGATTCTTCGCGAAGGCCGAGATCACGCGGCCGACGCCGTCGTCACCGGCGTAGCGCGAAGCCTTGCGCACGTTAATGATTTCGTTCAGAAGCGCCATGATCACGTCGAGGGTCTGCGACGGACGGATGCGGAAGCGCTGATCGGCGTTCGATCCCGTAAGCGACATAAGCGACTCGAACACGACGAGCTTATTCATGTCCGCGCCGGCCTTCTTGCGTTGACCCATGAAATCTTTCGAGAAGCGCGTCGGATTCAGCCAGGTGCCCAGGAAGTCGTTGTTGATCGCGACAACCATTTTGGCGCGGTCAAAACGATAGTCCGGAAGATCCGCGCTTCCATACGAGCTCTTACCGGCGTCCGCGAGCGTACCGTAGTTGACGTCGTCGAAGCGGTAGAGGCTCGCGCCAAAGGCGCCTGCGAAGTCGTCGATCACCGCTTGGGTCGAGGGCGAGAAGTGCGACGCGGTCATCACCGCGACGCCGCCCTTCGCGAGCTGCTCGACCACCGCGGTGTCGAGATTTTTCCAGGACACGCCGATCGTTTCGCGATTCGTGCGCTTATCGTTTTGCAAATTGCGTTTCGCGCCGGACATGCGATCCGGATCGTAAAGCTTTAAGATGTGCGCGTGCGCGCGCGCCGACATACCTCCGCGGTTCGCGGTGTGGTCGGGGTTCCCGGTGACGTGAATAGGACGGCCGTCTCGAGTCGTGACCAGAATTCCCAAGCCTTCGATGCCGTCGACAAAAGACGAAGCGTAGTAGTTGTTAAAGCCGTGAGTGACGTCGGCCGGTTTCTTCACATACGGAATGATTTTCTGTGCGGGCCTACGTACGCAGCCGAAGGTCGTCAGCGCGAGCGACGCGCCCATCAGGCGCAAAAATTCGCGGCGGGCCCAGCCGTCCTTGCCGTCTTCCGACTGCAGCGGGCTCGACTGGAATTCCTTCTCGGCCATTTTCATGAATTCCGGATCCTGGCGCCATTGCTCCAGACTCATCCAGTATTGCGGAGTTGTCGGGTTATCTTGATGTTTATCCATGTTGGCCTCGTCCTAGTAGTGGCAGGTACTGCAGTTCGTGGGAGCGTTGTTCTCCGGCTCTCTGTGGCAGTTCACACAGAAGCCCATGGACATGCTTTGCACCTGTTCGACTTTCTTCATCTCGGCGACGTTGCCGTGGCAGACCGTACAGTCTTTACCCGCGGCAATGTGGGGCGCGTGATTGAACTTCACGTGATCGGGAAGCAAATGCACCTTCACCCACGCCACCGGTTTTCCCGAAGTGTAGGCATCGCGGAGCTTTTGCAACTCGGGCGAATCTTTCTTCACCAAGCCCCCGCCGTGACAGTTCATGCACACGTTCAAGCTCGGCACGGTCGCGTGACGAGATTTCTCGACAGCGACGTGACAGTACTTGCAATCGATCTTGTAGGTGCCCGCGTGAACGTCGTGCGGAAAATTGATGGGCTGATCGGGCATGTAGCCCTTGTTGTATCCCATCACAAATTGGTTGGTGCTAAGGGCCCAAACGTACAAGCTGAGTGCGCCGCCGATGACTCCAAGGACGACGACCAGCCCGATAAACTTTTTCGCCATAGTTAACTTCCAAGTTGCGGTTCAACTGCTGAAATGTTCTCAGTTAGTTTTTAATTAATAAGACTTCATGGACAGCTATGTCATCAACTGGAATGTCTTTTTTCGCGTTGATAACGCACTGTTGATACGTACGCCACGTAGAGCAGATGGGCGACCACGAACGCGGTCACATACTCCACTCCACCCGCTCCGAATCCGTAACTGTGGAGACCCGCGCCCAGCACGAAGTTCACTCCGTACCAAGCCATGATCACCAGCGCGAACGCGACGATGCTTGTGGCCGCGAGTTGGAAATTCTTAACCCAACCGACCAGACGGCCGTGCAGAACTGCCACATAACCCAGCAGCGCGATGAGCGCCCAAGTCTCTTTCGGATCCCATCCCCAGAAGCGGCCCCACGAGTAATCCGCCCAAATCCCTCCTAATATAATGCCGAAAGCAAGAAGGACGACGCCAATCTGGATCGCGCGATAGATGGACTGCGTTCCGACAATTATATGCTTCGCAAATCTCTGCTCGTCCTTCAGGTAGAAAAACAAAAG
>CAYPFC010000202.1:0-3102 GCA_964409815.1 uncultured Pseudobdellovibrionaceae bacterium
GCGTCGGCGTGTCGATTAAATTAAAGACGTCCATCGAGCCGCCGCTCGACGCGGCACCCGTGACCGTACGTTTCTCGACCCAGCCTTTTCTCTCGGGCGTGACCTTTTCTTCGACTAAGGTATTCCACGCGCCGCAATCGTTGCAGCGGCCTTCCCATCTCGCCCTTTGGGCACCGCAATTTTGACACACGTAAACGGATTTCGCCTTCGCCATATTCAATTCGCTAGCACAGAGTGCAAAATGTGCCTACCGATAAAAGTGTTATTTTTCGCACTCTGGGCTGGCTCCGAATCCGAACTTCGGATTAGAATTTTAAGATAGAGGCAAGGAGGCTTCTCCAGTTGAAATTCCTTGGGGTTTGGATCGTCGCCCTGCTTTCGTTGAACATTCATGCGCAGCTCCCACTTCCCGAAGAGGCGGCGCGTGATTCGTTTAAGAAAGGCGTGGAGGCGTTTCAGAAAAAAAACTTCGCCGAGGCGGAGACGCAGCTGACGCAAGTGCCGGAGCTGGGAGGGTATCTCTCGCTCTATAAGCACTGGTATTTGGGGCAGACTTACCTCGAGCTTGGAAAGTTCAAAGAAGCCGAGCCCGAGTTCCTCAAAGTCATCCAGGGGCAAGCGTCGAGCGAGCTCAAGTACCAAGCGCAGTTTTTCTTGGGCGAGACCGCGCTCCGCCAGGGCAATCACCTCGAAAGCGTCGCGCGCCTCATGCCGCTCGAGCGCAAATGGAAACGCTCTTACCGTCTTCCCGAAGTTCTTTATCGCCTGATGCAAGCGGAGCTCAAGCTCGGCCGCACGCCGGGCGCGTGCCGTCGCGCGCGCAAGCTCTACGCAAAACATCCCGCGCACGGTTTGGTCATCGGTTGGGGCAGCGAGCTTCAGAAAAACCAAGTCGACGGAAGGCCGCTTCCGTGCGTGATCGCCGGCGATGACTTCTCGGAGCGGGTTCGCAATCTTCAATGGGCGGGCGAGTCCGAGAAGGCGCATAAGGAGATCACAGAGCGCATGACGGGGCTGCCCGAGAGTCAAAGGCTCGCGCTCGATATGGTTCTCGCGAATTTCCTCGTGAACGAGGGCTCGGTCGACGATGCGCTCAACCTGTTGATTCGCTACTATCCCCAGCAGAAATCGAGCCTCGGTTACTTGATGCTGCTCGGAAAGGCGGCGGCGCGCAGCGGGGAATATCAAACCGCCGTCGGCGCGTACGAGCGCGCCTACGCGATCAGCCCGCGCTCGAAGAAGGGCCGTGAAGCTTTGTACCAGGCCGCGTATTTGAGCTACCAGTTCCAGGACTACGACGGCGCCGTTCGCAAGTTTCAGAAGTTCGCGAAGGCGAATCCGCGCTCGGGTCTCGCGAAAGATGCCCAGTGGCATTTGGCCTGGCTGCAGTATCTGCGCAACGATTTCAAGGGCGCGGTTGAGAGATTCGCTCAAGTCGGCAAGGCGCTGAAGTCGAAGCGCAAGCGCAACGATTCGTTGCAGGAGCGCTTGTACTATTGGACGGCGATGGCGCACATCCGCCTGAACAACTGGGAGCAGGCACGGCAGGCGTTCGATGCAATCACTCAAAAAAATCCCTACTCGTATTACGGGCTCGCGGCGCAAGCTCGGCTTGAAAGCATTCGCTCGAAGCTCGACGGCGGAAAACCACGGGCTCCGGCTTCTCTGAAAGCGGTCCCCTCTGACGGAACCGCGGCGGCCCTGGCCGCGGAAGAGGAAAAGGAAAGCGAAGAGGATATCGCGGACGGGGAGACGCCGACCGATGAGGCCGTTCCGGTCTCGCAAGAGGAGTCCGGCGACGAGGAATTGATTCAGGCGTCGGAGTTTAAAGACCCGAACATGCGCGCGCGCATCGATGTCGCGCAAAAGCTCATCGAGCTGGGTCTGCACGAGCTCGCGCGCTGGGAGCTCTGGGAGGTCGAGCGCCGCACGCGCAACCCGCAGTACCTGCGCATGCTGATTTCGGCATACGAAGGCATCGGCTCCTACCATCGCTCGGCGAGTATCGGGGAGCTCAGCTTTTCGAAGGAGCGCGAGCAGCAGGGCATGGATGGCGCGAAGGCCATGTGGCAGTCGACGTATCCGCAGGCGTTCAAGCCGACCGTGACTAAGTTCGCGAAGCAGTTCGACGTCGCGCCCGAGTGGGTCTGGGCGATCATGCGCTCGGAGAGTCTCTATAAACCGGACGTAATTTCGCCGGTCGGCGCGAAGGGGCTCATGCAGCTGATGCCCTATACGGCGAACAATCTCATCCGCCTCGCCGGCGGCAAGCCGGTCGATGCAAGCGAATTGTTAAACCCTGAAATCAATATTCGTCTGGGAGCGCAGTACCTCGCGCGGCTTCAGACCAAGTTCAAAGGTCAACTGGCGCTGGCCGCCGCGGCTTACAATGCCGGGCCGCACCGGGTCGAAAGCTGGCTCGTAAATTTCGGTCACTTGGAGACCGACGAGTTCGTCGAGCACATTCCCTTCATGGAAACCCGCAATTACGTCAAAAAGGTCGTCCGTAATCACACCTTTTACCGCCGCCTCTATGCCAAGGATCAGACTCCGGTGGAGTTCCTGGCGAAGTCATTGGGCGTCCCCATTCCGTCCCGCGCCTCGACGCGCGAGTCCTGGGAATCATTGTAGAATTCCTCATACCTCCTTGACTTGAATGAGGGCCATCGGTGACAACGTGGCCCTACGTCACCTCGAGGAGATTCCATGTCTATCATTCGCGTGATTTTCGCTTCTTTGATCGCTTTGGGCGCGTTCAGCGGCTGCACCAAAAAGGGCGCGGGTCTGGATTACGGATTGGACGTCAAGGAAACGCTTCGAATCAACTTGCAGTCCGAGCCGCCCTCGCTGGACTGGAGCAAATCGACAGACACCACCTCCTCGATCGTCGAATTCAACATCATGGAAGGCCTGTGCGAGTACAACTTGAGCGATCCCGAGCTGGGGCTCATTCCCGCGCTCGCGACGGAATGGAAATCGACTCCGGACGCGAAGACGTGGACGTTCACGATCCGCAACGACGTTGCGTGGGTACGTTGGGATCCCGCCACCGACACGGCGACTGAAGTCCGTAAGGTGACGGCGGAAGACGTAGCCTACGGC
>CAYPFC010000202.1:3112-5511 GCA_964409815.1 uncultured Pseudobdellovibrionaceae bacterium
CGCAAGGGCGTGAAGTGGACGGATGGCGTGGAGCTGACCGCGCAGCACTTCATCGACGGCTTCGAGCGTTTGCTCAACCCGCAGACCGCGAGCGAGTACGCGTACTTCATCTTCGACATCAAGGGCGCTCGCGATTACAACGCCGGCAAGATCAAGGACTTCAAGCAAGTCGGCGTGAAGATGAACGAGCAGGGGCAACTGGTGATCGAGCTTGAGCGGCCGATGGGTTACTTCCCGATGCTGACCACGCACCACTCGATGTTCCCGTTGCGTAAAGACATCGTCGAGAAATTCGGCGACAAGTGGACCGAGCCCGGCAACATCCAAACGCTCGGCGCGTACAAACTGAAAGTGTGGGATCACGATAAGGCGCTCGTGATGGAGCGCAACGACGATTATTACGGCGAGAAAGCCAAGACCAAATACATCTTGGGCTACATGATCAACGAATTCTCGACGGCGCTGAGCCTCGTCGACGCCGGCAAGCTGGATTTCCAGCGCGAATTGCCCGCCAAGGAGCTCTCGCAGCTCAAAGCCAATCCCGGTTTCCGCCAGTTCCCGGTTCTCATGATGTATTACTATGGCCTGAACGTGCAGAAGCCGCCGTTCGACAAGTTGAACGTGCGTAAGGCGTTCGCGCACGCGATCGACCGTAAGCAGGTGACGGACCTGATGGCCGCGGGCCACGCGCCTCTGACCAGCTGGGTTCCGATGGGCATGTTCGGTTACGAAAAGGATATCGGCATCAAGTTCGACCCCGAGCTGGCGCGTAAGCTGCTGGACGAAGCGGGATACAAGGACCGCACGAAAGTTCCGAAGATCACCTTGGGCTTCAATACGAACGAAAACCACCAGCGGATCGCCGAGAACGTGCAGGCTCAGCTCAAAAAGAACTTGGGCGTGAACGTCGAGATCGCCAACCAAGAGTGGAAAGTGTATCTGGCTACTCTGCGCACGGATGCCCCTTCGATCTTCCGCATGGGCTGGCTCGGAGATTATCCGGATCCCTCGACCTTTATGTCCTTAATGACCAGTTTTTCGGAAAACAACCACACCAACTGGGGCAACAAAAAATACGACGATTTGGTCGCGAAGGGCTCGAGCTCCTTGAATAAGGATGAGCGCTCGAAGATCTATCACGAAGCTCAAATCCTGCTGACTCAAGAAGATGTCCCCGTGATTCCGATTTACTCGGCCGTCCAGTCGATCATGCTCTCGCCGCGCACGAAGAATTTCCCGGTGAACGCGATGGAGCGTTGGGTGTTTAAAGGAGTAACCCTCGAGTGATCATGCGCTACTGGGTGCTCACCGCGGTCGTCCTGTTCTTCACGACCGTGATCATGAGCTTTTTGGCCTATGAGATCCCGACGGCCCTCTGGATCGTCGACGGTATCGTCTTCATCGGCGGCGCCGCCGCCTTCACCGTGGCGCGCGGGATGACTCTGTTCGTGATGCGCCGGCGGCTCGAGGCCGTCTTCGTCGTTTGGATTATCGCTTCGCTGACGTTCGTTTTGCTGCGTGTGCTTCCCGGCGGCCCCTTCGACTCGGAAAAGGCGTTGCCGCCCGAAGTGATGGCCAACATCGAGGCGAAGTACAAACTGAACGAGCCTCTCCTCAATCAGTATTTGGACTACATCGGATCGCTGGCGCGCGGGGATCTTGGGCAATCGTATAAGTACACCTCGCGCGGGATCACCTCGATCATCATGGAGAGCTTGCCGAACTCGATTCAGCTCGGTGTCTTCGCGTTGATCATTTCCTACATGCTCGGCATTCCGATCGGATTGATCGCCGCCTGGAAGCGGGGATCAGCCCTGGATTTTTCCAGCATGATGGTCGCGATCAGCGGTCAGTCTTTACCAAGCTTCCTTGTGGCTCCGATTTTCATTTTGGTGTTCGCGAAGTGGCTGGGCTGGCTGGAGCCGGCGCTCTGGGAAGGGCCCACGTATTACATCATTCCAATGGTTGTCCTCGGCATTCGCCCGGCGGCTGTCATCGCGCGGCTCACGCGCGCGTCCGTGCTCGAAGTCATTCACTCGGATTACATCCGCACCGCGCGCGCGAAGGGGCTGGACGCGAAGACCGTTTTGTTTAAGCACGTGTTACGCAACTCGATGATCCCGGTCTTGAGTCTGTCGGGGGCGCTCGCCGCCGCGATTCTTACCGGCGCGTTCATCATTGAGCAGATCTTCGCGGTTCCCGGAATCGCGAAGCACTTGATCCAAAGCGTGACCAATCGCGATTACCCGCTGATTCTCGGTACGACGTTGCTGTTCTCGGTCATTCTCGTGCTCGCAAACCTCATTACGGATCTTCTGATGGCCGTCATCGATCCGAGGGTGAAAATGTCATGAGTCAGGCGAGCGGACGCAGTCTTCAGCAGGAGGCGTGGCGCCAGC
>CAYPFC010000203.1:0-5503 GCA_964409815.1 uncultured Pseudobdellovibrionaceae bacterium
TAAATAGGTAAGGGTGCGTTTCGCCTCGGAGTAAAGGGTGTGGTCTCGCGGGCTTGGATGTTGCAATCCAGGTCCGCAACAATCCAACACAATTCTGCACTCTGGAGGTCAGATGGGGTTCATTAAAGGGAAGCTTCTGGTTTTTGGTCTTTTTGCATCTTTGCTGGGCGTGACCGCAAACGCTCAAGAGACGATCGTTCCGCTCAACGAATCCGAGCCGATCGTACTGTTCGAAAAATCGATTCAATCTCTTCAACAACAAATCGAGCAAGCGAAAGGCCTTGATCCGGCTGAACGCACGCGTCGCTCGCGCGAGATCGCCGATCAAGCTGAAGGAATGCGCGATCGCATTACCGAAGTGAACCGCCTCGCGAAGATTCTCGGCGAAAACGTTTTCGTCGCCGGTCTGATCGTCACTTACGCGGGTGAGTACAACTTTCAGACTCCGTGGAATCTCGTGCAAGCCGCTCCCGGTGGAGAGCTCGGCGTCGCCGTGTTCCTCCGCAAGAACGAAGAGTACGTCAGCTCGTCGATCCGCGGCGCGGTCGTGAACGTTTACAGCATTGCCGGTGAAATCAAAGCGGGCCAGCAAGCGATCGCTCGCCGCACGGGCATCGACAAAGGTCTTCGCGTGAAAGTGCTTCTCGGCACGAATGACGGCAGCAGCGCTTCGGGCGTGACGCTGAATGATTTCGAAGGCGCGTACACCGGCGCGGGCGGAGAGCTCAGCCTCTTCGGTCGCGATCTCGGAATCGTGGCTTACACAAAGACGTTCAACATCGGCTCGGTCTACGTATTCGCGTTCCAGGGCACGAAGGGCGACACTCAGGGCGCCGCGGGCGTCGTAAAAGAAATCGTTCTCGATTTCCAATTGGATAACAATGGCGAAGGCTTCGGTTTCTAATTTAAGAAACAGGGCCCTGAGCGCGCTCCTTTCCTGGGGCGTGCTGGCCGCGATGGTGTGTGCGCCGCTCGGCGCGCATGCCGACTGCGGCGAGTTCGTTCTCGGAT
This sequence comes from uncultured Pseudobdellovibrionaceae bacterium, assembly GCA_964409815.1. Lineage (GTDB taxonomy): Bacteria > Bdellovibrionota > Bdellovibrionia > Bdellovibrionales > UBA1609 > JALHOQ01. The sequence continues at coordinate 1,012 of CAYPFC010000203.1, forward strand.
CTTCTCCCATTTCAGAAAAAATTTATCGCGATTCCCTCACGCAAACCGCTTTGCCCTTCGTTGGCGTTTTACCTGAGGAAATTCTGGCCCTCTTCGGCCGCGGTTCCACCGAGGTGGATCTCTTTAAGCTTCTCACCGCAGATCTTGGCGTTAAGCGCGTGCGCTTTGGTTCGAACTTTAAAATCAAGGGCGGCCGATTTTTCGGAGAGCGCCTTCTGGTACTTAAGCGCCTTGATTTGAGTCAGCCTGAGGGGAGGTCGGATTATCTCGCAGGCCTCGCACAAGTGATGTTCCTCGAGAAGCAGCGTCAATTGAAGCTTGCGAACCCGGTGCGCTACGTGAGGGAGCTGACGGCGTTTGGCGAAAAGCTCTCGAAGTTGACCGGAATCACCGAGCTCCCGCGTTTCAACTACTTCACCTATGGCCTTCGCGCGATTTTCGGGCTGACGGGATCGAAGAAACTCTGGCCTCCGACCAACGCGCGGCTTGGTCTTCACTGGACGATCACGCGAGCCTTCGCGGCGCTGTGGATTTCGACGCTGGCGATGAACGTCGTTCACCTTCCTGAAGTGGTGGACACGGTCCAAATGCTCATTGAAATGCAGGATATCGCGGCGGCCACGGTCAATGAGATCTCGAATATGAAGATCGACCCCGTCGGCGACCGTTTGGCGATCATTTCGATGTACGAGGGCCGGATCGTCGCTCTCGAAGAGCAGATTTTAAGCTCCGAGCCGGGCGACGTGACGACGCTCCAGCAGCGTATCGAGACCTACAAGATCCTCATTGAGTCTTTAAGAGCGGACTTAGCGAAGCTCCCACCGGTGTAGGTGTGCTCTGGCGCGGTGGACATTCGCGCGGACTAAGTGCTTCAAGCGGGGCGACCGGCGAGTATATCTATTCGGGAATATTCTCTTCGGGCGAGCTTTTAATAGGTATAAAACTCTATAAGTTTGAGTACGTGGGTGTTTTGCCTATTTTGGCATAATTCGTTTATGCCAAAATAGGCAAACTATGGATGTGCGCTTGAATTTCGAGTTCTGAAAGCCACCAAGTTGCTTGCCGCCCGAGATATTCCGTCATGGGCATACGCACTGGCCCGGGGGCAAGGTCGTTCAGGCGGGTCGGTTGAAATACCGCCGCCAAGTGGGCCCATTGGCGTCACGAGCGTGTAAGTCCTTCAGCCGCCCGCGACTCCGCAAGAGCGCGGGTCGGCAGCGAGTTTGCTTAAGCGAACTCAGCTAGGAGTTCACGATGAACTATCTCAGAGTCTCTTTGCTCGTTGGATTTGCGCTCTTCGCCCTGATTTGCGTCGGCTATGCGAACTCGAAACACACCCCACACAAGCCCTCGTCGGTCGCGTCCTCGTGCGACACACTGACCAGCCTGACTTGCCCCGCTCCTAAATCCGCCGCTACAGAGTAGGTAGCACCCAATTAGAACTTCTTTTTGTTCGGGTCGACGACTTCGGTATGAATGGCCTTGATCGCGTTCGCGCCGTCGACCATCACCAGCTGCGGCTTATGGCCGAAAGCCTCCGTCTGATCGACGTCGCAGTAGGCGGCGATAATCACCAAGTCGCCCTTATGAACCAGGCGGGCGGCGGCCCCGTTCAGGCAGATCACTCCCGGCTCGCCGTAAATTACGTACGTCGCGAAGCGCTCGCCATTCGAGCAGTTGTAAATCTCGACACGCTCAAACGGAGAAAGACGGGCCGCCTCGCATAGCTTCGGGTCGATCGAAACCGAGCCTTCGTAGTTCAAGTTCGCGTCCGTGACGGTCGCGCGGTGAATTTTGGATTTCAACATGGTGATACGCATCTTCTTCTCCTTAGGTGTTCAACTTCAAAGCGGTGTGCAGGCCGTGCAACACCAGATCCGGGTTCTCTTCGTCGAAAATTCCCGACTTCGCGAACAGCGAAGCCAAGCCGCCGGTTCCGATGACCCTCGGCTTGGCGCCGTTAAACGCTTCCTTCGTGATTCGCTCGCCGATCTCTTTCACTTGCCCGATCGTGCCGTAATAAAGGCCGGACTGAATGCTCTCGACCGTCGTCTTCGCGAGGCAATCCTCGGGCACGACGATTTCGACCGACGGCAGGCGAGACGTACGCGACTCGAGCGCCTCCATCGAAATCTTCAAGCCCGCGATGATCACGCCGCCGAGGTAATCCTTTTCGGCGCTGACCGCGCAGAACGTGGTCGCCGTTCCGAAATCGATGATCATCAGGTTCTGGCCCGGATACAGATGAATCCCCGCGATCGCGTTGGCGATGCGGTCGGTTCCGACTTCGAGCGGGTTCTTGTAGCGCACCTTCAGGCCGGTGCGCACGCCCGCCTGAAGGACGAACGGGTTCAGATTGAAGTACTTCATGCACGCATTGCGTACCGAGTGCAGCACTTCGGGCACCACCGTACAAAGTGCAATCTGTTTGACGCTTTTCGGGTCGATGTCGTTCTCGCGAAGGACTGAGCGCAAGAAGACGCCGATTTCGTCGCTCGAGGCGCCGGTGCGGCTATTGCGGCGAAAGCGCAAACGGATGCGGCCTTCCTCGAAGACGCCCCCGTAGATCTGCGTGTTGCCCACGTCAAGACAGAGAACCATGGTTTAACTCCTTATTGGCGATCAAAATGTGCAGCTCACGCGCGAGCTCGTCAAGGTCCGTGAAACCCAGGCGCGCGCGCGCGGTGACGAGCTCCCCGGGGTGCTTCGCGCGATCGGCGCGCACCTTCGACCAATCGTTCGCGACCACCGCGTCGACGCCGCCCTTCAAAAGCTCCCGCGCTATGCGCGCGGTCTCGTCCTCGTCGGAATTCAACGTCAGCTTGAATCCGATGACTTTAATCTCTTTGTTCTTCGAATACTCTTTCAGGCGCGGCAAGATCTTGTGATTCTTCTTGAGCTCGATGGCAAGACCGTCCTCGCTCGAGAGCTTCACGTTCGCTAGCTTCGCGCCTTCGCGCGGACTCGCGCCGTTCACCTTGTCGATACCGTAATCGCTGACCGCCGCCGCGTGCACCACCGCTCGATAAGAATTTTTCTGTAATTCCTCGCGCAGAGCCTCGTCCAGGCTCTGAAAATCGCCGAACGCCCGCACGTTCACCGGCGATTTCGGCCGCATCGCGCCCTCACCGTGCAGGTAAGTGACGTCCCAACCGCTCGCGCTCAAGCGATCGGCCAGCGTCGCTCCCGTTTGGCCCGTACTTACGTTCGAAATGAAGCGAATGCCATCGATCGGCTCGCGCGTGGCACCCGAAGTGATCAAAATTTTTCCGCGCGCAGGAGTCTTTAACAATTCAAGGATGCGCTCGGGCTCGAGCAAGCGACCCGCGCCCTCTTCTCCGCAAGCCAGATTTCCGCTCTGGGTTCCGTGCACGCGAAAGCCGCGCTCGCTCAAGACGCGAAGGTTCGCTTGCGTCGCGGCGTTCGAGAGCATCTCTGTGTTCATCGCCGGGAAAACGTGAAACGGTTTTCCTTTGGGCCAGCCCAGCGCCAGCGCGCACGCGAGGTCGTCGGCCATCCCGTGCGCGAGTTTCGCCACGGTGTTCGCCGAAGCGGGACACAGCACGCCGAAATCCGCCCAGCGCGAGAGGTGAATGTGCTCCATCGCGCGCCCGTTCTCCCACAGGTCCGAAAGCACGGGCTTTCCCGTGAGTCCCTCCAGCGTCGCCGCGCCGATAAATTTCAGCGCGCCCGGCGTCGCGATCGTCTGCACTTCGTTTCCGTCCTGCACGAGGCGCGAGATCACCTGGCAGGCCTTGAAGGCCGCGATCGATCCGCTCAAGAAAAAGAGAATCCTAGAGCGCGACATTGTCGATCAACCTCACCGAGCCCAGAAACGCGGCGACGAAACGCCGGCCCCAGTGCTCTTCCACGTAGTCCACTTTAAAGCCCGCCTCTTCGAGCTGGGCCTTCGCGGTTTCAACGGAGTCCGCGCTCTTCAAGATCTTATAAAGTACCGGCGCGCGCTCGCGCTCCTGCGGCTTCAGCAGCGTGTTGCGAGAGCTCATCGCGAGTCCGTCCGCTTCCCGCAATGTCGGAACGGGGACGATCTCGATTTCCAAAAAGAAGGCTTTCGTCATGTCTTGAATCAATCGCAGCTGCTGGTAGTCCTTCTCGCCGAAGTAGGCGCGGTCGGGGCGCACCATCTGGAAGAGCTTCATCACCACGGTCAAGACGCCCTCGAAGTGCCCGGCTCGCGTGGGGCCGCATAAGACTTGAGTCAGCGCCTTCTCGCGAATTTCGAAGCGGTAGCCGTCGGAGTAGATCTCTTGCGGGCGGGGGAGAAAAACCGCGCTCACGCCGGCCTCGCTTAACATCGCAAGATCCTGCTCGATCGGCCGCGGATAGCGTTGCAGATCCTTGGGGTCATTGAACTGAGTCGGGTTCACGAAAATGCTGACGACGACTTCGGCGCCATTGCGGGAGGCCTCGCGCACGAGCGACATGTGACCTTCGTGGAGCGCGCCCATCGTCGGCACGAAACTCACCGGAG
>CAYPFC010000204.1:0-5123 GCA_964409815.1 uncultured Pseudobdellovibrionaceae bacterium
CGATACGTATTTCGTGGTCGCGCACTTCCACTACGTGATGGTGGGCGGAACCTTGATGGCGATCATGGGCGGGATCTACTATTGGTTCCCGAAGATGTTCGGCCGCATGGTCAACGAGACCTGGGCGCGCGTCAGCTTCGTACTGATGTTCGTGGGCTTCAACGTGACGTTCTTCCCGCAGTTCATCCTGGGCGCGATGGGCATGCCCCGCCGCTACTACGATTACCTGCCGGAATACGAATCGCTGAACAAGATCTCGTCGATCGGCGCATGGACGATCGGAACGGGTTTCTTGATCGGTCTCGCGGTTATTTTGCACGCAATGAAAAAGGGCGAAAAAGCGGGTCCGAACCCCTGGGGAGGAAAAACTCTCGAGTGGCAGACTCCTTCTCCGCCCCCGCATGAAAACTTCCATACTCAACCCGTAGTCACGGCAGGTCCTTATGAGTACCGTTAAGACAGCAGCACCCGGAGAACATCACCACGCACATCACTTCGAAAGCGCCCAGCACGAATACTCGGCGGCGAAGTTCGGAACGTGGACGTTCCTGGTTACGGAAATCCTGATGTTCGGCGGATTGTTCGTCGGATACATCATTTATCACCAACGCTATCCGGAGATGTTCAAAGCCGGCGCCACGTTTCTCGACTGGAGGATGGGCGCGCTGAACACGGTCGTGCTCTTGATGAGCTCGCTGACGATGGCCTTGAGCATCTACTACGCGCAGCTAAGGGATAAGCGCAAATCGCTGATCAATCTGTACATCACGCTGGCGTGCGGGTTCATCTTCATGATCGTGAAGTACTTCGAGTACACGCACAAATTCCACATGGGAGTTTTCCCGGGCGGCTTGTTCAACCCGCACGACGACGCGACGAAGGCGTTGCTTGAGCAGTTCCCGAATTTGCCTTTGTACTTCTCGTTCTACTTCTTCATGACCGGCCTTCACGGTTCGCACGTATTGATCGGTATGGCGTTGATCGCGTGGGTCACTTACCGCACGCACAAGGGCGAGTTCGGCCCGAAGTATTATACGCCCGTCGAGTGCGTGGGTTTGTTCTGGCACTTGGTGGATTTGATTTGGATTTATCTCTTTCCGCTACTTTACTTGGTCGGATAAGGAGTTAGGCAATGGCTTCTCAAGGTCACGGACACAGCACAAGTCATGGTGGTCACGACGACGGCCCGCACATTATCCCCTTCAATATTTACATGAAGGTGATTTCGGCCCTTTTGGTATTGACGGTAATCACGGTCGCGGCGGCGCAGGTGGATTTCGGCTCGCTGAACACGGTCATCGCGATGCTCATCGCCTCGGTTAAGGCCGGACTGGTTCTCGCATTCTTCATGCACTTGAAATACGACGACAAGCTGTACGCGGTGGCGTTCGGGACGGCGATCTTCTTCCTCGTGCTGCTGTATTTCTTTTCGATTCTGGACGTCTACACGCGCTTCGGCGTCGATCCGGTACTGTAATGAGCTTGTTTCGCGCCTACCTCCAGCTGACCAAAACGGGAATTATCCTGTTCGCCATCGTTAGCGCGCTCGCGGGCTACGCTGTCAGCTTTGAAGTCGGCGGAGACTTCGATCCTCTGCAACCGGTCTTGCTCGTGATCGGTCTGTACCTGGTCGCGGGCGGCGGATTCGCTTTGAACCAAGCGCAAGAGTGGAAGCTCGACGCTTTAATGAAGCGTACCGAGAGGCGCCCGATTCCCGCCGGCGTGTTCGCGCCTTGGCAGGGTTACGTGGTCGGTGCTTCGATGGCGCTGGTCGGACTGCTGGTGTTGTTGATGCTCGGTACGGCGCCGGCACTGCTCGCGCTCGTAACTTTGTTCCTTTATAACGTCGTCTACACGATGTGGTGGAAGCGCTACTGGGCATTCGGAGCCGTCCCGGGAGCGATTCCTGGTGCGATGCCGGTGGTGATCGGGTTTTCGGTCAACACGCCCCAGATCTGGCAACCCGAGTGCGTGTATCTGTTCTTGGTTTTGTTCTTGTGGCAAATGCCGCACTTCTGGTCGCTTGCAATTCGCTTTCGCGAGGACTACCGCGCGGGCGGAGTTCCGGTTCTTCCGGTCGAGCTCGGCGTTTCGCGCTCGCTCTATCATATCGGTCTTTACCTGTTCACGTACGTCGGCGTGGCTCTGGCCGCTCCGTGGTTCCTTGAAGCGCACGTTCTGTACTTGTTGTTGGTGTTCCCAATCTCAATGAAGCTGATTTGGGAGTTTGTTAAATATTTCCGCACCCGCGAGTCCAAGGCATGGCTGCCGTTTTTCCTGTGGACCAACTTGAGTTTACTCATCTATTTGGCTGTCCCGGTGATGGACAAGTGGCTGCAATGGGTGTTGATGAGTTATGTCTAATGTCGTTCAACCGCCCGTCGGCGCGGCCGGCGTGGGTGGAGGCGCTAGTGTGCGCGTGTCCGCGGCGCCGCGGACAACTCTTTGGGGGCTGCCGACGTGGTACGTTCCCGCGTTTAATATTCTAGTCATTGCGATCTTCGGGCTTATCGCCCTCGGAGGCTCGGTGCGCGTGATGAACGCGGGCCTTGCGTGTCCCGACTGGCCGCTGTGCTTCGGCGACGTCATTCCCGATTACCATCCGCAGGTGTACTTCGAGTTCATTCACCGCGTGCTCGCGGGACTCGTGATGATCGCGACCACCTTCATGTTCGTTTACTTGTGGAGGAGCACGGCGCCCAAAATGCTTAAGCGGGTCGCCGTCGGGGCGATGATCTTGCTGCTCACGCAGGCCGTGTTCGGCGGTTTGACCGTTCTGTTGCAATTGCACTCGAAGGTTGTGGCCGCGCACTTAGGGATGGGCACGGGGTTCTTCGCGTTGATGCTCTGGATGTATCTGAACTTCAAGAAAGCCGGTGAGCCCTTTGCGCGCGTTCCGCGCTGGACGTCGGCTCTTTCGATCGTGTTGTTGCTCGCGGTGTTCGGCCAGATCTTGCTCGGAGGACTTGTGGCCTCGCACTTCGCCTCACGGGTGTGCTCGGATTTCCCGACTTGCCACGGACAGTGGTTTCCGACCTTTCAAGGGATTATCGGCTTGCACGTGATCCATCGCTTGGGCGCGTACATCTTGTTCACGCTGATCTTGGGCTCGTGGCTCGCTTTGGTTTTTAAGGCGCGCGAGTATCCGCGACTGAAGATGTTGGGCGGGTGGATGTTCGCGATCGTTTGCGCGCAAGTGGGCGTGGGCATCGCGAACGTGCTGCTCGGGACGCCGCCTTTGATCGCGGTGATTCACTTGGCCGTGGGCACTCTTGTTCTGGGAGTCGCGGTTCGATTGCTTTACGAAACGAATCGCGCCTCTTCGTAACGCGGAGTTTCGATCCCGGGATCGAAGCTACGCGTTAAATGTGACGCCTATAATTTGACGGGACAAAATGCTCGAGCAATGGACGGGTATATTAATCGAAGAGGCCGCGATCATGGTTGTGATCGGCCTCTTTCTCGTCGTGATCGCGCGAATCACGATGGCGCGGAATCGAAAGACTCCCAAAAAAAATCGCGAAGCACGTCGAAAGAATTGATTACCCGAGTTTGGTAATCCAAGAGAGAAAAGAAAATCCGATCGTCATGCATGCGATCATTACGAACCCTAAGCGGATCACCAGTCGAGATTCCATTTCAGACATTCTTTGTTCGATTCGATCAAAGCGGTGATCAACGGCATCGAATTTTGCGTCGACTTGTTGTTGAAATAGTTTAAACTCGCTTTTCGTAATCACTTCTGCGTCATGGCCTCTAAGGTTTCTTACGGAGCGTAATCCGGCTGCTTCTCCGGATGCGCTTTTTGAAACGCGGGCAACTTCGCGCAATTCGCATCGATACGAAAAATATTCGGGAACTCCTCGATCTTCACGCCGAAGCGGCGGGCGGCGAAACACTGGGGCACCAGGAAACAATCCGCGGCCGTGACCTCTCCGCCGAACGAGTATGTGCCCGCCGTTTGCTCGAGCAATTTCTCGAGCGACGCCATTCCCTTGCTCACCCAGTGCACGGTCCACTTGTCGGCCTCGGGCTTACCCAGGCCTAGATCTTTCTCCACGTACTTCAACACTTTCAAATTCTGCAGCGGCTGAATCCCGCTATTGATGACTTCCGCGAGTTGTAAAACGCGCGCTCGCTCGAGCGGCTGAGACGGAAACAAATTCTTCCCCGGAAAGATCGCGTCCAGGTAATCGAAGATCGCGACCGATTCGGCGATCAACACGCCGTCATGATCGAGCGCCGGCACGTGACCCATCGGATTCACTTGCAAGTATTCGGGCTTATTCTGAGCGCCACCATCCTTCACGAGATGCACCGGCACGTATTCAAACTTCAGCTCCTTCCAGTGCAGGGCGATCCGCACCCGGTAGGACGCGCTACTTCGGAAATAGGAATAGAGCTTCAATGCCATCGAGAACCTCCAAACACGCCGCATTATGCGCTTGCCAAACCCGCGGGCAGCCCCTTTTATGGGGGCATGAAACTAGGAACGCTGAAGTCGAAAACCAGTCGCGACGGTGAACTTATCGTCGTTTCCAAGGACAATCAAAGAGCGGTGCGTGCCACCGGCATCGCGCCAAGCCTGCGCGAGGCGATTGAGAATTGGAACGAGGCAAAGCCGAAGCTCGAGGAGCTTTCGCGCCAGCTCAACGACGGTAAGGCCAAGAACGCTTTCGCGATCGATCCCGAGCAGCTGCACTCGGCGCTTCCGCGCTCGTTCCAATGGGCCGATGGCTCGGCTTACATTCATCATATCAAGCTCGTACGTATGGCTCGCGGCGCGCCCCTCCCCGAAACGCTTGAGACCATTCCGCTCATGTACCAGGGCGGGAGCGACTCGTTCCTGGCGCCGACCGAAGATATTCCGCAAATCGATTTCGCGCACGGGACGGATTTCGAGGGAGAGGTCGCGGTCATCGTCGATGACACACCCATGGGCGTAACGCCCGAGAACGCTTTAAAACACGTGATTCTGTTCATGATCTGTAACGACGTCTCGCTTCGCGGGTTGATTCCCGAGGAGCTCGAGCGCGGCTTCGGATTCTTCCAGAGCAAGCCCTCGAGCGCGTTCGGCCCCTTCGCGGTGACGGAAGACGAGCTTGGCGGAGCTTGGATCGACG
>CAYPFC010000204.1:5208-5497 GCA_964409815.1 uncultured Pseudobdellovibrionaceae bacterium
ACGGCGAGTTCTTCGGCAACGCCGACGCCGGCGCCATGCACTTTCACTTCGGACAGATCATCGCGCACGCGGCGCGCACGCGTCCCCTCGCGGCCGGCACCGTCATCGGTAGCGGCACCGTTTCGAACGAGGATCAGGCGCGCGGCTCAAGCTGCCTCGCCGAAAAGCGCATGCTCGAGAAAATCCACGAAGGCGTCATTAAGACCCCGTTCATGAAAGTCGGCGACACCATCAAGATGGAAATGTTCGACGGCGAAGGCCGCCGGCAATACGATCTCGACCGTGTCGT
>CAYPFC010000205.1:0-5459 GCA_964409815.1 uncultured Pseudobdellovibrionaceae bacterium
CTCCAGGCCCTTGTCCTGGATCTCCTCAATCTTCACCTGCATGGGTCTTCTCTACTAGAAGCAAACCGCTTGCGCATGCTGACGCTCGTGGTGGCGTTGGGGCAGATGTCTCCTTCAATCGCGGAGATCGATGCCGCCACCCGGCGCCGCGACGAACATGCGATCGCACTGTCGGACCAGTACGGAGGTTACGCCTCCGCCGAACTGCAACGACTGGCCTTCATTCGTTTGCTCGATCGCCTGAACGCCCCCCAGCGCGACGCCCGCACCCGCGCGACCGAGCTCATGCGCCCGATGGTCGAGGAACGCAACCGAATTCTGCTGCAAGCGAAGACACTCGAAGAAGCCGCGGCCGCGGCCGAAATCGCCCACCGCACGGCCTACGGCAACTACACGACTGCGCTCGCCGCCGTGCAAGCCGCGGTCCCGCAGGCGGCCGCTGCGACGACGAATGCGCAATCGCGCATCGCCGAGACCCAGCTTAAAATCGACGAGCTCAGCAAGCTGACCGGCGTCGAGGAGCGCGCGCAGATCGTGGATCTTCGCGTGACGATCCTCGACGCGACCGTCGCGTGGAAGTCGGCCGTTCACAACGCCGCCGATCTGAAGGTGAAGGCCGACGAGGCTCTTGTAGCCGCGTATGAGGCGGCGATCGCGGGGTTCCGCGCGCGCATTGAGGCCGTCCGCGCCCGCGCCGAAGCGAATCGCTACCGGTTGGGAATTTTCCCGTTAAAGCATGAGCCTAAAGATTACCTTGCAGTCACCGCGCTCGAGCAGAAGATCCGAGACGAAGAGACAAAGCTTCCCGCCGTTCGTGCGCGCCTCGAAGCCGCGAAGGCCGAGCGCCAGGCGGCTTACGTCCAGCTTCGCGTCGCGCGCGCTCACTTGATCGCAGGTTTCATTCGTCAGCACGAAATGAGCGAGAAGATGAAAGCCCTCGCCGCTTTGAAAGAAGATCAGCAAAGGATCGCGACGGCATGGCGTGAAGCTCAAACCGAGGTCGACGCCGCGATGAAGACTCTGAATGAACTCTCGAACTACGGCCGCAACCCGGTCGACCACCCGAATGAGTTCGCCGAAGCCCAGAGAATTCTCGCGGAAGCGCGTCGCAAAGCCGGAGAGCTCCAACTCGAGCTCGCCAAGGGCTCCGTCAAGGTCGATGAGGCGAAGCTCGCCGCCGAAAGGAAGATCGACCACGCCATACCGGGAGAGTTCGCCCCCGAGGAAGTCGCGCGCGCTGAAAAGTACGTCGAGAGATCCAAGCAGTATCTTGAGCGTGTCGAAGAAGATCTTCGTCTACGCACGCAATCCGAGAAAGATGCCAAAGAAAGAGTCGAGCAGATCTCAAAACTCTTGCGCGAACTTCACGACGCAAACAAAGAGGTCCGCCGCAAAAAACGCAAGTCCGGCGATGCCGACATCGAGGCCACCGTCGCCGACAATAAGGTCTTGATCGCCCAGCGCGAGGCTCAGCCGCGTATCGCCGAGCAAATGGCTATCGTGGCGCCCGTATTTCATTCGGACAGCCGCATCGAAACGCACCTTGAGACCGCCGCCCACCGCACGGCACTGACGACGTTCAACGCGCTCTTCGTTGCCGAGCAGCTTGCTCTGATCGAGCCCTTGAAAGTCACCGCCGCGGAGCTCGACGTCGCGGCCGCGAAGGCGAAGCTCGAGTACCATCAGGCGCGACTTGTCTCCGCCGAGCTAATCTTGAAGATTCAAATCGAGAAAAACGATCCCAACGGCGCGACCGCGATCGCGGAGGCGCGCGATAAGATCGCGTCGATCCTCCAAGAAATCGCGAAGGCCGAAGGCGCCTTTCCCGCCGCCGAGGCGGCCCTCAAGCAAGCGCAGTCCGAACTCGCCGCCGCCGACGCGCGCGTGGAAACCGCGCGCGCGCAGGTCGCCCAAGGCGATGAGCGCGTACTCGTCGCGGTCGAGCGCCTGAAGGAAGACTCGCATAAACGCCTCGAAGCCGCGGCCGCTGCGAAGGCCGCCGAGCAAGCGAAGCGTGACGAACATTATAAAAAGATGGCCGCGCTCTACAACATTCCCGGCTTCGAAACATCGCGCACGGAGGCCGCGCGACTCTTTGAAAAGCTTGCGCGCAAACGCATTAAGGAAATGGGTGGCAAGATCGAAGAGAATGAAATCCCCTGGCAAGAAATGGGATTGCACGAGCTCCCCGGCGAAATTCCCGAAGAACTGATCGAGGAAATGGTCGGCAAGTACTCGGGCAAGAACTGTCGCACCACGGACACCGACGAATTGAAGTGCATGGCTTGCAACCTCTGGTATGAGGCACGCGGCGAATCGTATGACGGCATGATGCTCGCGGGACGGTCGGTGATGAACCGTCTGAAAAGCCGCGCGGCCGGAAACGACACCGTTTGCGAAGTGATTTACCAGTGGAAATGGTACAGCTGGGCGAACGTTTTAAGATCGGATCCCAATGCCAAGAAGATGCCGACCTCAAAGGCCCAGGATTGGTGGGTTTATCCGACCGTGATGAAAGCCGCGATCCAGTCCATTCAAGAAGATACGCCGTACGTTCTGAATCACTATTGGGCGGTCGGCTCATCGCCTCGCCCGTGGCAATCGAAAGCGATGTGTAAGCTGACACGCGTGCGCATCGATAAACACTATGCGTGCTACTTGCCGCTCGGTGAAGACCCCTACGCCATGTCGGAAATCAAGCAGATGCTCGCGAACGACCCCGAGCTCTTAGGACGCGAAGGCTAAGCCTAGAAACCCCATTTATCGATGAGGTTGCGGATCCCCATCGCCTGCTCGCGCGGCCACGTCGAATTCAAGTGGCCGGCGGTGTTCAGGGCGGCGCCCGTCGCGGGCTCCAGCGGAAGCTCCGAGAAATTCTCTTCGGTGGGCTGCCATTCCTCGATAATCGCGTAACGGGCGCGGCCCTTATACGCGGTCGAATAGAGGAAGTTCTTTCCGCTCTTCTCGATAATGAAACGGTAGGTGATTAGAGTCTGGTGGTTCAAATGAATCTTCGCCTCAAAGCTGCGCTCGTTGAGCGAGCGCATCTGCAAGCGCTTCGTGTCGCCCTGGTGGTTGGTAATGAGCACGAAAAGAGCTTCGTCCTCGTAGATCATGACGTTGCGAAGCTCAATCTGAGTCGCGATCAAATCGCCGTGGAACTTGGTCGAGTCGACGAATAATGGGTTGCTCTTGCTCATACGTCGAGCTCCTGCGCGAGTTGAATGTAGGCTTTGCTGGCCGGGCTGCTGGGCGCATATTTGTGCACGGGAGAATGCCGGTGGTGCGCCTCTTCGACCGCGATGCTGTCCGGGATGTAGTTGTCGTACACGCGAAGCGCGTACTTCTCGCGCACCTGTTGAATGACTTCCTTCGCCACGCGCCGGTCGCGGTAGCGCGTAATCACGATGCCTCGAACGCCGACCACGTAACCGAGGCCGGTGCGGATGTTCTGGAGCGTTTCGAGAATGAGATCGATTCCCTTCATCGAGAAGTACTCGGGGCAAATCGGAATGATGATGTCGTCGGACGCGAGCAAAGCGTTGATCGTCATCAGGCCGAGCGAGGGAGAGCAATCGATCAGAATCGTGTCATAATGGTGATGGATGCCTTCGAGCTTGCGCCGCAATATCTGCTCGCGGCCAAAGTGAGCCGCGAGCTGCATGTCGATACCGGAAAGCATGATCTCGGCGGGCACTACGTCGATGTCGAAGCTTTGCGAAGAGACGATCACGTCCTCGAGCGAGGCTTGCCCCATCACGACGTCGTAAATGGTCTTTTCGAAATCGCGATCGGCGAAAATCGCGCGCGTCGCCGACGATTGCGGATCGAGATCGATCAGGAGCACGCGTTTGCCCTGCTTGGCCCAGCTCGCGGCCACATTGAGTGCGGTCGTGGTTTTCGCCACGCCACCTTTTTGATTAATTACGGAAACGACGGCCATCTGATCTCCTTCGGGAATCAGGTACCATCATAAAAAAGGCCCAGCCGGTCCTACAAAGAGAATCACCGGACGAGTGGCGGGGTCCGGACCTTGGTCTATTGAAGCCACTCTTCTAAGAAGCTTCCCGGCGTAATTAATGCTTTGAGCTGCTCATAGCTTAGGCGAAGGCTGAACTCGCAGGGCTTCATCGCGTGCGGGACGGAAGTCGAGATCACGATCGTCTTCCCCTTCGCGAGGCCGGCCGGATACGGATAGAAGGTGTCGGTGAGCTCTTCGATGCGCTCGTCGCGAGTCGTGGCAAGCATGCACTCTTTCGCCTCTTGCGGGATGAGGTCGACGATCAGGGAGGAAAGCTCGCGTCTGCGCTCGCGCTGTTTCTCCCAATCGTAATCGCGCTCGTCCCAGCGCTTGAAGCCAAGCTCGCGGTAGATATCGAGGTATTTTCCGTTGTTCGAGTCGAACGTAAGGAAATATGTGTAATGGTTGGGGTGCGCGCCTCCGCAGTAATCGGACGCGAACACTTCCACGCCCACGTAGCGCGAGTTCAGCGCGATCACGCGCCCACGGCCGTAGTAGTCGTAGGCGATCTGCGCTTCTTCGTTGTCCTCGATTCCGCAGCCGCCCTCGGTAACGATGATCTGGTAAATCAGAGCGTTGATTTGTCGGTATGCCGGAATCGAATTCGAGAAAAATTCCGGATACGAAACGTCGATAGCGTAGCCCTTGTATTCTTTCTTGAGACTCACGGTCTGAAACTGGTCGGCAAAAGACGAGGCGCTCGCGAGCGCGAGCAAAAACACGATTGCGAATTTCATTTGTTCCCCCCGGATCAAAGTGAGGCGAAGGTAACCGTGATCCCGGAGACTGTATATTCTCAACACTGAGTGTTTAAAGATCAGCTAATCGCCCGATCGTTTCGATGTGAGATTTGTAAGTGATTTTAATGATTTACATCGCGGCGCGCCACCCAGTTTGCGGCCCCTCTGTTGCAACTTTCACGAGTTCACGAGGGGGTCGAAATGCGCTTGAACATCATGATCGTAACGGTAGGAATGCTCTTCTCGGGCATCGGTTGCTCGAAAGGATTTTCGTCCGCAGGCCCCAAACTCTCGAAAGCCGATGCCGCCTCGGTCGGCGGCCTGGGCGAGCAACAAAACAACAACCAAAACCAGAATCAAAACGAAAACACCGGTAACAATACGCCTTCGCTTAAGATCGCCGAGATCGCCAAGATCGCGCAGACCGCGAGCGCGTTTTTCGTGAAACTGATCACGAACCTTCAAGGCCTCGGCAACGGAAATTTCAGCTTCGACGGCACGACGGCCTCGCTCACGAAAACCCTCGCGTGCGAAACCGGCGGTTCGATCACCTTCACCGGTACGGCGTCGACGAACGCCTCGATCTCGCTCACCCAGATCGACGCTTCACTGACCAACGGCGCCGGCACGCTCGCTTTCAACGCGTGCACCTTTACGAATCCCGAGGGCGGAACGATCAAGCTCGACGGTACGGTTAA
>CAYPFC010000206.1:0-5386 GCA_964409815.1 uncultured Pseudobdellovibrionaceae bacterium
TTTGTGCTTTCCGAAGAGGCCATTGCTCGAGCTCGCGCCGCAGGCGGGACAAGCCGGTTGCGACCGGCGGAGCTTAAGCAAGCGATTGAAATTTGGGCGCGCCATGACGGGCGTTCGATCATTACGGGCTTGGCGACTCTACAAGCCGATGCGATCAAAAAGCTCGTGTTCCGCGCGTCCACTATCGAAGAGAAAGTCGCGCTCTTAAAGAAGAATCCGCTTTTGGCGAGCGACCTACGGATCCGTTTTCGCTATGCGGAGCATGATATCCCTGCCGACCAGCGCGGATACGACGGCTTGATCGGAATCGTCGAGGACTACTTGAAGGCCGAGGATAAAATCTGGGATGCGGTCATGGCCTCCTTCGTGAAAGAGAAGGCAAATCTTAAGACTCTGACCGCTGCCGTGATCCTGAACCGCTTAGGCGAGCTCAGCGGAGACGTCGAGGCCGTGGCCGCGATGGAGTTTAGCTTCAGAAACGCGGCGGAGAATCGCTTCTTTACGAAAGTAAAGCAAGAGGCGGAGGTCGTGGAGGAGGAATTGATCCTCCGTGAGGTTCCGGGATCGCTCGCGGTCTTTCGGGGCGTTGTCGGCAGCGATTGCTCGACATCCTCGTCTTGTCCGATCGCGCTTTTGCCGGCGGAGTACACATTCTTTCTTTATGACACCAATGGCGGGTTGCGCGGCTATATCTCGGGCACCAAACTGAGTGTTTCGCACGGCCGGGGCGGCAGCCATGCCGTCTATTACTTGCACGATTTCGCGGGGCCGCGACTTTCGGCGCGAACGGTAAAGCTTGCGCTTGCGGCGCTGGTCAAAGAGCTACCCGGTCTCGGTATGAGCGCCGTCGTCTTGCCGAGCACCGACCGTATGGAAGCCAACATGAATTATAAGACGATTTCCGACGCGCTAACTTCGGTCATGGATCAGGATGCGAGCTTTACCAACGCTTATATCGATCATAGTCTGCGTCACGGATTAATGAAGTCCCGCGCGATTGCGACGGATTGGTCTTACGATTCGCCTGAAGCGAATCCCCAGTCATTCGCGGTGAACGAGACGGAGCTCCGCTTAGACGAGGTGCGCTCTGAGACGAGTAAGGTCAAAGCGCAAGAAATCTCTCTCGAGGGAATTACGCTCGATAAGCAAGAAGCCACACTACTGGTGCTCGACCTCTTGAGCCCGGAGGCCATGGCCTCTTCACGCGAAGCGCTTAAGGCGGCGGTCGCTGAAGTGAAAGAGGCCGGGTACCAAGTGAACGGAATCTCTTACGGCATGCGCGAAACCGCGGCTTTCCGAATTGTCGAACGCTACGGTCTCGATCTCGAAGAGTTGAAGATTCTCGTGAGCTTGTTCCAAAATCCGCGCTCAACCACCCTTGAACGCTATTACGCGAACATCGCGCGCGAACTCGCAAAGCACGGCATCGTCATGAACGAAAAACTGGCCGAATCTCATCCGCATTTCTTCTTCGAAGGTCACTTGAAGGCATCGGACCTTTTCACCGCCGAGGACGGGAAATCTCGTGCGCTGGCTATCGAATACACGATCGGGATTCTACGTCGTTGGCCGGCTTCGACTCTGGCGTGGAAGATCATTCTCGCGAATCCCGAGCCTTATCAAAAGTCGGGGCGCTTTCAGACGTACCTGCGCTCGCTTCTGATCGCTCCCGAGTCTCAGCTCGAGGCTTTCGTGAAGCTGAATTCGATCGGATTTGATTTCTCATTCCTCAATTCCGACCGCGATCGTGAAACGCTGGAGCTTCGTCGCGCGTCCGCCCGGTCGACGAACGTGAAGAGCGCTTTGAAGAAGATCATGTCGAAGTATTGTGAAACTCGAGTTGCGAAAGCTGGTTAGGAGTAAATTATGATTCACACGATTCGCCACCTCACGCTCGCTTCCCTGGCTTTCCTGCTCGCGCTGGGTTCCGCCCGCGCGCAGATGATCCTGCCGCCGGATTTAAGCACGCAGGCCGCGCAAACTCGTTTCGCCGAGCAAATCTTGCGCGAAATGCCTTCGCTTTCGAGCTCGCGCTCACAATATACGGTCCAGATGCTTGTTCAGCGAGGCGGCATGGTTAATCAAATCGCTGGATTGATGGCCTCCGTTCGTTCGGATTCGCGTTACATGGCGCTCGCTCAGGCGCGACCTTTGCCGATGACCTTTCAGTTTTATACCGTTCGAACTGAAACGCGCTCGGGGCTCGCGACGAGCGCGGATTTTCTGAAAACGTTGGGCGCCTACTACAACAATGAATACGCATCCGTCGCGAAAGAGAACGCCGAAGAAGCCGAGCGCCGAATCGAGGCGCGGCTCGGCGAACTGATCGAAGCGGCGGCCCGTGGAAGCTCGATGGGAGTGATAACCGGCCTTGGTCAAGTCTTCCCGACGGATTCCCGTCGACAAATCCTCGGTCAGAAAAATCTGGCCGATCGAGTTCGTTCATTGAAGGAAGCATTCAAAGGAGTCAAGGACGCGCAACTGCGAGAGAGCTTCGATTCCGAGCGCTTCGGGATCGCGCGTGCGGATTTAACCAAGGCAGTCGCGCTCAAGCTACTCGATGAAACCATCGCCCGGGAGCAAGAGATCATTCACGTCGTGAGCTTACTGGAGCTATTTTCCAAAAGGCAATTCGACTCCAAAGAATGGGACGAGGCCGACATCACTTGGATCACGGAGGACGGGAAGGATCTTCCCGGATTCCTCGAGGATAGAGAGGGTGCTTCGAAGCTTCCGTCGAACCTCTTCGCGATGTTGAAGTCGCAAGCGCGCTCGGCGCACACGGAAGAAAAGTCGAACATCACGGTCGAAATTCCCGACCGAAAGCTTATCGTGAAGGAGGCGCCGCCACATTTGGCGGTATTTCGCAGCTGCGCTGCGAACGATTGCTCGACGGGGAGCTCGTGGGCTTATCCGTACAGCCCGATGGAGCGCGATTATTATCTATACGAGGAATCAAACCCCGATCTCGAGATAGGGTACGTTTCAGGAAATTTTCTTGAAGTGAACGGTATACCGACATTTTATCTGCGTGACATGACCGGAGTGAATGTCTCGCCCGACCAAATCGACATGATCATCCAGGGATTCGCGGCCTCGCTGCCTTACTTGGGAGTCACGCAATTGGTGATCGCGCACGAGAGCTTTCATACGTCTCAGAATCATTATCCGCCGCAGAGTCAGCGCATTTCGCTAAGAATTCGTGGATTCACCGCGGTTAGAACGAATTTTACCGACGCCTGGATTCGCACGACCTACCTGGATCGAGTCGTGGGCAATTCGGGTTATGACTCTCCAGCGACGCATGCGAACGGTCGACTGTACAACGCCGCTCAGGCAACGGCCGCAGGACTTCCGGTCGTGCGCTCGTCCTTGATAAACGGCAGCGCTCCGGTCGAGCCCGGCCGTAAGCTCTCGCAAAAAGAAATGCTTGAGAGAATTCGCCACGCGTTCGTCGCGAACACTCCCGCTTTCCTTTCGAATCTGAGCGAGGACTACGACAAATGGGAAACGTTGTTCACGATCTTGCGCAACGAAAGACGACTCGAGGTCGCCCAGTATTACGAAACCGTGGCTGCCGAGATGGAGCGCGCGGGCCTTCGCTTGAGTAAATCGGTTCGACGTGAGTTCCCGGATCTTTTCTATCAAGGGCACCTAGCGGCGAGAGACGCATTCGCCGAGGCGCAGGCCGAAGAAACCTACGAGCTCATGCTTGAGCGTTACACCCATACGCAAAACCTCGAGATTCTACAGGCGCTAGTGGGCAGCGCGGGTGCCGATCTCTTCACGAGCAAAGTGCTGAACAAGTACGTACAACAGTACATCACGCGTCAGCGCCCGGCGGACGAGCAACGAATCGCTCAGCTCTGGGCCTTAGGCTACCGTTTCGAAACGGAGATGACCGCGGAGCAATTCAATTTCGTGGCGACCCACGCGAATCCCGAAGATCCTATGGACGCTATCGCGATGATGGAGCGGGTGATGAGCGCGGGCAAAACGCGATTCACCGATACGGACCTGCCGCGCCCCTTGCTCAATTTGGTCGTGCAGCTGTTGGACAACTATAAGGCCGAAGACGAAGGTCCGAGTATCCGAGCGGCGGGAATTCTCGCCCAGCTCACGTTGACCGACGAGGATATCCTCAGCGAAGTTAAGCATTCGGTGAAGGATGAGGATAACATCCAGATCCGCTTCCCGTTGGCGGTGGCGCTCCTGCGCTCGGGTCAAGAGCTCGACTCGAGCAGCACGGCGCTTGGTTACGTGTTCGTGAATGAAAATTTGAAGAGCGACGAAGTCCCCGCCGCTCTAAAGCGAGAAGCGCGCGCGGTGCTGCGCTCGATGCCCGAAGAGACCAAAGCAGCGCTGCAGACGATGGCCGACGAGTACATCGCCCGCAAAGAAGAAAAGCGGCGCTTGAAGGAAGCCGCGGGCGAGTGCGAGGACGCGGCGACGTCGACTCAGGGAAGCCGCCCTCGTCGTTAGAGAATGAGTTTTCTCAGCTCTTGCTGGGAGTAGACGTAATCCGCGTAGATCATCGTATTGGTGATGTTTCTATGACCAAGGGCCACCTGAATCAGCCGCAGGTCCTTGGTCTTCTTGTACAAGCGAATCGCGAAGGTGTGCCGGAGGGCGTGGAGCTTCTTGTGGACGGGGCGATAGAGCTCCCAGACTTGGCGAAGGCGCGCGTAGGTGATGGGGAAGAGAATCGAATTCTGAGCGCGCGCGGCTTCGGCCTCGACTCGCTGATAAAGCCAAGGTGGGAGCGGAATCTCTCGATCGTTGCTGCCTTTCAGGCCGCGGATAAAGACGGACTTTTCTTCGGGATTCAAATCTTCCGATCGAAGATTCAGAATTTCTTGGGCTCGACCCCCGGTGTGAAAGAGAAGCCAGAGGAGCGTGCAATTCCGTGGGTCCTTGGATTTGAATGAATTCAAAATGTAGTCGAGTCGATCGCTCTCGGCGTCGAGCAGATACTTATTCTTGTTGAGGGCGTAAGTGATTTTGGTCTTCTTTTTCGTCATGCTGCAGCAATCTCGCGAGTGTGAAAATAGATATATAAAATATATTTATATGCCATGAGTCAAACAGTACAGATCTCCGATTACCTTGTTTCCAGCTTAAATACTTCAGCGAATATTACGTGAAATCAACCATTTAATACTATCACTTATAGTTATAAGCGCAAGTCGATTTTAAAAAAGGTGTGGTGTCCGTGTGCGTGGTCAACAAATCCTATAGATACATAATTATACGTCACCCCTACCTCAGTCGAGAATCTGTAAAACACAACTATTTATATTGTGAAACGCAATAAAAGATTTTGAAATACAACGTAGGAGGTAAGTCATGGAGCTGGACCCTGACACGATGCGATCGAGTCACCTGG
>CAYPFC010000207.1:0-5359 GCA_964409815.1 uncultured Pseudobdellovibrionaceae bacterium
TCGACATTTTCGGTTGCCGCTTTCGCCGAGGATCAGGTTCCTCTCGATCTTCCCGTCGTCGATGCGCCCTTTAACTTATTGGACGAGGGCTACGTATTCCCGAGCATGCGCCAGTCGATCGAAGTTTCGACGGGATTCTACCAAACGGCCCATCGGCTGATCGGCGGACCGCGGCTCGAAGAGCAACGCGCGCGGATCTGGGGGATCGTCGCGTTCGACGTATTGACCACGTGGGTGCCGCTCGGCTCGTCGTGGCTGCACGAGGAGTGGCACCGGGCGACGATGTCCCGCCGGGGCATCGCGAGCTACAACGACGTGAACCGCTTTCCCTTTGGCGCGAGCACGATCGCGGTGAGCCACGTGACCGACGACGACCTGGTGCGCTTCAAGCGCGATCACCCGGCCGAGCACGTTCGCATGAGCGCCGCGGGAATGGAGTCGCAGATCGCGCAAAACCTTCTGATCGAGCGCAAGCACTTCTTTGACGGCGCCGATACCTACGACACGCTTCTTCTCTATCTGAACAACTTCAACGTTTTGTTTTACTTGAAGACCTGCGGAAGCAAGGAAGCCGACGCGTCGACCGACGAGCAGAATGAGGATGACTGGGGCAACGTCGGAAAACGCGACTTCACCGGGCTCGATTGCACGGCTTGGGCGTACGACCTGTTTCGTCCCGACGAGCCGTACACCGCGCGTGGCGTTCATCCTTCGGGCGTCGGCATCGATCGCTATATCAAGTATTCGGACTTAGACGGGAGAGAGAAGACGTTCCTCGAGCGACAATGGGTTCTCTCAGCGCTGAACTTCGTCGACCCCATGCTGTACGGCTTTAAAGAGTTCCGGTGGCGGGATTGGGCCTGGAACGCGCGCTTGAGCCACTTTATCACTTCGTTTGGATACACGGTCGACGCGAATCTGATGATGAAAGCGGGCGCCGAGAAATTCCGCTTCGTCTTACACAACGGGTTTAATAACGAAGCGTACTTTCCCGGCGTGACGCTCGAGTGGTACGAGCACCCGCTTCGCGAGAAATGGAATTTGACGACGTCGCTCACGGCCTGGAATCAACCGCGCGCCCAGCGCGTGCTCGCCTCCAGCGGCGAAATGCTCGCCGCCGGCTCGGTAAAACTGGGATACGAATACAATGAGGTCGTGATGCCTTACGTGGGCGTCGAAGGGAAAACGCCCGGCTGGATGGCCGGGAACGTTTTCCTCGATCGCAACGTAACCGTTTGGACCGGGCTCAAAGCCATCGTTTTCTAATGGGCTCTTCCGTTTCGTGACGACTGATTGCGCGCCTTCGTGAACTCCACCAACTGGTGAGTGATTCGATCGAATGCGATTTTGATCGCCTGCTGGATGTCCGTATTGTCATCCGTGGCTTCGGGCTCGCGGCTCACCGCCAGACGTTTTCCGGGGACATCAAGCTGAATATGCACGTGGAAAAAGCGAAGACCGCCGTGTCGGTGCGGGATGCGCACGAACACTTTGCAGTCCGTTATGCGGTCATAGTACCGCTCGAGTTTAACCAGGTGTTCTTCGATCTTGGCGATGGTCGCCGGAGACGACTCGCAGTCAGCAAAGGAAATGTCATAGGGGAAATAGATCGCGTTTGACTGCGGTTCGGACTCTTGTCTAGCAAGGGTGGATTCGTTCACGTGAGCCTCCTTTGTTGAATTCAAAAATCAGCAAGTGGTGTACCAAAACGGGGACGCAGCACATTGTTGCTCGTCGTCTCGATGGGATATTCTGCCCCTTCGTCCAGCCAGAGCGTCCCACGATTATATTGAGTGCCCGCGCGGCAGTTCCGATACGTAATCCATGCGTCAGCTGCTCCCATTCATTTTAACGTCACTCCTCGCGGTTTACGCGCTTCTCGCGTGGGCCCATGACGGCGAGCTCGACGACCTCGGATGCCACGAGGATCCCATCACTTCCGGTTATCACTGTCACAAAGGCGCCTTAGAGGGACGGGAATTCGTTTCACGCGCGGAAGCGGGCGATGCGTTGCAAGCCACCGCCGAGCAGAAGCTCGAAGACAAGGCCGATGAGCACGCGCTCGCGTCCACGGGCGACGACGGATTGAAAGTGATCTCCTGGAACGTGAGCAAAGTCGGAACCGAGCGCTTCGAGTACGATCGCGTGGCGAACATCTTGGCCGAAGGCGATATAGTCGCGCTTCAAGGCGTGGAATTCTCGAAGAGCGGAGAGACGTCGCTGACGGTGATTAGCGAGCTCGTGAGCCGCCGCTTGAATGAAAAGATCTGCAAGGCATGGTTTAAGTCCGAGAGCGGGGAGCGCGGCCAGCACGCGTTTCTTTGGAAAGAAACTCGCGTGGGGTTCGTCGAAAAGAGCGGCGAGATCCGCGAGACCTGCACGTCCGCGCCTCAAGTGATTCGAACCGAGGGTAAGAAAATCGATCCTTCGGCGCCGTACTTCGCGACCTTCTTCCACAAGACGAAGAAGCGCATGTTTGTTCTCGCGTCCGTGCACCTGCCGGCGAAGCCCAAGAAGCCCGCGAAAGAGATACCAGCGATTTTCAAAAGGCTCAGCGCGCAGCCGTGGCCGACGATTCTGGCGGGAACCTTTCAGGTCGGCGCGAAGGACAAAGCCTTTCAGCATGTTCGCAAGCTCGATTTCAAGTCGGCCGTCGGCGCGGCCGCAAAAAAAGGCGCATCGGATAATTTCTGGATTCGCAATCTGGCGATCGTTCGCTCAGAAGCCATCAATCTTTACGAGCGCTTTCCGGAGCTCTCGAAGAATGACGTCGACAAAACGGTCGCGGGCGCGTTCCCGCTCTCGGCTGAGATTTCGTTTTCACTCGAGGAAGCCGAGGCGATGAAGACCGAGCTGATCAAGAAGCCCGCGCGCGATAAATCCTCGATCGCGCCTCCCAAGGCTGAGCCGGTCGACGACGACCTTCCGTCGCCCTCGACTCCGGCGGTGATGGACGTTCCGGGAGAAGACCTGGAAGCCGAAGCGGCCGAGAGCGAAAAGAACTAAACACGTCGGTCTTCCCGGACTGTTCAAGTCTCGCGTTCCCAAATAGGCTTTATTCCATGCACATTCTACTTACCGTTTTCGTGGCGTTCCTCAGCGCGCGCTCGCACGCCGTCATCGGCGGCCGAGCCTCGGGAGATTTTCCCGAGATCGTGAAGCTTCAAGCCGGAGAAAAGGTTTGCACGGGCACGATCATCGGCCCTCGCGCGGTGCTCTCGGCCGCCCACTGCGCGACGAGCGAATCGCCGCACTTCACTTTCGGCGGAGAGCAATATCGCGTGCGGTACGTGCGAAGCGCGAGTCACGATCTTTCGCTGGCGATCACCGATCGTGATATAACCGGCGCGCGCGGAATGGAAATCGGCGGCGGCGTGAAGCACGGCGAGCCGATCGCCGTCGCGGGCTTCGGCTGCACGAAGAAGGGCGGTGCTCCCGGCGCCATGCACGTCGGCTTCACAAAGGTTATAGGAATGGACGAGGATCATCTTCTTTCCGTCGCCAAGGATGGCGGCGCTTTATGCGAAGGCGACTCCGGAGGACCGGCGATCGTTCGCGTGGGAAAAAAGTTTCTTTTGGTCGCGGTGAATTCGCTGAGCGACATCCGTCGCGTGAACATCAATGTGCGAATGGATTCCGAGAGTAGCCGCAGATTCTTGCGCCAGGCCGCCCTGGAGCACAAGCTCACGATCTTCGGTTTGACTCAGATCAAGCGCTTTGGCGTTCGTTGAAGACCTCTTCCAGGTGCCGGCGGAAGTGCGGATATGCGGTAGTTACCTTTTAAGTCCAGTCCCGGTCTATTTCTTCGCGCGCGCTTTGCCGCCTTTGCGGCCGCCTTTTTTCGAGGGCGAAGTGTCGCTTACCTTGCGGCCGGCGCCTCCGGTTTCCTTATTGACCGTCGCCCACGCGATCCGCTGGGCGGTTTTCGCGGATTTTCCGCGGCGCTTGGCGCTCTGTTCGATGTGCTGCGCCTGACGCTTTTGTTTCGACGTGTATTTAGCTTTGCTTCCTCGAGCCATGAGAACCTCCTCAATGGGAGGCCCTAGTTGCAAGATCCGGGCATAAAAGCCCTCCATCGGAGTTTTACGTGGTTTCACACTGTGTGACGTTAGTCCGCGGAATGGAATGTGCTCCAACGAGATTAGAGTGAGGTGGATTATGCCGAATCGTTGGATTGCCGTCATTACCCGCGTCGATGCGAAGATCTTCCGCGAACGCCCGTTTCGCCGCGTTACCGAACTTCACAATGAGCTTGGACGGGCGAAGAATCGCGAGATGACGCCTGGTAAGCCGGGTATCGACCGCAGCCGTTTTGCGAGCTTCAAAGGCGTTCATGCCAAAACACGGGACAAAAATCCCCATGAAGACGCCGCCATCGCGTTCGCCAAGCGCATCGCCGAATACCTGAGGAAGGCGAAGGCTACGGCGCGATTTGAAGAAATCCTGTTGGTCGCGGAGCCGAAGATGCTCGGCCGCGTGAAGAAAGAGCTCGATAAGTCCGTGCTGGCGGTGTGCGATTCAGTGAAGAGAGATCTCGGTCACTTGAGCGTGACCGAGATCCGGGGGGCGCTGGGAATTACTTCTTTGAGGCCTTCTTAAGCTCTTCGGTTTTTTTGACAAGCTCTAGAAATTCTTTGCGGTAGGGATCGTTCTTGCGCGGTCCCGAGATCGCCTTTTCCGCCGACGTCTTGACCGACTTGAAGCTCGCGTCGCCTTTCCATTTCGAGTCCCTGAGGAGCATTCCGAACTCCGCGACGGCCGCGGCCATGTGCATGTCCGCCGAGGACGGCTTCTCGAGGTTCGGCTCGGCGTTCACCGGAACTTCCATGAGCGTGCTCTTGTCGCCTTCGGGCTGCTTGTAGCGCAGTTTCACCGTGAGGAGCTCTTTCGAATCGTTCTCGAGCGGGGCGGGCGTGGGTTTCGCGCCAGCTTTCTGCTGGTATTTCAGGGCATCGACGGACGAGCCGGGGACTTCTCCGCCCGCCGGAATGATCTCGTAAAGCGCGGTGACGGTGTGGCCCGCTCCGATCTCGCCCGCGTCCTTCGTGTCATCGTTGAAGTCCTCTTTCCTGAGCGTGCGGTTCTCGTATCCGATCAGGCGATAGGCCGCGACGTACTTGGGATTGAACTCGACTTGGATCTTCACGTCCTTCGCGATCGTGACGAGCGTTCCGCCCATTTGCTCGACGAGCGCCTTTTTCGCTTCCGCGGCGCTGTCGATGTAGGCGTAATTGCCGTTGCCTTTGTCGGCCAGCTTTTCCATCGTCGAGTCCTTGTAGTTGCCCGAGCCGAACCCGAGCACCGAGAGGAAGATCTTGCTCTTTGCTTTCTCTTCGATCAAGCGGATCAGATCGCCCTC
>CAYPFC010000208.1:0-5355 GCA_964409815.1 uncultured Pseudobdellovibrionaceae bacterium
CGCGCCTCGAAGGCCGGATCGAAATCAAGAACCTGAGCTTCCGCTACGCCGAGGCCTCGCCATACGTGCTGAAGAACATCAATCTATCCATTGAGCCCGGACAATCCGTGGCCCTGGTCGGCCGCACCGGGAGCGGGAAGACCTCGACGATCTCGCTGCTGCAGAAATTCTACGACTTCAACGAGGGAGACATCCTCATCGATGGCGTTTCGCTGAAGGAAATCGCGCCGCAGGCGCTACGCCCGCGTTTCGGCGTCGTTCAGCAGGAGGGCTTTGTATTCAGCGGCACTTTGCTCTCGAACATCACCCTGCACGACCCGAAGATTTCACGCGAGCGCGCGGCTTGGGCCGCCGAACAGGCGCAATGCCACGACATTCTCCGTAAGCATGGCGGCCTTGACGGGCGCATTCAGGAGCGCGGCTCGAACTTAAGCGCGGGCGAGAGACAACTGCTCGCGTTCGCGCGCGTGCTCGCCTTCGATCCCGATGTTTTGATTTTGGACGAGGCGACCGCGAACATCGACTCGGTCAGCGAAAAGCAGATCCAGAAGGCCACCGAGGTCGTTACGCGGGGACGCACGAGCGTGATCATCGCCCACCGGTTGTCGACGATCCTTCACTGCGATCTGATTGTGGTCTTGGATAAGGGAGAGATCGTTGAAGTCGGGCGCCACCGGGAGCTTTTGGAAAAGCGCGGGAAGTACTTCGAGCTCTATTCCCTTCAATTTTGGGGAGACATGGTGGCCTCGCGCGCCGAGGGCAAAGCCATCCCGAATTTAAGCTAGCGCTGGTTGCCGACGTTCACGCCTTCGTTCTTCATATTCATGTGAATGGCCGCGATCTCTTCCGCGACGATCAGATCGGCGGCCGTATCCGCGATGATCTTTTGGACCCCGGCGGGGTCCGCGCCGGCCTGGATAAGCCCGTTCAGCAACATGCCGTTGAAATCATCCGGTGAATACGAAAACGACTCCATGAAGCCGATGAAGCGATGACCCATGACCAGCTGGCCGAACGCGAAGAGCGTTTGCTTGCCGGTGAACATATGAGCCACGAAACGCTCTCCGTCTTCCAGGCCGATGTAGCGCACGTAAAGCTTGTCGAATTTCGAAGCGGCCGCGAGAGCCTGAGGACTCAACTGGGAAATGTACGCCTGGTCTTTCGGATCATTGGAAAACGCGCCGTTCTCGCGAACTTTGACTTCGCCGAGCTGGATAATGGCCGCGCAGTACGTTTCGGTCGTCCCTGCGAATTTGTAGCAAAAGCGTCCCGTCTGGTCCCATTCGGCGCGATTGCCGCGCTTCGGGTCTTGTTTCACGAGCTCGATCGGGCGGTACGCGACGGATGCCGCGAAAGCCTGGGTCGAAAATGTCACCAACAATGCAAATAATACGAGTTTCACGGCGGTTTTCTCCTTTAATACGGTCGACTTCGCAGCCAATTGCAGGCTCCGGGCCATTATTTTTGATGCATCTGCAGGATCGTTGCCGGCGAGTTTCCGCCGTTGAGAAGCATCGTTGAGATTTCCTCAGCGACGATCAGCCTCTCGCCAATCTGGCGGATAGTTTCCTTGGCCATATTCGCAGCGTAGCCGCCATTATTCAAAAATCCCTGGATCATTCGACCGCTCAGATCGTTCGGCGAGTACGAGAACGAATCCACCGACGCGATCTGGAACCCGCGAACGTTGGCGACGGTGCCGAAAACGAAAAGCGTCTCGCTTCCCGGCCCCGAATTGAAATGCATATGGACTACGAACCGCTCACCGCCTTCGAGGGCGAGGTAGCGGATATAGAGCTTATTATAGTTTTCGGAAACTTTCCGCGCTTGGTAGGTCAACTGATCGATAAAGGCTTTGTCCGCGGCCTCCAGGCTATAACGGCCCTTTTCGCGGATCTTCACTTCGCCCTGCTGAACGATTTTGGCGCACTCGGTTTTGGCGTCGACTTTATAGCAGAATTGGCCCGTCGAATCCCATTCGTTACGGAAGGACTCGCCGCTCTTCAGCGGCTCGACGGGACGAAAAACGATCTCTTTGGCGAAAGCATGGCTCGAAATTGTCACCAAAAGGGCGAGAGCGAGGTTTTTCATCGAATACACTCCTGTCATTCGGGGTCCGAGGATCCGCTCTGCAGGGTGTATGCCGCTCTCAAGAACGAAAAAAGGACCGCGTTTCCGCAGTCCTTCCGATGTGCTCGCTTTTATGAACTGAGCTTAGTCTTTCAAACGGTCGAACTTCACGCGCTGGTGCTCGGCGATCTGGGCTTCTTTGTCCCACTTGGCGCTCTCGGCACGATAGCCCTTGCGCTTTTCGATCCACTTCTCGCGCTCGGAAAGGGCCTTTTGCTCCTTGCCGTCGAGCTCTTTCTGGATCGAAGCGAAAGCCTCACGCTGCTGGGCCCAATCGGTTTTCTCTTTCTCGACTTCGGCCATCTTTTGCGTGTAGGTCTCGATGTTCTGCTCACGTTTCGCCTTGTTGGCCTCGAGCTTTTCGAGCGTCGCGCGGAGCTGGGCGATTTGCGCTTCTTCTTTCTTCATCGCGGCCTGCTCTTCTTTCGAAAACGTCTGCAGACGCTCCTTCATTTTATCCAGAATCGCCAGGTTCTTTTGGAGATTCGCGGCGTTTCCTTTCAGGGCGGCTTTCTGCTCGCGCAGCTGCTTGATGGCCGCCGTCACTTCGACGATGTTCTTCGAAGCGATCTCGGCGTTCTCGTCATACTGCTTGTGGTTCGCCTTCGCGTTCTCCTCGTTTGTCTTCAGCTGAGTGAGCGCGCCCTGAACGTCGGTTTTCGCCGACGCGGTCATCGCCACCGCCATCATCGTTGCCAGAGTTGTTAGTTTTAGCGTTTTCATAGGAATCTCCCTTTAATTTCCATTTTCGAGTTGGGCGTGGTCACCCTCTTGACGATCCGAGGGTGAGTTCGCCGATGCCGGACAGTTGTTCTGAAGCGACGAGCGGTAGCTGCCGATCTCATCTTCCCAGAACTCACCGTCGAAGCTCCAGTTCATCATTTTCGTAGGTCTGACGTGGGCCGGAACGCGATTCACGGTACCCGAAACCTCGCCGCCGGCGACTTGGTAACGGATGTTCTCGCCCGAGCCCGAGAAAACCTCGTAGCGCAGGAATTCGTTGTTCTCAAGCACACGGCTCATTTCGGAGCGCATCGCGGTCGCGCGCTTGAGCAGCGTCTCTCCCG
The DNA here is from genome assembly GCA_964409815.1 of uncultured Pseudobdellovibrionaceae bacterium. Taxonomy (GTDB): domain Bacteria; phylum Bdellovibrionota; class Bdellovibrionia; order Bdellovibrionales; family UBA1609; genus JALHOQ01. The sequence continues at coordinate 3,198 of CAYPFC010000208.1, forward strand.
CTTTGGTCATGAGAGTCACGGACTCGGTGTTGAGTTTTTCCTGGCTCGTCTTCTGGAAGTCGAGATAGCCCTGACGGCTCTGCTCGAGGATCGCGAGCTGGAAGCGGTAACCCATGGTCAGCTCTTTCTCGCGCTTTAGGCCCGCATTGAACTCGGGAACTTTCTCCGTGAGGGACTTGTCGACTTTCACTTTCGCGAGCTGCGTGCGCCAGCTGTCGAAGCGGCGTTTCGCGGCTTCGGCGCGGCTACGGATGCCCGCTTTTTCCGATTTGATCTTCTCGTTGACGCCCTCGTAGCGCTTCTCTTCGTCCTGCTTCTCGTTCAGAGCGGCTTGCAGGTTCAGGAAGTCTTTGCGACGAGCCATCTCGCGCCAAATCTGGTACGGAACGCCGTCCACGCTCGTATCCGACTTCGAGCGGATGTACGACTTCACGGTCGTGTAGAGCTCGCCCGGCGTCTTGTGACCGTTCAAGTACTCTTCCGTCTTCGCGAACCATTCGCGGTAGTCCTTCTCGAGCCAAGTGAGCGTCTTATAAGCGTCGCCGTATTGGCAGATGTTGAGGTAACCGATCGTGCGCACCACGAAGCTCTCGGGTTGATAGACGGCTTTGAAGTACGGCGAGTGCAGCGAGTACATGTTTCCGATCGCGCCAGAGTAGTCCTCGATCGCGAGCTGAGTCCAGCCCTGCTCGATGAGCGCGGCCACCCACAGCGAGTGATCCTTCGGAACCTGCATGTAATGCTCGAGCGCCTTGTCGTATTTCTTCTGCGCGAAGTACATCCGGGCGAGGTTCACCGCCGTGAGAGCGCGAATGTTCGAGTTCGGCATCTTGCGCGATTCGATATTCTGCCACAGCGTTTCGAGCTTTTTGAGCGCCGAAGCCTTGTCGCCGAGCGCGAAGCTGTTCATCGCCGAGAGGAAACGAGCGTCATCGTGGAACTCGGCCTTTTCGCTGACCTGATCGGCGTAGACGATCGAGCCCTTATGATCGCCCGCGCGGTAAGCGCCCTTGGCGTAGCGATACGTGACGTCGTCGCGCGACTCATCGGTGATGAGCTGCTTCGGCGCCTTGGCCTTGTTCATCGTTTTATAGAAATCGCGCTCGTAGATGATCGGAAGGTCTTTCGCGAGGAGCTTCAGCGCGTCCTTCGCGAACTCTTTGTCCTCCGTCGCCACAAGGTATGAGAGACGATCGAACGCCGCCTGGTGCATGCCGAGCTGATCGGCGCATGCGCCCAAGTGATAGTTGGCTTCCGACTTGGTTTTCTCGGCCTTGGCGAGTTGGTTGAACAAGCCCATGATCATGTGGCAGTGATTCCCCTTTTCGAAGAGAATCAGCGCCGCGACCATTTTCAGATGCTCGTCGCTGAGGGGCTTCACCGGAAGGAGTTTGTTCTCGGCCGTCGGGTTGATCGTGTACTGGATCTTATCGATGGCCTCGCGGCTCACCGGCTGGCCCACCGTTTTCATATTTGCCACCAGGCCCTTCGCGCCGAGAACTTTGTCGGCTTTGAGCTTCGCAACCAGGGCGATCTCCTTCGCGCTCACCGGCTGCGGCGATGGCAAGGGCTTGAGGTCGGAGGGCTTCTGCAGTCCCCAACCGAGGTTCTGGACCTTGAAATCGTGGCGCGAAATCAGGTTCTCGGTTCCGATGTCGAGGCGCGGGATTTTCTTCGTAACTTTGAGTTTCTTCCAGTCGACGGTCGGCACGCCCGCTTTGGATTTTGCGAGCTTCGAGGTTCCGGCGCGACCGGGCTTCGCGACTTTTAGAAGGCTGTTGGCGCGAACGGCGTCGCGTACGCCCTGAACGTCTTTCAGCGAGCTGCCCGTCGCCGTTTGCTGGAACAGCGGTTGGCTGCGGAGAGCTTTGTGAGCCTCAGTGTCCTGCGGCTTCGCCGGTTTCGGGTTTGAGGTTTGAAGTTCGACGTTCCGGCTTGACGCTTGCGGTTCCGGTTGCGCGGTCGTCTGACCGGGCTGTGGTGCCGGTACCGACGCGGGTTGCGGAGGAGTTTCCGGTTTTTTTGCGACTTGAGTCGGCGCGATTTGAACCGGAGTTGCGTTCCACTCCGCCCACCACTGTTTAACCGTAACTCTCACCCTCTCCCACGTCGTGTACGTGGTCGTGACGAACAACAAGTGGATTGCGTCGCTGCTCCA
>CAYPFC010000209.1:0-5352 GCA_964409815.1 uncultured Pseudobdellovibrionaceae bacterium
AGATTTCCGCCGTCGGCGTCGACGATCACGATCAGGAAGCGCACGCCCGGATTCAAAAAAACGGTCTTTTTCACGCGCTCTCCGGTCTTCACGCGCGTGATCCAAATGTCACGGACGATACGATCGGCCATCGAAGCGTAGTAGTTGTGTTTAACGGCGTCCTGCCACTCGAGTTGTCCGTTCACCACGGTCTTTTCGTAGATCACATCGGTGGAGTCGACGGAGCTGATAAGAAATTTCTCGCCCTCGAGCGATTCTCCCAACGACATGCCATAGACGGGCGCGTGGGCCGAAATCTGAATGCGTCGGTATACGGTGTTTTCGTCAAGGGGACCGTAGGTCGCTCCGCTGATAATGCCGACGGAGAATCCGCGTCCCGCCGGGCGGGTCGTGATGGGCGCCACGGGAACCACGCTCGGCTGCTGCTCGGTATTCGCCGCGCTTCCGCCGGAGAGCGACGTCCAATTGCCTAGGTCAAGCACGCCTTCGAATTGGCGCAGTCCCGCCGGGCCTTGCACCGGGCGCACGCTCAAGATCAAGTGATACGTGCCGCGGGTCTTGTCGATCTCGCGCAGGCGCGCGACCGGCATGCGCTGCAGGTCGACGACTCCGTTCGTGAAGCGCACGTTCTCCACCGCGACTTCCTCGTGAAGCGGCTCGAGGGCCGCGCCCGGCGTCGGGCGGTAGGCGAGCTGCGCGCGCACGCTCACGCGACCGTCTTCGATCGCAAGAATCTGCTCGGCGCCGGCCATATTCCGCGTCTTGAGCTCGGGATAAAATCTGAGGGTCATCGAGGGACTCGGCTGCATGACAAGCGCGTGGCTCACGCGCTGAACCGAGAGCCGGCCCTCGCGGCCGTGCCCCGCGAGCGACGGACTCACTTCCTCCGCCTTCGCGAGAAAGCGGACGTCTTCCGAGTTCGGGTCGATGACGGCGCGCTCGCTGCCGTTGATGCCGCTCCACGGATTCACCGCGAAGGTGATCGTGATCGGCGCGAACTGCCCGTCGCGGGGGCGGATCGAGCGCGTGAGAGGAATGTAAATCGGCTGCGCGCTCGGCTCGAACCCCACCCGCTCTTCCCATGTCACGCATCCACGATCGTCCGAGGAGGCGGTGGTCGAGTCGAGGCCCGTGCCCTCAACGATCCACTGGTGCGCGCCCACGGGGCGGAACATCGCCTGCTCGACGAAGCACGCGGTGACGTTGAGGCTACGCAGATTCTGAAGGCTCCAGTCCGATGTCGACTCTTGGTTTTTAACCGAGCCGTCGACAGGACCGTTGAGAGAAAGCTTCTTCGTCTGGTCCTTGAAAGACTCACGACCGCCCGGGCAGCCGGTGAGGGCCGCCAAAGTGAGGATCGCCGAGATCAAGAGACCAAGAAGCTTCATGGTTATCTTCCGGTGAAGTTCGAGTCGTGGTCATGCACGCGCAACGTCGGGTCGTTTTGATCGCGCAAGGTCGTGTTGCCGAACTGGTTGAACGGGTCGAATCCGATGAGCGGCATATCGCGTATCGAGCCTTCGATGCGCGAGAAGCGGTCCTGCCCCGGCGCGAGCGTCGACATCACGTACGGGTCGCCCCAGCCCGCGCGCTCCGCGAATTTGGGGTAGGTGCGCTTGAGCATATCGGTCAGAAGGATCGCGTTTCCGTCCAAGTTGAACGGGGCGAAGTTCGCGTTGAGCGACGCGAGCAAGTGGTAGTACGTGCGCTCGCCGCGGAACTGCAGCAGCCAGCGGTTGCGTTCGTCGTTCGTGTTCAGGATCGAGCCGTTGAAGCCAGCGTTGAAGATCGTGAAATAACGCTCGGTACGCCATACCGGCTCGCTCAAAATGCCCGTGCAGAGGTAGTAGCCCTTGTTCTGCGTCAGGCGCGTCGTGACCCGGTAGCAATAGCGGTACTCTTTGAGGCGCAAATTGATGTCGGCGTTCTCGACGTTGAGCGTAGTGCTCGCGCCGACTCCGACCTGGTTATCGCTCCATTCGCGCGTGAAGTTCACGTTGAAGGCCGACGACGATTTGCTCAATCCCACTTCGGCGCCGAGCGAGAACGGGCCTTTCGAGATTCCGACTCCGCCGTTCGCGCCGACGGAAGCCGAGTCTGTGTACGCGTGCCCGAAGTCGGACCCGTTAAAGGATCCCAGGTTGAAGCTTGAGCTAATGGTGAGGCTCGTCGAGAACCCGCTCGAATAGTTCGCCTCCGAGATTCCGTAAACGTGAACCTTCTGCTCGACGCGCAGGTCGACCAGCGGTTGATCGCAAGGTAAGCCGTCGGCCGCCGCGACGGTCGCAGTGTAACAGAGCAGCTTCGCCGTATGCAGAATCTGTGGATCGAGCGTGCATGTCGCCTGGTGGACGGCGTCCGCCCAGAAGTCTTCGTCCAAGCATTTCAAGGTTTCGAACAGCTTCGGAAGTCCGGGAGGATTCACGTTCGGGAACGCGCGCACGAAGTCGGACTCCTGAGCGAGCACGAACGGCTGAAGGCCTAAATGTTGTCCGTACTGGTTCCAGCCGCTCTCGCGCTCTTCGCTAAGGCGTACGGCCTCGGCGGCTTTCTCGGCCGCCTGGCGCATCGTGTACTCGAGGTGGAACTGGTGAACGCTCTTCGTCTTCAACTGGTTGTCGAGCGCGATCAGGCGCGGATCCTCGAAGTTGTTGTGGCTGATCACCACGGGCGAAGATCCGTTGCGAAGGTTCATCGCGGCGATGTACGCGGGCGAGACCAGTTGCACGACCGGGACGCCGCGCTCGTCGACGTCGGACGCCGAGTAAATCTCGAGCGGCGAGTCGGGAGTCACTTGTTTGCCCGCGCAGTACGCGCCGGTCGGAGGCGAGTCCGCAGACTCCACGAAGCGCAGCGACTCTTGTTTCAGCGGCAGGAGTTGAAACGCGACGTAGTTGTTACGATCGATAATCGAGATATCCTTGAGGGCGATTTCGATCTCGGCCGCGGGTACGGTACCGGGGTTACAAATCGCTTTCTCGAACGTGTACACGGGGAGGAGTCCCGATTGACTGCGGTCGCCGACAGTCCCTTGCGAGGGCGAGTTGCGGAATACGGCGACGCTTAAGAGCCACCAGCCGCCGCGCAAGCTTTCGGCGGGAGTTTGCATTCCCGTACGCAGGTCGTCGTAGCGAAGAACGCTCGCCGCGATCTGCAGGTTGTAACGGTGCTTGGTGATGAGCGAGAGATCGGACGAGATCATGCTAAGGATGTCGCCGTCCGAGATCGCGGAGTCCGTGCGGCTCAAGCCCACGCCATCCACTTTGAGGAGCGGCATCCTTGGAACGGGAGCGACCAGCTGATCCGGCGCATTCTCGAAGGTCTCGTTTACCTCATTGCAATCGCGGAAGAACGTCGCCCAGAAATCCCAAGGGTTCGTGTAAATGCAGCGCTGAACGCGTTGGCGCGTGATCGTGTCTTCGATGATCACTTCGTACTTATGGCGGTGCGCGGCCTGGTACATGTGATGAATGACTTCATCTTCCCAATAGAGCATGCCGGAGGGATCGGTCGCGCCCTTCGGCTCGATCACACGGCGGTTGCCGTTCGCGTCCTTCTGCATGGAATAAACGATGAACCGGCGACCTTGAAGCGCGGTGAGGTTCGCGGCCCAGCGAACGTCGGCGTTCATGCTCAGGCGCACGCGTCGTTGCATCATCGATTCGTCGATCAGACCGTTGTTGCCGCCGCCGATCTTGGTGACGGTGAAGAATCCCACGCCTTCGTCGGACGGCGGGCGCACGCCGAGGATTTGCGAGAGTCCCTGAGCCGAAGCATCGAACCCGCGTTCGGCCTGATTGGTGCTTAACGAGAGTGTTCCTCCCTGAAGCGCCTGGAAGTTCGGGATGTCATAGAAGCGGCGGAAGTCAGCGATGTAATTCGGACCGGTGGTCGCGGTTACGACGAGCGCGACTTTATACGTCGCCTGCGGGTCCAGACGGGCGCCGGCGAACTTGATGCCCTGGTGGTAAACGACGACGCCGTTCTTGATCTCGACCGGCACGGGGCGCAGTTCCTGGTGGATCAGCGTGCTCGTGCCGTCGAGGTTGAGTCTTAAAACGTACGGCGTGACCTCGAGGAGGCCGCGCTCTAGGCGGCGGCGGTCGTTCTCACCGCTCATCTTTTTCAAGACGAGGGAAGGATTGAACTCGATGTGCAGACTCGCGTCCTGTTGCGCGGACGGGCTGTTCATTTGGAGCTCGTACTTGATCGTTTCGATCTCGAGCTCCGTGCGGCGGGCCGAGGCCGTGCGCAGCGCGCTGGCGTTCACGTCCATGTCCGCGATGCGCGGAACCGTATTGCGGCCGTAGTTGATGTCGACGACGCCCGGCTCGCTACCGAGGAGTCCCGACCACGGGTTGATCGCGACGAGGAACTCGACTTCGCCGCGCTGTTTTCCGAGCGAGCGGATCACGCGTTTCGCGCGAACGAACGTCGGCTGAGCGAGGTAATCGAAAGGGACGATCTCGGTCCAGTGCGCGCAGCCCTGACCGTCGGTGACCGTGCGGTAGGCTTTGGCTTCGGTGACGATCTCGAACGGGTGGTTGTGAATGTCGTCGCGGCCGGCGAGGTTGCGCACGCAAACTTTGAGGTTAAAACGGCGCTCGGTCGGGATGTTCCAACGCGGAATAACGGTTTCGTCGACGACGGTTCCGTCCACGGATTCCACGCGGAACGTGGCGGTCGTGAGGTCGCTCTGTTCGGTCTGGAACGAGCAACCGGCGATCGCGGCGATCGAGAGGAAGGGGATGAGGGCTTGGCGGATCATTGCTGCATCTCCAGATACATCATAAAGATCTTCGAGTTCGCTTGGGACGCGTCGGTCTCGATGAGGGTGGCATCGGTGTAGCGTCCTTTAACGGCGAGTTTCTGGTCGGCGCGAGCGACTTTGAGCTCGTAGTTCATGCCGTGGCGGTTGTTATGACCGTAGTCCGCCGAGTTGTAGTACGCGGGAGAGCTCTGGCGCTCGTTGCGGAAATACTCGAGGCGCGGGATGAGCGCCCACTTGGCATTGACGTTCCAGTCGACCTGCGCGAACGCGAGGATCCCGTCGGCGTACTTGGCCGGCGCTTCGGTGTTGTGGAGGTAATCGACGCCGGATCGCGCGGCGAGAGGGCCGGCGAAGTCGAAGCCGATATCCGCGCCCGCCGTGTAACCTTCGAACGCGGTTTCGAAGTAGGCCGCTTCGGGGATGAACGGGTTGACGAGGTTTCCTTGAGTGTAGCTGTCGAACGCGACTTGCGAGGGAAGGTCCTTGAAGCTGAAGTGACCGACGCGCAGGTTGACGTCGGAGCTGTCGCCGAGGCGGATTTTTCCAAAGAGCGTCTCGGTGAGCAAATAGGGGAGCGGCTC
>CAYPFC010000210.1:0-1536 GCA_964409815.1 uncultured Pseudobdellovibrionaceae bacterium
TGGTGGAGCCGCGAGACGACATGGCTCACGAATATCAGAGGGCGGCCGTTTATCCGGCGGCCGCGATTGGCGCGCGTGTTGCTCTGAAGACGACTAAACGAGGTACACGATGCGGAAAATTCTCGCGGTGGTTCTATGCGCGACGCTCTCGGCGCCCACGGCGTTTGCCGCCGACGGCAAGACGATTGAGCTGAAAGACCTGGGTTTTGACTCCAAATTGACCGAGCCCGACTCGGCCCTGCAAAGGTCGCTCGAAGACCGGCGTTATTATTTGCGACAGCACCAAATTTGGGGGCTCGTGGCGGCCGGTACACTCGTGCTCGCGGCACTGTCTGGGGGAGAAGGCGACTTGCCTCCTGAACATCCTTTCCTCGCGGGGCTCGCCGTCGCCAGCTATTCGGCGGCCGCTTACACGTCGTGGAAGGCGCCCGAGCTTCCTCACGGAAGGGAATCCGGCGGCACGAAGTGGCATCGCCGCTTGGTCTGGATACATTTGCCGGCGATGATCGCGACTCCGATCCTGGGTTACATGGCCGCGAAAAAAATCGATCGCGACGAGAAGCTAGACGGTCCCGAAAAGTACCACAAGGACGCCGCGTGGATCGCGGCGGGCGCGTTGGCGCTCTCGGCGCTGACGGTCTCATTCGAGTTCTGAGGAGGTTGCGATGAAGTGGGTTGCGCTTTTTGTGGCGCTCGGTGCGCAGGCCGAGATTACCAAGACCGAGTGGTCCTTAGTCCGGGGAAAGCTGACGTATCATGTGAGCTTCCCGCTGAAGTCGGTCGAGGGCACGTCTGAAAACGTAAAGGGCAAAGGGCAATGCGCCGGTGAGACTTGCGAATTCCTGATCGCGACCCCGGTAAAGAGTTTCGAGTCCGGCGACGGAAATCGAGACGCTCATATGATCGAGGTCACGAGGGGCGCCGCATATCCGATGGTCACCGCGCGGGTGAAGGTTCCGAAAAGCGCTTCAACCACGTCAATGGACGGCTCCGCGGAAGTGAGCTTCGGCGGTCAGACGCATACCTATCCGGTTCACATCATCGGGCGCACCGAAGGGCCAGCGACGTTTGTGAGCGGCACGATTCCCTTGAGATTGTCGGATTTTAAGATGGAGCGCCCCTCTCTGCTCGGAGTTAAGATCAAAGACGAGGCGCCGGTGAGTTTCGAGTTGCGGTGGGAGTAGACGGAGGTAGCAATGAATTTCGCTCACATACATTTGGTCCTAAATCACGTCCCCTTGATCGGCATTCCGGTGGCGCTCGTGTTTCTGGCTTACGGCATGCGAACCGGAAGCAGCGGCGCCCAGCGGTTTTCGCTGCTGATCTTGGCGGGTTTGGCGGCGATGGTCATTCCGGTATTCCTGAGCGGAGAGCCCGCGGAGGAGATCGTCGAGCATCTTCCCGGCGTAATGGAGTCGTTGATCGAGCAACATGAGGAAGCCGCGGAGATTTCGTTGGTGTTGACCCTTCTGACGGGCGTGAGCGCTTTGGTCGCATTCTTGTTCGCGACGAATGAAAAAAGACTGCGTCGAATAA
>CAYPFC010000210.1:1546-5331 GCA_964409815.1 uncultured Pseudobdellovibrionaceae bacterium
GCAAATCTTGGCGGAAAGGTCAGGCATTCCGAGCTCCGGGGCGAAGTCGGCGCTCAGGCGCAAGAGCACGAGCATGCCGCGGAATAAAAAAAGCGCGCTGCGGGTAAAATACTGGACAAAAATCTCGATCGAATCTCCCCTTCCTGAAAAGGTAGGTCCACGCCCCACGGCTAGAGATCAGAACTAAACCAAAGTTACATTGTTTTCCCAGGGTATCCGTCCTTAAATTATATTTTGGATACCCGGGAGATCTTAATGCTTTTTTCGTTTCGCTCGAAGGTGAACTTCGGGTTCGTCTTAGCTTCTTTGTTCTTAACGGTCATTAGCCTCTATGCCTACCGCAACACGGATTTGCTCGTTAAAAATGCCGAGTCCGTGTCCCATACGCACGAGGTCAAGCAAACTATCGAAAAAATCATTTCGGAGATGAAGGATATCGAGACAGGTCAGCGTGGTTACGTTATCACCGGCGACGAGGAGTATCTGGTTCCCCACGAGGCAGCGATCCTCACTATCGAAAGAACCCTTGAAACCCTTCGCGGACTGACCTCCGACAACTCGAATCAGCAGGCCCTTCTCAATGAGTTTATTGCTCTAAAAGATCAAAAGATCGCTCAGTCGAGGGAGTCGATCGAAAAAAGGAAAGCGAGCGGCTTCGAAGCCACGCGGAAATTCTTAGTCGGCAACTCCGGCAAAGTCTTTATGGATAAGATGCGCGACATCGCGAGCAGGATGCAATCCGAAGAAGATCGCCTGCTCAAGCTTCGAAATGCCAGTGCCGAAGAGAGCACTCGCATGACGATGACCGTGATCGTCGGCGGAGGAGTAATTGCCCTTCTCATAATTTTAGGAGCGCTGGTCGTTCTTAACCGCGCCGAAAGCGCGCGAATTATCGTCAGCCGGAAAGTTGAGTCACAGAATAAAATTCGCGCCGGCCTCATCGAACTGAACGAAAAAATGGGTGGCGATCAAAGCCTTTCTTCCCTGGCAAAAAACGTGATCGAGAAGATCTCGGAGTTTCTGGACGCAAAAGTCGGCGCTCTTTATCTGACGGACGAAAGCGGCTTACTGCGCCTGGAAAGCGGGTTTGCTTTTCAACCCGCAAACGGCGTCGGCTCGGAGTTCAAGCCCGGAGAGGGCCTCGTCGGACAAGCCGCCGCCCAGAGGGCTGCCGTCACGGTTGCGGACGCCCCGGAAGATTATTTTCGAGTCCGTTCCGGGCTGGGAGAATCGAACCCTAAGTTTATCCACGTGGCTCCCTTTCTTCACGACGGCCGCGTGAAGGGCGTCGTGGAGCTCGGCACATTTTCGCCGTTCTCAAAGGATCATCTGGAATTTCTTGATCTCGGCCTGGACCGGGTCGCCGTCGCCTTTAACTCCGCTCAAGCGCGTCTTAAGGTCGCCGAGCTGCTGCAAGAGACACAGGCGCAGACCGAGGAGCTTCAGAGCCAGCAAGAAGAGCTCAGAGCCACCAACGAAGAGCTTGGAAACAAGACTCAAGAGCTTGAGGCTCAGCAAGAAGAGCTCCGGCAAATCAACGAGGAGCTCGAATCGCAAGCCGAGATCGTGGCGCAGGCGAGCCGATACAAATCCGAGTTTTTGGCGAATATGTCTCACGAGCTGAGAACGCCGCTGAACAGCCAGCTGATTCTGTCCCAAATCTTAGCCGAGAACGAAGAAGGCAATTTGACGGCGAAGCAGAAGGAGTTCGCGCAGTCGATCCACTCGACCGGGCTCGATCTTCTTCAGCTGATCAACGACATTTTGGATCTCTCGAAGGTGGAGGCCGGCAAGCTGGACGTGGACATTCGCGATTTCCCGCTTCAAAGCGTAATCGCCGATTGCGAACGCACCTTCCGCACGATGGCCGAGAAGAAGGGGCTTACTTTTAAGGTCGACGTCGATCCTTCAATTCCGAAAGAGATCCGCTCGGATTCTCACCGCCTTTCCCAGATCGTTAAGAACTTCCTTTCCAATTCGTTTAAGTTCACATCCGCGGGCGAGATACGCTTGCACGTCGGTCGAAGCGACGCGGGCTTCCTGGCTTTTCGCGTGAGCGACACCGGAATCGGAGTGGCCGCGGACAAGATGGAAAAAATCTTCGAGTCGTTCGAGCAAGTGGATAACTCGATCAGCCGGCAGTACGGCGGAACGGGCCTCGGCCTTTCGATTTGTAAGAAACTGGCGAAGCTCCTCGGCGGAGAAGTACGAGCCACGAGCGAGCTCGGCAAAGGCAGCACGTTCACCCTTCTCATTCCCGAGACGTTGACTTCGGCCGCGGCCCATACCCCGCAAGTTCGCGATGCGGCGCCCGGCGCTCCCATTTCGATCCTAATCGTTGACGACAACGAGGTCTTGGCCGGAGTGTTCGCGGATGTCGTGAAAAGACGCGGGCATCTAGCTCACGTCGCGAGTACAGGCGCCGACGCGCTTAAGTTTATCGAGTCGCATAAGCCCGCGGGAGTATTGCTCGACAGCCATCTCCCCGACATGAGCGGTCTTGAGATATTGAAGACGATCAAATCCAATCCCGCGACGTCTCACATCGCCGTGTACATGGTTTCCGGTGATGGCTCGGGAGCCGCAGCGAAAGAGCACGGCGCGATCGGATTCTTGATGAAGCCCACCACGTCCAAAGATATCGCACGGGCGGTTGAAGAGATCAAAACCGCGTCACAAGATAAAAAGCAGCGCGTTTTGGTAGTCGATGACGAGGACATCCAGCTGAGCCATATGGAGCGATTGCTCGGCTCCGAGCGGGTCTCGGTCACCACTGCGAAGTCCGCCGAGGAGGCGATGCGGCTTATCGAGTCGCTGGGCGCGTTCGATTGCATCGTTCTCGATTTACGCCTGCCCGACATGACCGGCTTTCATATGCTCGAGCGGCTGAGCGAGCAAAACAATCGGATCCCGATTATCATTCACACGGCCAAAGACCTGGATAAATCCGAAGAGGCCAAGCTCAGAAAATACTCCGAGAGCATCATCATCAAAGGCGAGCGCTCAAGCGAGAGACTCGTCGACGAAGTGACCCTCTTCCTACGCAAGGGAAAGTCCGAAAAGCCCGCCGGGCTGTTTGGGGTCGAGGCGGTCTTTAAGGGAAAGAACGTTCTTATCGCCGATGACGATGACCGAAATATCTTCGCCCTTACGAACGCATTGCAGGCGAAGGGGTTGACGATCTCCAACGTTCATAACGGGCAGGAGGCGCTGGACGCGCTGAGCGGAAAGCATGCTTTCGATCTCGTCCTGATGGATGTGATGATGCCCGTCATGGACGGAAACGAGGCAATGAGGCGCATTCGCGCGCTACCGCACGGCGGAGAAATCCCAATCATCGCGCTGACCGCGAACGCGATGAAGGGCAGCCGCGAAGCGTGTATCGCCGCGGGCGCGAACGATTACTTATCGAAGCCGGTGAACATGGAGCGATTGCTTTCGCTCCTGCGCGTTTGGCTGGCCAGGAAATAATGTCTTCGCCGAGTGGGGAAGACGAGGATATTCAGATCCTGCTCGATCGGATTTCCGAGCAGTACGGGTACGACTTTCGCGAGTACTCGCCAGCCTCGCTGAAGCGGCGAATCCTCAGCGCAAAGTCCGCTTTGGGATGCAAGACGATCGCTGAGTTGCAAGAGCGGATCGCGGAAGGGTCGGAGTTCTTTTCTCGGTTCATTTCCAACGTGACCGTGAATGTGACGGAGATGTTTCGAGACCCCGGGGTGTACGCGCGTATTCGGGAGCTCATCATTCCAGTCTTGCGTACCTACCCGTCGATTCGAATCTGG
>CAYPFC010000211.1:0-5289 GCA_964409815.1 uncultured Pseudobdellovibrionaceae bacterium
TCCGTAATTAAGACCACCGTGAAGAAACAGCGCCGCAAAAAACAGAAACCCTTCGATCGATACGCTTGTTACATCAAGGCCGTGCAGTCGCCCGAGGTGGACGTCGAGTTCATGACCGACGCCTACAAGGAGCTTAAGGGCAAGCGCCCGCAAATTTTCCGCGAGGACTTTTGCGGCACGTTCGCCCTCTGTTGTGAATGGGCGAAACGCCACAAGGAAAACCGGGCGATCGGCGTCGACTTGGATCCGGAGCCGATCGCTTACGGCAAAAAGCATTACCTGGATGAGCTCACGGTCGATCAACAAAGGCGCGTTGAGATCATCCGCGGCAGCGTGATGACGGCGCGGACGAAGCGCGCGGACATCGTGGCGGCGTTCAATTTCTCATACTACATTTTTAAGAGCCGCCCTCTTTTGAAGAGGTACTTCACTCAGGCGCGCAAGCACCTCAAGCCCGGCGGTCTGTTCATGGTCGATTGCTTCGGCGGGAAGGATTGCCAGGAGGCCAATGTCGAAAAATCGAAAATCGGCGACTTCTGGTACTACTGGGATCAAATGAATTTCGATGCGCTTCGCAACGAAGCGGTTTTTCACATTCACTTCAAGCGCAAAGGCGAGCGCCTGCGCGAGCGGGTGTTCACTTACGATTGGCGGATTTGGACGATTCCCGAGATTCGCGAAGTTATGCTCGAGGCTGGATTCAAGCATACCCACGTGTACTGGGAAGGCTTTACGAAGTCGGGGGAAGGCAACGGCATCTTCACCCGCACCGAAGTCGGCGATGAAGAGAGCGACGGCTGGGTCGCGTACATCGTCGGCGAAAACTAGCGGCTGAGAGAGCCCGTGTCGGGGTGGGGTTACTGTCCAGCGCTCTTCAAATCGGCTTGAGTGAATAGGCTCGTCATCTTAAGGCCGGCGGCCGCGAGCTTTTCTTCCCCGCCTTGTTGGCGCGAGATCACGCACAAAACATTCTCGACAATCGCGCCTTCTTTGCGCAAATCTTCGGCGCTCAAGATCACCTGACCACCTGTGGTGATGACGTCCTCAATGATACAAAGCTTAAGGCCTTTTAAAGATTCCACGCCCTCGGCGATGCGGCAGGTGCCGTACTCTTTCGCTTCTTTGCGAACGAAGACGACGGGAATTCCGGTTTCTAGAGAGAGCGCCGTCGCGACGGGAATTCCGCCCATCTCCAACCCCGCGAGCGCGTCCGTGCCCTTCGGAATCAGGCTCTTCATTTCGGCGGCGATCTGCTTCAACAGACTCGGTTGAGCCTCGAAGCGATACTTGTCGAAGTACTCCTTTGAAGTCAGTCCCGAGCGAAGTTTGAATTCACCGCTGAGGTGACAGATCTTAAAAATTGCGTGCGCGAGTTCACGTGATTGCATAGTCTTTCCCGAAGGTTGGTGAGGTCATTATGACACTCGACCTTTGACTTGGATAGGTGCACTTTGGCGGACTGACAAGATCTTTTCCAACGTCAAACCCTCTCTGAACGCGGATTTTGTTAAGTTTGCCGCACACCTCCGTTTGGCATGTGAAATGCTCTGGAGATTCTGTGTGGGAGCCCTTCTAGGCAGGAAGGGGAAAGCATGGAACGGATGAATGCGAAGACAATTTACTTCATTCTCCTGGTGCTGACGGTGCTGATGCTGGTGACGGCCGAATCGCTGATCCACAACGTACCGAGCTAAATTAGGAAGAGGGGGGTCAGGGACGATGGGGATCAAGCTCAAGGGGAAGAGAGTCAGAGGCTCTCGGAATAGACCCAGCGCAAGAAGTCAGGTAGTCCGTCTGAAATGGGAAGCACGACCACGCACGGATTCGAGTACGGATGTACTGCCCGGATTCTTTCCTTTAGCAATCCCGTCCTGACCGCGGACGTTTTCAAAACGGCGACGCACTCGTTGTCGCGCACGAGCTCGCCCTTCCATTTGTAAATCGACTTCATTCCCGGAATCAGATTCGCGCAGGCGACAACGCCGTCACGCACGAGGCTTTCGCAAATCTCGGCAGCGGACTTTTCATTTGGAAAAGTGACGTAGGCAAAAACGACTTCGGGATTAGACATCGAATCCCTGGATCAGGGGCGCGGGAGATTCGGTGGATGGCGGCGGCGACGATCCGGGTGTCAGTTCAAAGCCAAAGATCAATTCAACGAACTCCGCGAGCGAAACGAGGCCCGTTGTCGAGCCTTGGGCGTTTCTCACGACCAGAAACGGGCTCGCATTCTTCAAAAACAAATCGGCAAGGGCAGAGACCGGAGCCTCTTCACTCACGCTCCCGACAGGGCGAACAAACTGCGCGAGCGGGTTGTCCTCCGCGTTCTCGGCCAGGAGCTCGAGGACCTTCTGCTTGGACACCCAACCTAGGACATGGTCAAGGTCGCCTTTGTAAACGGGAAAGTGCGCGACTTTGGCGGACTTCAGACGGCGAACGCGACGAAGTTGTACGTCCGCATCCAGGGCGGTTATCAGGGCCCGGGGGACCATGACTTCCTTCACCCTGAGCTTTTCCAGCTCCACCAGACGCTCTTGCAGAACGGGCGATAAAGAAGGCTCGGAGTCTTCTTCGGAGGTTTCGTTAAATGTCGGGGAGCTTAGATCGTTAAGCCAGGAGAACAGTTTCATCTATGACCAATATACCACAGTTTGGGGCCCATCAGGTCGGGCGACCGGGGGCGGAGGGGGTAACCTCAATGTCCTTAAATACTTGACTCCCTGTGGCATTGCGTTGGCCCTGGTACTTCCCCTTGTAGGGAGTAGCCGCGGCCTGGTCCATGCGACAAAAGACTAGCTGGCAGATTCGACGCCCGGCTTCGAGCCGAATGGGGAGGGAGTTGGCGTTGTACAACTCCAACGTGATCTGACCTTCGAATCCCGGATCCACCCAGCCCGCGTTCTGGATGAAGAGACCAATCCGCCCGATGGAGCTGCGGCCTTCGACGAACGCGGTGAGATCGTTCGGGAGCTTCACGTATTCCATCGTCGTCGCGAGCAGGAACGAGTGCGGCGGGATGGTGATCGTAGGCCCGGTGATCTTACGGTAGATGATTTCGGATGAGAGGGAGATCGTATCCATCTGGCGGTCTTCGACGACCAGGAAGTCGTCACCGAGCCGGCAATCGATCGACGCCGGCTGGATGGATTCTGCGTCTAATGGACTGACTCCCAGAGTGCCCGAGGCGATCATTTCTTTGAGAGTCTTGTCCGAAAGAATCATAAGCTAATACTATTTCTTCGCGTCTTCGGCGCGTTGCTTTTCGTACTTCTTCACGAGCTCTTCTTGGATGTTGCGAGGAACCGGAGCGTAACGGCTGAATTCCATGGTGAACTCGCCTTTACCCTGCGTACCCGAACGCAATTCCGTCGAGTAACCGAACATCTCGGAAAGCGGAACTTCCGCTTCCACGGTCGTGAACGCGTCGTTCGTCGACGTACCCAAGATCATTCCGCGGCGCTGGTTGATCTGGCCGAGAACGTTTCCTTGGTACTCTTCCGGTGCCGAGACTTCCACTTTCATGATCGGTTCGAGCGCGGTCGGCTTCGCTTTGAAATAGAATTCGCGGAATGCGGTCATCGCGCAAATCCGGAACGCCATCTCGGAGGAGTCGACATCGTGGTACGCGCCGTCCGTGAGGGTCGCTTTCACGCCCACCACGGGGAACCCGATCAGAAGCCCTTTGGTCATCTGCTCTTGGAAACCTTTATCGACGGCCGGGATGAATTCCTTCGGAATCTTACCGCCCACGATTTTGTTCACGAACTCATACGTCTTATCGGGGCTATCCAGCGGCTCGAACGTGCCGATGACTTTCGCGTACTGACCCGAACCACCCGTTTGCTTTTTGTGGGTGTAATCGAAATCCGTCGCGGCGCCGATCGTTTCACGGTACGCCACCTGCGGCTGACCCGAAATCACTTCGCAGTTGAACTCGCGCTTCATACGCTCGATGTAAACTTCCAAGTGCAGCTCGCCCATTCCGGAGATGATGGTCTCGGAAGACTCCTCGTCGCGATGAACGCGGAACGTGGGGTCTTCTTTGCGGAACTTCTGAAGAGCTTTTGAGAAGTTCGCGGCGCCTTCTTTCGATTTCGGCTGAACGGCGAGCGAGATCACCGCGTCCGGAACGAACATCGACGTCATCGCGATGTTGACGTTGCCGTCGGTGAACGTGTCGCCCGAAGAGCAGTCGACGCCGAACAGGGCGACGATGTCGCCGGCCGAAGCTTGTTCAATATCCACCATTTCGCTCGCGTGCATGCGCACCAGGCGCGGGATTTTCACTTTGCGCTGGTTCGCCATATTCGTGATGAAATCGCCCTTCTTCATCGTGCCTTGATAAATACGCATGTACGTCAGCTGACCGAAACGGCCGTCCTCGAGTTTGAACGCGAGGGCCACGAGCGGCTTGTTCGGATCGGAGCTCAACTCCACTTTCGCTTCGTTATTGTCGAGGTCGAGACCTTCGTTCTTAACTTCCGTTGGGTTCGGGAGGTAGTCCTGAACGCCGTCCAATAGCTTCTGAACGCCGCGGTTCTTGTACGCGGAGCCCATGAACACGGGAGTCAAATCGAGGTTCAAGCAGCCTTTGCGAATGGCGGCCATGATCTCTTTCTCGGTCGGCTCTTCTTCCATCAAGAATTTTTCGGCGACGGCATCATCGAAGTCCGCGGCTTTACCGATGAGCTCGTGACGATACTTCTTCGCGTCGTCCATCATGTTGGCGGGAATGTCTTTTTCGGTGATCGTCTCACCGTTGTCTCCCGAGAAGTAGTAGGCCTTCATTTTCACGAGGTCGACCACGCCTTCGAGTTTGTCCTCGAGTCCGATCGGGATCTGCATCATGACCGCGTTGTGGCGCAGTTTTTCGCGCAAGGCTTCGACCACGCGGAACGGGTTCGCGCCCGAGCGATCGAGTTTGTTGATGAACGCAAGACGCGGAACTTTATAGCGGCGCATCTGGCGGTCGACCGTGATCGACTGCGATTGAACGCCGGCAACGCCGCAAAGAACGAGGATCGCGCCGTCGAGAACGCGAAGCGCGCGCTCCACTTCGATCGTGAAATCCACGTGCCCGGGCGTATCGATGATGTTGATGTCGATGTCTTTCCACTGAACGGCCGTCGCTGCGGACTGAATCGTAATTCCGCGCTCGCGCTCGAGGTCCATGGAGTCCATAGTTGCGCCGACGCCATCTTTACCTTTCACCTCATGGATTTGGTGAATGCGGCCGGTGTAAAACAGAATGCGCTCGGTGAGCGTCGTCTTACCCGAATCGATGTGAGC
>CAYPFC010000212.1:0-5194 GCA_964409815.1 uncultured Pseudobdellovibrionaceae bacterium
GAAGACGCGCTACCAGGTTTTTGGTCGGCGCGAGACGTGCCGCATGCCCACTCCCGAAGAGCGGGGACGGTTTTTACCTTAGGACCTATTGGAGAGTGGAGCCGACGACCGGACTCGAACCGGTGACCTACGCATTACGAATGCGTTGCTCTACCAGCTGAGCTACGTCGGCACGTAAGGTCGGGCCATAATAGCGACAGATTATTCGTTATGCCAACTGATTTCGAGCTTGTTGCCGTCGGGATCGGTGACAAAGAAGCTCGCGAACTCGCCTTTTGCGGCCATTAGATCGCGGGAGAACTGCACGTTCAGGGCTTTGCACTTTTCGTACATGCTCAAAGCCTCGGTTTCGCTGCCCAGGCAGAACCCCAGGTGATACCAGGCGGGAAGTTTCGGCAGCTCGTCAACGGGGTCGATCGCGATCAGGAATCCGGCGGGGTTTTCGAGGAAAACGCCCGATCCGTGATCGAACTTTTTCTGAAAGCCAAAGACCGACGAATAAAAATCGACGGATTTCTTAAGATCCTTTGTTCCGAGGTGGACGTGGTTGAGCGTCATGGCGTCTAAGTAGTCCAAGGGATGGTCGTTGTCCAGACGAGAAACGGTTGTCGTTGCTCTCTTCGTGAACCCGTGCTGCACTTGTATCATGAGATCCGCCAATCCCGCGTTAACCGAGAATACGTTCAAGAATTTCAATGCTACGGCCGAGCGCATGACGATCGGCGGAACGGTCCAGAAGAGTTTCATACTCATCGTTCTGGTGTTCGCGACCGCGATTTGGTCCTGGCAGCAGTCGTTCCCCGAAGGGTGGGGCGAAGGCACGCTGCCCGTAATCCCGGGCTGGTACATGCCGGTGATTCTGATCGCGTTCGTGATCGGGCTCGTCGTGATCTTTAAAAAAACGACCGCTCCGTATCTGGCGCCCGTGTACGCGTTGCTCGAGGGCGCGGCGCTTGGGGCGATCTCGGCGTTGTTCGAGTTTCGCTATCCGGGAATCGCGTTTCAGGCGATTCTCTGCACGTTCGGAACGTTTCTCGCGCTGCTCTTCGCGTATCAATCGCGCCTGATCAAGGCGACCGAAAATTTCAAGCTCGGCGTGGTCGCCGCGACCGGCGGGATCGCGGTCGTGTACCTGATCGACTTCGTCCTGCGCTGGTTCGGAACGCAGGTGCCGTACATTCACGAGAACGGTCCGCTCGGGATCGGGATCTCGGTGTTCATCGTGATCATCGCGGCGCTGAATCTCGTCCTGGATTTTGATTTTATCGAGAAGGGTTCCGAGCAGGGCGCGCCGAAGTTCATGGAGTGGTACGCTGCGTTTGGTCTCCTCGTCACGCTGATCTGGCTTTATCTTGAGATCCTTCGACTTCTGGCGAAGAGCCGTAAGAAGTAAGAGAGGAGCTTTCAATGGGAAAAATTCGAATTGAGGCGACTGTCGCGGCGCCCGCTTCCAAAGTTTGGTCGATGTGGACCGAGCCAAAGCATATCACGAAGTGGAACTTCGCCATTCCCGAATGGCATTGTCCCAAGGCCGCGAATGATTTGAAGGTCGGCGGAAAATATTCCGCGCGCATGGAGGCGAAGGATGGAAGTTTCGGCTTCGACTTCGAAGCGACGTACGATGAAGTGATCGACCAAAAGAAGATCACGTACACGATGGACGACGGCCGCCAGGCGATCTTAAATAATTTCAAAAGGTACGCGGAAGCGAATTAGAGCGCGGAGGCTCGACTCGGGAACTTCGCAACCTTTAGGTTGAGAAGTTCACGAGTGTCACCGTCTGACTTCGACGGCAGGATATTCCTCGAGGTAGGATTCGCCCAGCGCGCCGTAGTACGTCACGTGGCGCTTTTCAAAATCGACTTCATATCCGATGACACCGGACTCCCAAGCGGACTTCAGGAACTCGGGGAACGTGCTCTGACCGGCCTGATCGGTTCTCAATGCGCGAATGAGCCCTTCGCGGTCGAAGTCCCGCACCTCCACCGCGCCGGAAGTGAGCGGAGTTCCCTGATTCGCGACCGGCCCAAGCTTAGTCACATATATCGCCTGACACGACGGGAGCGACCAAATATTTCGAGTCACACCCGCGCCGCGCAGAACTTCGGCGAGGTACGGGAAACCTCCGACCTTCGGGCGAATCGACATCGCGAACTTCTGCGCTTCCACTAGATTTTCAACGGCTTTGCTCATAATTATTTCCTCTATTCCACCGGCATGGTTTTCAGTTGGTGGGCGTCGGCCAGCTTTTTCAAGAGACCGGTGAGCTGGCCGCGCTCGCTTTTGGTCAGGCTCGAAAAAAATTCCTCATCGTTCTTGTCGGCGAGGCTCGCGAGCTTCGGAACCAAGGCGGTTCCTTTCGCCGTGAGCTCGATATCCTGATAGCGGCGGTCGTCGGCGGATTCTTTCCGCGTGACGAGCCCCTTTTCGAGTAGTCGCGAAATGAGTTTTGAGACCGCGCCGCGCGTGAGCCCAGTGAGCTCAGCCACGTGACTCGGAGAGGTGGTGTCGTCCCCGCGGTACATTTCGCGCAAGATCACCCACTCGGCGACGGTGACGCCGCTATTCTCGAGCTTGCGCGCGAAGGCATGCGAAACGTTGTTCGAGACCAGCCTCATCCAGAAGCCGATATGCGAGGTGAGCTTACTTGCGGGAATCTTGCCCATGCACCCATAATAGTTTCCTAGGAAACAGTTGTCAAGGAAATCAATAGGGCGTGTAGGGATGATTTAGACGCCCAACTAGCCTTTGGTCCGAGATTGCCGCGCTCAACTCATGTAAGGGACAATCGAGAAATGCAACGCCAATGTCCAGCCTGTCCTCTGCCACTCGCGCGCTTCACGCTCAAAGGGTTGCGCTTTCATAGCTGCCCCGAGCACGGCATCCTGGTCCCGGCCGAGAACCTCAAAGCGTTCTTCAAAGATCCTGAGCTCGCGGACTCGTGCCTGGCGCACTTGAATCCCTCATCGGAATCGGTGGCGGATACCGAGCGGCGCTGTCCCGAATGTCGCAATGGCTTTCAAAAGTTTACGACAAAAACATTCTCGCACGTGTGGATCGATGTCTGTCGCAGGTGCCGAGTCTATTGGTTCGACCAGGGAGAATGGGAGTCGGTGAAGTCGGCGGACTTCCATCCGGGCGTGGGCCAGCACCTCCCGCGCGAGCGAGTGAAATTCCCCTCGGGCGGAGAAGATTTCGTGAGCCTACGGATACAGGGAAATCTCGCCGGAATGTTTATTCCGCTGGAGGAATCGCAGCGCGTGAAGCGGCGTCCGCCGATCGTGACCGTATTCATTATCGCGTTTGCGGCGATCATCACGGGAATGGCGCTCAAGAATTACGGCCTTTACGAGCGCTGGGTCTACGATCCCGCGCAGCCCTTTAGAAATTTGGGAATGTCGCAGCTAACGGGACTTCTGCTTCACGGCTCGTGGAGGCATTGGTTTTCGAATTCGGCCTTCTTGTGGATGGTCGGCGACGACGTCGAAGATGAAGCTGGGCATTGGGAGTTCTTTAAGCTTTTCGCTCTCTCGGGCGCGGCGGGCAGTCTGTTTTATTCGTTCATGGGCGGATCCGCGCCAAGCGTCGGAATGAGCGGCGCGGTCAGCGGAGTGATGCTCTACTACGCGATTCGGTTTCCCAATCACCGCTTCACCATCACGAGACTTTATCCCTCCGAAACGTTCAAGTTTTCGACCGTCGGCCTGAGCGTGGCGGCTCCGGCGTTGATGGTGCTCTACTTCGCGAGCGATCTGATCGGTCTGTGGTGGCAGTACGAGATGGGCGGAGGCGGACGCGTGAACTACGCCGCTCACGTCGGCGGCGCCGTCACGGGCATGGCGTACGCGTTCTTTACCAAAAAATAAGCCGGGGCCCCTTTCTCGCGTGGGGCGTTATGGGCTATAAACGTCCGATGCTTTCACTTTCAAAAGAGCAAGCGCGTCGGATTTGGATGCGCGCGCAAAGGTTGGATGTGCGTGAGCCGTTTGGCTCAGGTGCGGAGGCCACGCGCCTAGCGGTCGAGCACCTGGGTTACGTGCAGATCGATACGATCAATGTGATCGAGCGCTGTCATCATCACATTTTGTTTTCGCGAATTCCCGAGTACCGACGCGAGGATTTGGCCGAGGCGCAGTCGCGCAGCAAAACCGTATTTGAGTACTGGACGCACGCGCTGTCATACGTGCCGACGCGCGACTATCGCTACTTCATGCGCGACATGAGCGAGTACCGGCGGAGCCCCAGCCAATGGTTTTCGCGTGTGAGCTCGCGCGATTTGAGGAAAGTGTTGCGACGAATTCGCGACGAAGGCGCGATTTCCATTCGGGACGTGAAGGACGACGTGCTTGTCGAGAAAGATCACGAGTGGGCGAGTCGGAAGCCGTCGAAGCGGGCGTTGCAGCTCGCGTTTTATTCCGGTCGGCTGACGATCAGCGAGCGCATCGGGATGCTCAAGAAGTACGAGCTCGCGGAGCGACATTTCGATTGGGCGGAGAAGCCGAAGTCCGCGAGCGCCCGCGAAGTTTTGGAGTATCAGCTCGATCGCGCGTTGCGCGCGCAGGGCGTGGTGAGCCTGGATTCCATTTGTCACTTGGTGCCGTCGCAGAAGCCGTTGGTGGCGCGGGTGATCGCGGGACGCGTGCGGCGCGGAGACCTGGTGCCCGTGAGGGTCGAGGGTGTCGAGGGATATTGGATGAATCCCGCGCTCATTGACCAGGGCAACGAGTTGCGTGAGGAGCTGACGCACATCTTGTCGCCGTTCGATCCGCTGACGATTCAGCGCAAGCGTTTAAAAGCGCTTTTCAACTACGAGCATCGCTTCGAGGCGTATTTGCCGAAGGAGAAGCGTGTGTTCGGGTATTTCGGTTTGCCCGTCCTTATCGGCGATCGCGTGGTGGCGGTGCTGGATCTGAAAGCGGATCGCGCGAGGCGGAAGTTGTTGATTCAGAAGTGGACGTGGCTGAAGGATGCGAAGTCTGCGGCGGCGAAGCGTTCACTCGAGAATGCGCTCGGGCAATTCGAACGGTTTCAGCTGGCCTGAGCACTGGGTTCTCGTTTGAGAACCCAGTGACCGGCGAAACTAATTATTTTTTCGTAGCAACTACGTCCCACTTTCCGCGGCTGTCGACGGAAAGGATACACTCGGCGCCCTCAGCACAGGCCGTTGCGTGAGCTTGTTTTTTCTTGAATGAAA
>CAYPFC010000213.1:0-261 GCA_964409815.1 uncultured Pseudobdellovibrionaceae bacterium
TCACGTTTCGGAACTGGCGACTTTTTATTTAGTGTTAGGCTGCAAAGAGATTTTCCTCTTGCAACTTCACAAACTCCTGAAACTGCGGCGTCATCGTCAGGCCAAGGAAGCCATCTTCAGAAATATATCCATTCAAGTCGATATATTTTTGGCGCAAAATGTCCATTCGGCCCTTGTTCGTCATGGCTTTTTGACGCAACTCCTTCAAGTGCGCGTCTGTGACCAATGCCAATGCCATCTCGAAGATGTCGTCGATCTTCA
>CAYPFC010000213.1:362-1245 GCA_964409815.1 uncultured Pseudobdellovibrionaceae bacterium
TTAAGAATGCTTTAGCCGTTTTCTTGATGTCTGACTTGATGCGGATGGAACTGCGGCTGACGGTGTTTTTAGTTTTCTGTTTTTTCATCTTTTAATCTCCTTGTTAGTGTTGAATTTGAAATCTTTTTTTCTTAAAACTTTTCGAGAATACCCTTCACGGCGAGAAGGCGATTGTCGTCAAGACGCTGAATCAGCTTGAGGCATTCGTCCTCGACCTCTTCGCGCTTTATGCCGCTACGAACCGACTCATAAAACTCTTTGAGCGTGAAGCCGTAAGCGCCAAGAATGTGCTTAATTCGTTCTTCGGTGAGTTCGATTCGTCCTTGCTCAATGTGCCCAATCGTTGCCGAGCACCATCCGCAAATTTCGCTGGCCGCGTACTGCGAAAATCCTTTTCGTTTGCGGAACATTCGTAGCGCGCGAACTTCATCCGTGATGAGTTTTTTGTAGCTTCGGCGAAGCTCGACGTGCTCAATGATTCTGATTTTTTTCGGAGCAGCCGTCGGTTGAAAACCGTCCGGCAGCTTTCCAAGTTTTAGATCAAGAAACTGATTCATCGTGAAGCCGTAGGCTTCCACGAAACGCCGCACTCGATCCGGTGTAAGTTTCCCTCGTCCATTTTCGACTTTCTCAATAGAGCTTCGGGAATAGTTAAAGAGGAGAGCCGCTTCTTTGCGCTTCATCCTCCGCAGAAGGCGCATTTTCTTGATCGCGACCGCATCACTTATGGGGCCTGAAATGTGCTCATTTAGATTTTCGATTTGTTGCATAGATTCTCCTTGGTTGGGGTCGCTCCTGGCGCCTTGAACGTGCCAGGAAACGCATGGTTGAAATTCCGCTTGAGCGCGTAAAACGCGCCAGCGGAACGCTGGAAGGGAATCCG
>CAYPFC010000213.1:1255-2681 GCA_964409815.1 uncultured Pseudobdellovibrionaceae bacterium
CATCGGGCGCTGGTTTTGAATTTTGAATGAAAACAAGAGCTTGGCGGTAGGTGCGACCGATTCCTGGGGACTGCTTGCCGGGTGCTACCCAGCAAGCCAACAGCAAGCCACGAGAAAGCCAAAATCAGAAATTTTGCGAAATACGGAGAACTATCCGAAAGGGCCAGAGAACCTGAGCCCTCGCTATAATTTAGCAGACATTACTAACACTTCTAAAGAAACGGCCAAAATTCGCGAAGAAATTTGGTGGACCTGACAGGGATCGAACCTGCGACCTGAAACATGCCATGCTTCCGCTCTCCCAACTGAGCTACAGGCCCACAGTGACATGAAGAAACATATTTAAACTTAGGGTCTCAGATTGTCCAGTGCGACTTTAAGAAATTTCTTGAAAATCAAGACACTTAAGGAGTTTAATCAGGTCCTTTTAAAGCTCTTTGTTTAAAGGGGATGGGATGCTTAAGTTCGTCGTCGTTGCCGTCATTTTGTTCTCGAGTTTCGCGTCCGCGAAAGATCTCACCAGCCGCATGGGCGTGGGCTATGCCGACCAATTCGGCCTCACCCAGAGCTTACCGTCGCTGGCGCTTCGCTACTACCCGAACGCGGAGTACGGGCTTCAGGCCGCGCTCGGCGTGGACACCGAAGACGATAATTCGCGGTTTGGCTTCATGGCGAAAATCCTGAAGATCGTCTTTAAAGAGGACAATTTGAACTTCTATACCGGCGCCGGCGCGGGGCTCGTCAGCCAAGAGATCGCGGGCGACAACGACTCCGGATTCGACCTGAGCGGCTTCATGGGGGCGGAGTTTTTCTTCGCGGGATTAGAGAATTTGAGCATGAGCTTTGAGGCCGGAGTCGGCGTGACGTCGATTTCGGATGAGATTCGCTTCCGCACGATCGGCGACCACCCGCTGCGCGCGGGAATTTTCTTTTATTTCTAGGAGGCCTTCAGATGAAAAAGATCTATGTCACCAAAAAAGCTCCCGCTCCGGTAGGTCCGTACTCGCAAGCGGTGGAGGCCGGCGGATTCTTGTTCTGCTCGGGACAAATCGCGATCGATCCCGCTTCGAACAATGTTCTTACGGGTCCCATCGAAGATCAGGCGAAGCAGGTTCTTGAGAATATCCGCGCCGTTCTCGAAGAGGCGGGGCTCGGGCTTCAGAACGTCGTGAAGACGACGATTTTCCTGACGAAGATGGATGATTTCGCGACTGTGAACGAAGTCTACTCGCGCTACTTTACCGAGCAGCCTCCCGCGCGCTCGACGATCGCCGTTTCGGGCCTGCCCAAAGGCGTTCACGTCGAGATCGAGGTCATTGCGAAACGCTAATGATCGCCCGCTGGCTCTCGCTCGCCCTCGCGGTGACCTTAATCGGGGCTTCCATTTGGCTCTTTCGCCGCGAGAAGGGTCTCGTCCGCCGCGAGC
>CAYPFC010000213.1:2706-5159 GCA_964409815.1 uncultured Pseudobdellovibrionaceae bacterium
ATCTCGGCATGGAGTGAAGATCATCGCGCGGATTGCGCGGTCGTCTTGACCGGCGGCCCCGGCCGCGTTCGCGAAGGCTTCGATCTTCTCGCTCAAGGGCAAGTGCATAAGCTGATCATCTCGGGTGTTCATCCGAGCGCGACGATGCGCGAGATTTTCCCGCAATGGCCGTACTACGGCCCCTTACGTGCCGAGGATGTCGTGCTCGAGCGACGGTCGGGGACCACGTTCGGAAACGCCCAGCAGACCTTGCCACTGGTCGAGGCGCTGAGGTGCCGCAGTCTGGTCCTGGTGACCTCGCACATTCACATACGCCGCGCGTTCAAGACCTTCCGACGAGTCTATCCGCCCGAAATTCTCATTCTCACTCGCGGAGTGTCGTCGGGATCGGTTCCGCCGCGCTCGAGCGACCTTACGGCTGAAGTCCTGAAGTCGCTTTTCTACTCACTCTGGGCGTACTGAGTTCCGATAAATTCCCTATGACATTGAATGAAACCACGAGAGCCGTCAGCGCCACGTTGAGCAGCATGGGCCGCTACGTTTTGAGCCCGATCGAGTACACCGCGGAGGTGTTCTTGATGATCTACCTCTCGATGCGCGCGGCGTTCTTCGACCAAGCGCAGGGGCTGCGCTCGATCTTCGCCGTCGTTTCGGCGCAGATTTATTTCACCGGCTTCCAGGCGCTTCCGTTGATTTCGGTTCTGGCGCTCGCGTCAGGCAGTATCGTGATCCTGCAAAGCTCGACGAACTTGAGCCTGCTCGGGGGCGGAGCGATCCTCGGTGACCTGATGGTCGCGATCATCGTCCGCGAGCTCGCACCGCTTTTGACCGCGCTGATCGTGATCGCGCGCAGCGGGACCGCGGTGGCGAGCGAGATCGGCAACATGCGCGTGAACCGCGAGATCGAGGCACTCGAGGCGATGGGAATTCATCCGCTCTCGTACGTCGTATTCCCGCGCTTGATGGGGGGAGTCGTCAGCGTCGTTTGCCTGGCGGTGTACTTCGTTCTGGTGGCGTGCCTCGGCGCGTACCTGCTTACTTCGCTCCTTCACGATCTGTCGTTCTCGTTCTACGGCGAGGCTCTGGCGCGCGCGTTCTCGAGCGCGGACGTGGGGCTTTTCGTGTTGAAGAACATCTTCAGCGGTTTGATCATTTTCATGATTTCCTGTTACCAGGGGTTCTTGGTGAAGCAGAGTCCGCACGAAGTCCCGCAAGTGACTACGAAGGCCGTGGTGAACAGCGTGATCTACGTCGTATTGTTCAACCTCACCGTAACCATTCTCTTCTATTTGGGCCGCTTGGTGGCGATGGGAGTGAGTATCTGATGATCAAGCGCAAGCCCATTCAGACGATGGCGTTCGACAATCTGACCTTTGGGTTTCCGGGGACGGCGCCGCTTTTCGAAAATATCACGTTCGAGATGCCCAAGTCGCGCGCGGTGTGGGTGCGTTCACCCGGAGGTCGCGGCAAGAGCTCTTTATTGAAGATTCTCGCCGGATTGATCGTTCCGCAAGCGGGGCGTTACCTGATCAACGGTGAAACCGCGAGCGAAATGTCGTTCGAGGATTTCCTCGGCTACCGCATGTCGATGGGCTACGGGTTCGACATGGGCGGCTTGTTAAACAACAAAACTTTGTTCGAAAATCTGATGTTGCCGCTGCAGTACCATAAGCTCATCCCGGAAGACGAGGCTTACGAGCGCGTGCAAAGCGCGATCGACATGTTTGGAATGGCGCAGTCGCGCGACCTTCGTCCGTTTTCGGTGTCGGGCTCGCAGCGCAAACTGACGTGCATCATTCGCGCCTTCATCACCTGGCCCCAGGTCGTGTTTCTGGACGATCCGGTTACGGGTTTAAAGGAAGATAACCTTCACGATCTTATGTATTTTGTCGAAGAGAGCTTTGCCACCCGCGGGTTGAAACAGATGTTTTTTACGAGTGAAAGCCCGGTTTTGGCGAGCAAGTTCAAAGCGGAAGAATTGTTGATTAGTACAGATTGGTTTACGACGCGAGCGGTGGCTTAAAATATGAAGATTCGCTTCAACAAATTCGAAAAAGTGGCGGGCCTGTTTGTCGGGATCGCGATCCTCGCGTGCCTGATGGGCACGATCGCGATCGCGGTGAAGAACGGCTGGTTCTCTTACAAGGTCAAATATCAAACGGAGCTTGAAAGCGCGGACGGCATTCACGCGGGAACGGTCGTGCAGATCGCGGGTCTTCGCGTCGGCGCCGTTACGCACGTCGAGCTCGAATCCAATCATCGCGTCCTCGTGAAATTCGAAGTCCTCGAACGCTTCCGCGAGAAGGTTCGTAAGGACAGCCAGGTCGTGATGTTCCGTCCCTTCATCCTCGCCGAAAAGGTTCTCGAAGTTTCGGTGGGCAGCAGCGATGAGCCGATTCTCGAAGCGGGCGCCATGATCCCGACCCAGCCCACGACCGACATCATGGATCTTT
>CAYPFC010000214.1:0-5156 GCA_964409815.1 uncultured Pseudobdellovibrionaceae bacterium
CGGCTTCGGGTTTCGCTGCGGGTTCCTCGGACTTCTTCACATGGAGATCGTGCGCGAGCGGCTCGAGCGCGAGTTCAACCTGAATCTGATCTCCACCGCGCCGACCGTGGTGTACAAAGTCGAAAAGACCGACGGCGAGAAGTTCGATCTCGAGAATCCTGCCGATATGCCAGACCCCTCTCAAATCGCGAAGCTCGAAGAGCCCTACGTGAAGCTCAGCGTGCACACGCCGAGCGAGTACATCGGCGCGATCCTAAAGCTTTGCGAAGACCGCCGCGGGATTCAGCAAAAGATGGAGTACGTCGCCGCCGAGAAGGTGATCATCGAGTACAAGCTCCCGCTGAACGAAATGGTCATCGATTTCTACGATCGCCTCAAATCGATCAGTAAAGGCTACGCCTCGATGGAATACGAAATCCTCGGCTTCGAAGAAGGCGATCTCGTGAAGATGGACATCATGATCAACCAAGAGCCCGTGGATGCTTTGAGCATCGTGGTTCACCGCTCCAAAGCGCAAACGCGCGGCCGTCAGCTGACCGAGAAACTCAAAGAGCTCATTCCGCGGCAGCAATACCAAGTCGCCATTCAAGCCGCGATCGGGGCCAAGATCATCGCGCGCGAGACGCTCGGCGCCCTCCGCAAAGACGTGACCGCCAAGTGCTACGGCGGTGACATCAGCCGTAAGCGCAAACTCCTCGAGAAGCAAAAAGAGGGTAAGAAGCGCATGAAGGCGATCGGCACCGTCGACGTTCCGCAAGAGGCGTTCCTCGCCATCCTCAAGGTGGAAGACTAGTGGCGGTCTTCTCTCGGAAATTTTGGACCGAGGGGCTCGGCTCGTTCGCGATCGCGATTCTGCTCGCGCTCTTCGTGCGCTGGGCGCTCTTCGAGGCGTATGTGATCCCGAGCACCAGCATGTTGCCGACGCTCCTCGTGCACGATCATATCTTCGTGAATAAAATTCTTTACGGCGTTCGCGCACCGTTCAGCGAGAACTGGTTCGTTCAATGGCGCCACCCAAAGCGCGGCGAAGTCGTGGTATTCAAGTTTCCCGCCGACAAGGGCAAGTACTACATCAAGCGCGTCGTGGGATTGCCCGGCGATCGCGTTCTCTATGAAAACGGCAACCTCTACGTGAACGACAAACTCGTCGACAAGATGATCCCGCGCGAAGTGAAGGATGAGTGGCAGTGGCTGCGCGACTCGGATTTCCCTGGCGATCAAAGCGCCGGAGGGCGCGCGCTCTACGTGCATTGGGAAGAGCAACTCGACTCGGGCCCGCACTCGATCCTTCTACGCAAAGAACCGACAACGCAAGAGTCGTTCGGGCCGATCACGGTTCCCGCGGGCTCGTATCTGGTACTCGGAGACAATCGCGACAACTCGCAGGATAGCCGCGCATGGGCGGAGGAGCGTCGCTTCGTGCCGCGAGATTATTTAATCGGGCGGGCTTCGTTCGTATGGCTATCGTGCGAAAGCACATTGCCTGCTTTGACCTTTTTGTGCAATCCTCTGGATATTCGTTGGAAGAGACTTTTTCACTCCGTTAACTAGGGGTCTAGCTTGGCCAAGAAAGCAAAGTTCGGTGAGGGTTTAGGCTCATTTTTCTTGGCGGTTCTCGCGATTCTCGCATTCCGCTGGCTCCTGTTCGAGCCTTACGTGATTCCCTCCGGCTCGATGATCCCGACGCTCCTGATTCACGACCACATTCTGGTCAACAAGTTCGCCTACGGAGTGCGCGTTCCGTTCACCAGCAAGTGGCTCTTCAAGAATCAGGACCCCAAGCGCGGCGACATCGTCGTCTTCCGGGCGGTCAATGATGAAGGTTATTTCATGATCAAGCGTGTGGTCGGCCTTCCCGGCGATACGATCGAGGTCGACCAGGACGGCTACCTTAAGGTGAACGGCCAGCGACTCGAAACAACGCCGCTCACGATCACCGCCGAGGCCGAATCGCAAAAGCCGTACTACCCGGTAAAAGAGCCCGATCTCGGCGACGAGGCCCACTACGACGACTTCCAGTTCTTCGAAGAAAACCTCAATGGCGTCACCCACCGAGCAATGCTCACCAAAGAGGCCATGCGCTTCTTCGACCGCCCGGTGACCGTTCCCGACGGCCATTTCTTCTGCATGGGCGACAACCGCGACAACTCGAAGGACAGTCGCTTCTGGGGCGCGCTCCCGCGCGAGAATCTTCTCGGCAAGGCCCTCTTCGTTTGGCTTTCGTGCGACGAGACGCTCCCGTATCTGCCGTTCCTCTGCAATCCGCTCAAGCTGCGCTGGGGCCGGTTCTTCCACGGGCTTAAATGAACTCGACCGACACTTTGAGGAAACAGGCGAACTTTCTCCTTCGCTACGCTCTGCAGTCCTTTGCCGTCATCCTGATCCTCGCGGTGCTCGTTCGTACGTTCCTCTTCTCTTCCTACGTCATGTCGGGCTGGTCCATGCTGCCCTCGATTTGGCCGGGGGATTTCCTGATCGCCGGCAAGTGGAACCTGACCTCGATCCACCGGGGGGACGTCGTCATTCTGCATTGTCCGCATGTGAAAGACCGCATCTGCCTCAAGCGCGTCGTTGGCCTGGCCGGCGATCGCATCGAATTCAAGGGCGGCCTGCTGGTGGTCAACGGGCAGCCGGCCATCTACCAGCCCGTGTCGAATGACGTGCAGCTCGAAATGGTGGCGGGGGAGAGTTGGCTGATCTGGCCTGCACCATTTACAGGGCAGACCGAGCCGGATGGTGAGCCGGTCATCGTTCCTCCGCATTCCCTGTACCTTCTTAACGACAAACGCTCGGACCCGGAGGATTCCCGCACCTGGGGACCCGTTAAAAGCGAGCTGCTCGAAGCGCGGGCGTTGCGCGTTTGGTTGAGTCTCGATTGGTACGAGGGCGACGAGGTCCGCTCGTGGCCGCGCGTCCGATGGCCGCGAATGTTGCGTAGCATCGATTGACTCTGTACTTTCGCTAAGGTTAAAGTCTCCAGCAATGTCATTAGTTGGTGAATCTTTTCTAAGCTCAGAGCAGCTCACTGAGAAAGACATCGAACAGATCTTCTCTCGCGCCACGCTTTTTAAAGCGGAATTCGCAAAGAAAAAACGTTTCGATCATCTGATTCAGAGAGGCGAATCCCTTTATCAACGAGTCGTCGCGCTCGTGTTTTCCGAGCCGAGCACGCGCACGCGGATGAGCTTCCAGGTCGCCAGCGCGCGGCTCGGAATGCGCTCGCTGGCGCTCGACAATCCGTCGATCGCCTCGCTGTCGAAGGGCGAGACGCTCGAAGACACCTTCCGCAACATCGCCGCGATGATGCCCGACCTGATGGTCGTTCGTTACAACACAAACATCGACGCCGACGCCGTGATTCGCGATCTTCCGTGTCCGGTGATCAGCGGCGGTATCGGCGCGCAGGAGCACCCGACGCAGGCACTGCTTGACGCGTTCACGATCCAGGAATTCCGCGGTCGCGTGAAAGGCGAGAAAGTCCTCATCGTCGGTGACGTTCTCCACTCGCGCGTCGCGAACTCGAACTTGCTCTTGCTCCGTAAAATGGGCGCCGAAGTCGCGTACTGCGCGCCTTCGCAATTTGAGCCGAAGAACCAAACGTGGAAGGGTGTACGCAGCTTCTCGAGCCTGAACGAAGGCGTCGAGTGGGCGACGGCGATCATGGGCCTCCGCGTGCAGAAGGAGCGCCACGAAGGCTCCGGCATTGGATTCTCGATGGCCGAATATCGTGAGCAATTCCGCATCGGCGGCGATCAGCTGGGCCATTTCCGTCCGGACGGCATCCTGCTGCACCCGGGACCGGTCATTCGTGGAATCGAATTTTCCGCCTTTGTGATGAATGACAAGCGCTGCAAGGTGCTTGATCAAGTGTCGAACGGAGTTTTCGTCCGTGCGGCGCTGATGTCGATAATGTTAGGCCTTGAGGTTCAGAACACGTGAACAGTGAAAAAGGTTTTCTGGTGTTGGAGACGGGGGATGTTTACCCCGGTCTTTGGCAGGGGGATGCGCGCGCCGAAGAGCGGGCGGGCGAAGTCGTTTTCAACACCAGCCACAGCGGTTACGAAGAAATGGCCACGGATCCTTCGTACTTCGGCCAGATCTTGGTGCTCACCGCTCCTCAACAAGGCAACTACGGCGAGAACGACGAGTTTTGGGAATCCGAAAAAATCTGGATTGAAGGCTTCATATGCCTCGAGTTGCAGAACTCCTGGCGCGACAAAGCCTGGCGCGAGAAGCTCGCGAAGAATCGCGTGCCGATTCTCACCGACACCGACACGCGCCGCCTGACGCTCCAATTGCGGGAGCGCGGAACGATGTGGGGCGCGCTCGTGCGCGGCGCTTCCGTCGAGGAAGCCAAAGCTAAGGCGAGCAAACTCATCGCCGAGAAAAAGAAAATCGATCTGGATTGGGTTCACCTCGTTTCGGTGAAGGAAGAGCGCACGATTAAGGGCGATAATCCGCGCGGACCGCGTATCGCCGTCTTGGATTTCGGCTGTAAGACGAATAGCTTACGCGAGCTCAAGGCGCGCTGCTCGGAAGTCAAAGTTTTCCCGTCGCGCACGCCCGCGAAGCGCATTCGCGAATACAACCCCGACGGCATTCTGCTCTCCAACGGGCCCGGCGATCCCGGCGACGTGAAGGTCGCGCCCGAGACCGTGAAGGAGCTCATCGGCTGGAAGTTCATCTTCGGCATTTGCATGGGCCACCAGATCCTCGGCCGCGCGCTCGGCGGCGAAACCTACAAGCTGAAGTTCGGCCACCGCGGCGCGAACCATCCGATCAAAGATAAGATCCTGAATCGCATCTACATGAGCAGCCAGAATCACGGCTACGCGGTGAAACTCGAGACCCTGCCGTCGACGGTGCAGGTGACCCACGTGAATCTCAACGACCATACGGTCGCGGGAATATACGATCCCTCCCGTAAGGCGCTGAGCGTGCAGTTCCACCCCGAAAGTCATCCCGGCCCGCATGAGGCTTCCGAGCTCTTTGATTTCTTCATAAGGCAGACGCAATGAACTACGAGCCGTACGTCGAAAAACTCATGCAGCATTTCACCGGCCCGAAGTACATGAACGAAGTCGAGGCGGCGAAAGACGACTTTTTCGAGCGCGCGGGCTCCTTTGACGAAGCTTCGATCGATTTCGAGTTGAAGA
>CAYPFC010000215.1:0-5152 GCA_964409815.1 uncultured Pseudobdellovibrionaceae bacterium
GTTTAAACTACCCAGTTGAGTCGCTTTAGGCCAAATGAAATCAGCGCGTTGGAAACTTTGCCAGATGCGTCAATCAAGCACAATATACAGTGTTTTTAAGTATTTAAGGGCACCGAAGTGCCCTTCACTCAGAATCCGAAATTGAGGATCGGGGAGACCGCGAAGACGCCGGTGCGGTGGAAGTTAATGAGGCCGATCTGGAGGCCCGAGAGCGACTCGGCCACGTTCACGATTCCGATCTGGAGGCCATAGACCTTCTGCGCCTTATTGTAGAGACCCAATTGCACGCCACGGATCGTGGTGTGGTCCGAAAGGTTCGCCAGCGCCACCTGGAATCCGTTGACGGACGATTCGGCGCTGTTCGAGTTCACGCCGAGCGCGAGCTGGAGGCCGTAGACATTCGTCTTTTGGTAATTCACGTTCGCACCACCCGCGAGCTGGAGGCCGATGATCGTCGTCTCTCCGTGCGTGATGTTCGCGAGACCGGACACGCCGATACCGACGAATCTCTGGCGCGTGATGTTTCCGAGCAAGCCGAAATCCAGGCCGTAAACGTCGCGGTGATCGCCCCAGCCGAGGCTTAAACGCAAACCGGAAACGTTGAAATCGTCGGGAGGAAACTGGACCGGCTTGATGATACCGACGGCGAGGGGCGAATAGAATTCAGCGCGCGCCGCGGGCAAGTACGACATCGTCAACAGTAGGAGAAGGCCTATAATTTTTTGCATTCCTCATTGTAGGAAGATTCGGGGTCGATTCCTACTGGACCCCGGCCCAAAGACGAGGGACTTTGGGCCGGTTCCGGGCCGAGGAGCCTACCGTATGAGATCGAAGAGAATTCCCGATGCGGGATCGAGAACGAAGGTTTCCTCGTCGTAATTCTGGTCGTCGTCGAGCTCGAGCTCATCCGGCGAGAGTCCCAGGTCTTCCGTTCCGTTTACCGTCATGTCGGCCTCATTGAAGATATCCGAGGGCGCGAAGAAGTTGCGGCTATGATACTCGATGTTTCCCGTCTTACAGGCCTCGCGGACGTGCGAGAGAATGAACTCGCGATTTTTGCGGTTGTAGCTCGAGGTGGAGCGCAGAGGCTGCCAATACGCGGCCATTCCGCCCTTCGATCCGCTGAGGAAGCTTCCGAACTTGGTGATGAGCTTCTTCGCCATCTTCGCGGCGCACTCGATGTTCTTCTGAGCGTCGAAGAGATCGATTTTTCCGCAACCGTAAGCCGTGCGCAGCTTCGGATTGATCTGATAGAGACCGTTGTTCGTCCCGCCGTTGAAGTTGATGTAGTTTCTGGGGCCGTGCAGGCTCTCTTTCCAGGCGAGTGAGATGAACAACTGCTGCCAAAAGATCTTCCGCTTCGCCTCACTGTCGCGATAGCCCGCGCACATCGAGTCGATTTGCGATTCGTTGTGATTGAGAAGCGAGTTGGCGGCGAGGCTCGAGTCCAACGTGGTGGTCCACGCCGACGCCCAAACGCCCGGTACGAGGCGTCCCTTGTAGCCGTTGATTTCAAATTCGCCCGCTTGAGCGGACCCGATTCCGAAGGCGATCCCCAAAAGGATCATCACTTTGAAAAGTAGCGTTTTCAAATGCTCCCACCTTGGCTTGAGTTTTCTTTGGGAGTTATTAGATCAACGGAACGGCGGGAGCGGAAGTGGACTAAAGTCCAGAAGAAACTTCCGTGCTCATCTTTTGAACCCTCACGTCGCCGCTCGGGGCGCGCCACGCGATGAGGCCGTCGCCACCTTCGATGACGCCGACGTTTCCGTCGTAGATAATGACATTTCCGGTAACGTTTTTGATCGAGCCGATCGAGCCGCCGACAACCATGACGTCGCCGGTCGCGTTTTCAATTTTCTCAAGGTTCATTTCGCACAAAACAAGCGTGCCGGAGTAACCGCGCACGAGTTTCAGAGTCGCGCCTTCGCCCTTGCCTTGAAGGTGAATGTTGCCCGCCGCGCTTTCGATGCGGGCAATGTTCGTCGCGAAGCTCTGCATGTTCGTCGCCCCGGTGAACTCGGCTCCGGATTTCTGGGTCGAGAGTGATTCGGAGATTTGTTTGAGCCACTCGCATTCGAACTTCGCGTCTTCGAGATAAACCATTCCTAGCTCTTTTCGAACTTGTTCGGGGTCGGAAACCGGGGAGAAGTTTTGAAATCCGCCCAGGAGACCGGCCATGAGTAAAGAGAGGATCAAGACACGCTTCGACATATATGTCTCATCGGCGGAATTGCGACGGGATTTGAATCTCAATGTGAGACGGCGCGCGCCGCTGGAAACATAATCGTTCCGCGCGAAAACATTTCATCTGTAAATGATGCGAGTCTCTCGTAAACTGTGTCCGTTGCGTGCGTCCGGGATCGCGTGTAAACGGACGGATATGAGAGAGGAAATCGTGTCGGAGTCGCCGGAAAAACAGATGTCGTTCGAGGCCGAGATTTTCATTCAGGACGCGTACGCGTTTCTGGAGAGCCCAAGCTTTCTCGTCCGCGCCGCGAGCCTCGTCGGGAAACCCGCGGAAGCGTTTTTGCGAAAGCTCCCGGCGAAGCACCAGAAGATCGTGCACACGTCGACCGAGGCGGCCTTGAAACGCGCGCTCATCCTTGTCACGAAGACGTTGCCCAAGAATCAAAGCGAAAAATCATTTGAAACGACCTACCGTCGCACGAAGCGTCTGGGCTTGAAGCACACGGTCGCCTCGTTCGGTTCCGGAACCGTTGGTGGACTGTTGGGGTTGCCGGCTCTCCCGCTCGAGCTTCCGATTACGACCGCCATCATGCTCCGCTCGATTGCCGCGCAGGCGCACAAATTCGGATTCGATTTGAGCGATCCGCAAGTGCAGATGGAGTGCCTTTACGTTTTAAGTCTCGGATCCTCGAAGAGCGACAAAGACGACGCGATGAACTCATCTTACTGGGCCTCGCGCGTGGCGTTCTCGAAGCTCATCAATGATGCCGCAGGTTACGTCGCGGGCCGCACGACATCCGAAATCTTAAAGCAGATGGAAAAGCAGTCCGCGCCCTTATTGGTGAAGTTACTCGCACGCGTGAGCGCGCGTTTCGAGATCGTAGTCTCCGAAAAACTCATGGCGCAGGCGATTCCCGTACTCGGCGCGGTGGGCGGAGGCGCGGTGAACGCGCTCTTCACCGATTACTTCAGCGATGCCGCCCGCTTTCACTTTGGCCTGAAGGCCCTCGAGCGCGAGTTCGGTTTGAGCGAAGTGAAGCGCGTCTATAATAAATCCGGGAAAAAAGTTTCCTAAGATTTCGGCTCAGTCGCTTCTAACGCGATCGCCAGGGTCATGTCGCTAATCACGTTTACGACCGAGCGAAGACGCGCGATGATCCAATCCACCGCGAGCAGGAGCGGTAGTGCCTCCGCGGGCAAGCCCAGCGTGCTGACGACCACCGAAAGCGAGATGAATCCCGCCTCGGGGACTCCCGTAATGCCCATCGAGGCCACGATACACGCGAGCGCCGCGGTGATCATTTGCCCTTCCGTTAGAGGAATTCCCGCCAGCTGCGCGATGAAAAAGACCGCCATCGCTTCGTAAAGAACGATGCCGTCGTTATTGAGATTTGTCGCGACACCCGCGCCCAGGCTCGCGGCGCGCGCCGAAACGCCGAGCTCCTTGAGCGCTTTCAGCGTCAGCGGGAGCGTGGCGAGACTCGAGTTCACTCCGAACGCGTAAAGTATCGGCGTGCGGGTGATTCGAAAAAACTCCTTCGGCTTGTACCGGGCAACGACGAAAATCCACGATCCGTAAACGAATACCACGTGCAGGAAAAGGCCCAGGATAACGACGCCGACGTAGCGGATCAGGGAAACAAAGATAGAAAATCCGTGCTCCGACACCGCGCTCGCGACCACGCAGAGGACCGCGAGCGGAATGATGGCGATCAGCCAGTGCAGGAATACCGCCGGCACCTCACGTAGGCTCTCGAAGCGTGTGGCGATTTCTTTGAGTTTCGCGCGATTCGTTCCACCGTAAGCTTTGCGGATGGCGATCCCCAATAGGAGAGCCATCAACGCGATCAAAAGGATCTCATTGGCCACGAAAGGCGAAAATAAGCTCGACGGCATGAAGGTCTTCACCCACGACGAAAAGCCCAGTGAAATTTCCGGCGCTTTCACGCCGCCTTGAAACTGAGCGGCGAGGGACGAGATTTCAATTCCATTCAGGAAGAGGGAGGCGAGGCCCATACCGAGCGCGATCGCGATCGCCGTGTTGAGGAGCGCGATGAAAACGAGTCTCAAGCCGTGACTCCAGCCGACTTGAACCTCGACGATCGCCGTGACGATGGTGAGAAACAAAAACGGGCCGGCGATGAGCTTCACCCAGTGAATGATCGCCTTGCCGACCTCTCCCATCGGCTTTAGCTGGGCGTCGGGAAAGAGCGCGCCGAGCGCCATGCCAACGGTCACCGCGATGAGAATCTGCGCGGGCAGCGACGTGAAGTAGGGTTTGGCCTTCATGTTTCAAAGCCTAGCACGGCGTGGTAGGGAGGCAATCTCAAGTTGCCTCGGCTGACTCGGAACCTTAAATTTCGGCCAACCGAAAACCACGGAGTCCACCATGTTTTTAAGAGCTCTTATCGCGTTGATCGCGAGCCTTTTCGTTCTGACTTGCGCCTCCGCTCCGAAATCGGGAAGCGGGACGGCCGAGAGTTCCGATCTTACGTGGGCGGAAGCGAAAGAACGCAAAGCGCGTGTAAGCGGCGTGCGCTACGCGCTCTCGGTCAAGATCGGATTGTCGGAAACCACGTTCGAGGGCATCAACCGAATCGAGTTCGATCTCGCGGATACGAAGAAGCCCTTGCGCCTCGATTTTTACGAAGGCCAGTTGCGAGCGATGAAAGTCAACGGCGCCGACGCGGACTTAAGCGCGAAGATGCGTTACGCGATCGAGATCCCGGCCTCGCTGTTGAAGACGGGCGCGAACGTCGTCGAGATCAGCTACGTCGCTGAGTATTCCCGTCAGGGCGTAGGTCTCCACCGCTTTCAGGATCCCGCGACGAAAGAAGTCTTTCTGTATTCGGACTTCGAGGCCTACGACGCGAATAAGTTTTTCCCGATCTTCGATCAGCCCGACTTACGCGCGGTGCTCGAGCTGACCTTCCCCGAGCAGGGCCGGGCGCTGTCACCCGAG
>CAYPFC010000216.1:0-5151 GCA_964409815.1 uncultured Pseudobdellovibrionaceae bacterium
GCGACATTCTCATGTACTGCAACAAGTTCGACCACCCGAAGATCGCGATCGAAGCTATCGCGAAGGCCGCGAAGGACCATAAAATTTCGGCCAAGCAAATCGACGAGAGCTACAACCGCGTCGTCGCCCTCAAGAAAGACATGCTGACGAATCCCGATCCGCCCGAGTTCTCAAAAGCCAGTGCGATGATCGGCCACGCCGAGCACCAGCGCCTCTCCCAGGCCATCAAGGCGGGTAGCGTTCCGGCTGATCTGCTCACGACCTAGCGAGTGACGTTCGCCGTCCCACCCTGAAAGCCTTACAAGCCGCCTAGAATTGAACTGAACGCCATCCTGGCTCGGGTCTTGAAGAATAACCGTTCGAGGTTTCCCTCGGACGGGGCCTCAAAGAGACAACCCAATAAGGAAGGGTATATGCGTTCGAGCACCTTTATTATCTTGTCCCTGATCATCCACATCATCGCCGTAGCGGCCGTGGCCCTCGCGCCCCAGCGCACGATCGAGCCCATCGGTGGCCAGGTCGAAATGTCGGTGGGTGAGCCCGCGGAAACGGCGGGTGCCGTTGAAGCGCCCGAGCAAGTCACGACTTCGCCCGCTCCCGCGCCCAAGCTCAAGCCCGTCGCGAAGAAAGCGCCGGCTCCGAAAAAAGCTCCGGTCGTGGCGAAGCAACCTGAGCCGGTTCAAGAAGTCGCCAAGACGGAAGAGGTTGCCGAGCTTCCCCCGAAGGAAGAAGTCGCTCAAGAGAAAGCCGAAGAGCTGACTCCCGAAATTCAAAACATGGACGAAGTCGCGAAGCAGGAATCTTCCGACGAAGCCACCGAGGCCGCAAGCCCCGAAGCCGCTCCCGCGAATCCCGAGCCCGCACCCGAAGCCGCGCAAGCGACCAGCGCGGAAGGCGAAGGCACCGGCGATCTCGGCAAAGGCGGCGCGACTCAGTCGCAAGCCGTTGCCTACACCGAGCTCAAGCAAGACAAAGGCAACAAAGGCCCCACTTATCCCCTAAAAGCGCGCAAAGAAATGCGTCAGGGACAAGTGGATCTGGTTTATCGTGTGACCAAGGACGGACGGGTGACGGACGTTCAGATCGCGAAGAGCTCGGGTCATGAAGACCTGGATCAAGCGGCCCTGAAATCCGTTTCGAAGTTCCGCTTCGTTCCCAGCCAGGAAGGCTGGGCGTATCACCCGGTATTGTTCTCGCTTAAGGGAGAATCGACTCCCCTGCCCGGAAAGCTCCGCACTGCGGGCGGATCGGCAGAGTAATCAAACCAAAGACGGCGGCTGAGAGATCAGTCGCCGAACAATTCTTTTTTCGAGCGCGTCGTTCCGTTCGTGCGATTCTTCGCCTTGCGCTTGGTGCCTTGATTGCCTTTTTTACGGCGACGGCGGAATTCAGTCTTTTTGGTTTTCGAAGCCATTTACCCTACTCCTGATTGCTGAAGAAGCTGGGCAAGCTATCAAAAGGGGATACGCATGTCAACGCTATGCAGCGCCCCAGACGTGTCTTCGGCGTTCTTTTCCACGGCGTAGTCAAAGCGCAAGCGCGGGCCGTTAAAGCCGAATCCGGCCGTCCAAATCTTGCGATCGACGTCCTCCTCCCTGCGAAAGCCAAAGCGAAATACGGTGAATTCGTTTACGGCCGACTCAAGCCCCGCCATGTACGTGAGGTGCTTCTTCGGGTTGAGCTCCTCGCGACGAGAGACGTCCGCTCGAAGCGTCGCGAGCTGCGCGAATCTCCAGAACAGTCCCAAGCTCTGCTCGAGGTCCTGACGTAATCCGACCGGCATGTCGGAGCCGGGCTTTCCGATATTGTCGAGCACGTACGCGAATGAAAGATCCTCGTGAATGAGGACGATCGCGCCCACGCTCGAGCTCCACTGGGTGTAATGCGGCTGGTTCGAGACGTCGAACTGCGCGCGGTAGCCGGAAAGCCCCATCGAGAAGCGCTCCGAGAACAGATACGCTCCGGCCACATGCCAGAGCTCGCCGTCGGCGGGATCGCCGGTACGGCCCGTGTCGCGAATGCGCGCATAGTGGAGCGCGCCCGGGAACAAGACGCCCTCGCTGTTATCGACGACACCGATGGCCCAACCTTGCCTGTGCTCACGATCGGCAATGTAGCCGTCGCGGTAGTAGGCATTGACCTCGTAATCTTTCACGAGCGGGACTGTGGCAGGATTCAGAAGCGCGCCCTGAGCGCTGGCGAGACCGGCGCGGCCCGTGCCGCCCATCGCGGCCGATGCGGGGCCGTAAAAGAGGGGCGCAGCGTGCGCGGATTCAAAGAGGAAGACACCAAGAAGTACTGCGGTTCGTATCATCCTCTGGAGATTAGGAGAGCTTAGCGCTTAATGCAAACGCTGACGAAGTGCGGGCACATTCTCGTCGCATCGTTGATACAGCTCGCGACGCCGTACTGAATGGTCTTGTTGTTCGTGGGTCCGTAGCAGTAATCGCCCGTGCGCTTAGGAAGAATACATTTTCTTTTAATGTCGACGAACCAATCCTCGACGCGCAGGACGCGGCGGATGGCCGTAAGCGCGGCTTGCTCGGTGGCGTTGTCGTAGCGATCCACGGTGGCGTCGCAGACCACGCGGCCCGCGGCTTTGTCCTCGGGGCGAATCACCATAAACTGATAGTTCTGGCTGCAGTCCCAGTTCGCGGTCTTGATCACGTTCGTTTGCAAGTCCATCTCTTCCACGCCACCGCTCGCCGAGATCACGCGACGCTCACCCGAGGTGTAGCCCACGGGCAGAGAGAAGCGCATGTAGTAGCCGGTGCCGAAGATCTTGTCCGCGGGAGTGCCGCCGGGGCCGCGCAGGCGCGTGTCCATCTCATCCGTGCTGTTCGAGTAGCCCGCGACCAGAAGCGCCGAGCGCGAATCGATCATTTCACGAGTTTGCTTGTGCGTGTTCTCGAAATTGTAGAAGCGCAGGCTGGCTTCCATCAGGCGCTGAGTGTGATTGCCCGGGAAGTACTGAATCATCTGCCCCTGTTGCGTCGCCGAGAGCGGGCCCGCGATCGCCGACGAATCGAGCGGCGGCAAGAAGGATTCGGTCTCCTCACCCACGCGCAGCTCGCCTTCTTTCCACGGCGCCTGGTAATTGCCGACTTGACGAACGGAAAGCGTAAGGCGCGTGTTCGAGTTCAATGTGCTATTGGCGAAGAGGCGCGCGCGGCCCGCGGGATCATAAAAACGCGTCGCCTGGCGGAATTCATTCGTGAGGGCGAGGCCTCCGGTCGAAGGATTGTACGCGCCGGCGCGGAACGAATAGTACGCGCGCTTTTCCACCGTGGAGCCCGTCATTTGCGAGCAAGACATGTAAGATAACGTATCGATTTTCGCGTCGAACGCGAGGGGAAGGCCGTCGTCAACGGCCGAAGAGCTCAGGTCGGAGCTCGAGTTGGGGTCGACTTGCGAGCAGTTCTGGAAAACGAGGATCATGCCGAGCACCGCGACGGCGAAAGCTTGTCTCATTTTGAGACTAGGACGCATAGTGGGACCTCTCCTAGTGAAGGAGTTCGTTCATGATACGTATCGGAATACTCCACCAAAGTTTGAGTCCTAATTAAAACTTTCGTCGAGGTGCGCCTCCGAAAGCTTAAATACTTGATTTCGCTCCTTAACCGGCTAAATCTTATGGGGCCATGAAGATACGCAAAGCCGTCATTCCCGCTGCGGGCCTCGGAACCCGGTTCTTACCCGCCACGAAAACCGTTCCGAAAGAAATGCTCCCGATCGTCGATAAGCCGACGCTTCTCTACAACGTGGAGGAGATCGTGAACGCAGGAATCACCGAGCTCATTCTGATCGCCGGACGCGGGAAGACCGCGATCGAGGATTTTTTCGATATCTCGCACGAAGTGGAAACCGTTATCGACAAGTCCGGCAAGGGAGCCTTGCTCGAGGAACTACGCGAGCTCCGTAAGAAGATCACCGTGATCAGCGTTCGTCAGCACGAAGCGCTCGGGCTCGGTCATGCGGTACTTTGCGCCGAGCCCATCGTCGGCAACGAGCCGTTCGCGGTTTTGCTCGGCGACGAGATCATGATCACGCCGAAGGGAAAACCCTCCGCGATCGGACAACTCATTCGCGTCGCCGAAGAGAGCCGAATGTCCGCCGTTTCGGTTTTGGAAGTGGAGAAATCGGAAGTCTCGAAATACGGAATCGTCGACGTCGAAGCCAAAGGCCCGGGCCTGTGGAGAGTCAAAGGCGTCGTCGAGAAACCGCCGGCCGACCAGGCGCCCTCGCGCTTGGCGCTGCCCGGCCGCTACGTCTTCACGCCCGAGATCTTCAGGCAGCTTCGCGCGACGAAGCCCGGCCGCCTCGGCGAAATTCAGCTCTCCGACGCCATGAATACACTGGCGAAGTCGGAAGGCTTGATGGCCGCGACCCTTTCGGGCGAGCGTTTCGATGCCGGCGATAAACTTGGATTCTTGAAGGCCAACGTCGAATTGGCGCTCCGTCACCCCGAGGTGGGTGCGGCTTTTCACGAGTATCTAAAATCCCGTTTCGGAGGACGCGCATGAGCTTACTGGCGTGGATTTTCGCGGCCGCATCGGCCTTCGCCTACATTCCCGAATACAGCCTGATCGCTTCGCGCGCGGCCGACCAACACGGTCGGGGCGCCTATCAGATCGAGCAGGAGGTGACGTACCGTCGCGAAACCGAGTTCTATAGCATCAAAGAAACTTGGACCGTGCTCGGCGAGAACAACTTGCGCGTGACGCTCGAGGGCCGCGGTCCTTTAAAGGGTTTGGTTCAGGGCACGATTATTTACGAAGGCTCGCAGAAGTCGTTCAACGACGGCGCGAACGTTCGCAACGCGCGCGTGACCGAGGATTGGCTCGAGCCGTTCTTGCATTTCCGCTCGAGCAGGTACTTCCGCTCACGCCTGGTGAACTTAAAAGTCACTCCGAGCGAGGCGCTGCGCGATCGCGCTCCGATGAACTCCGAGGGCCCTCCGGTTTACGAGCCGCTCTCCTTCATCCGCCTGAGCCGTGTCGGCGGCAGCGTCGCCTGGGCGATCGGAATGAATCCGAGCGTCGGCCAGTCTCCCACCATCTGGATCGAGCAGGATCAATTCGTCGTGCGCAAGTTCCGCGGCGCTAACCAGTCCGTGTTTAAAGCCGACAATTACCAAAAATTCGCCGAGAC
>CAYPFC010000217.1:0-5149 GCA_964409815.1 uncultured Pseudobdellovibrionaceae bacterium
CTTGAGTAACGACTTCTGAATCAGCGCGAATCCCGTCCACGTCACGGCCGCGAACAAGAGCCAAAGATTGCCTTCTTGAAAGCGCTCCAAGTCGGCGACCGAAACGAGGATTTGGTCCCAATAAAAGAATCCGAATCCGCACAGAGCCGTGAACAATCCCAGCGCCTGCAGCAAAGAGGGTACTTCACGAAACATAAAAATCGAGGCGACGGCGAAGGACATCGGCGCGAACTGAATCATGATCTGCGCGTTCGAGGCGGAGGTGAGCTCGATGCCCTTCATGAAGGTGTAGTAGTTGCACGCGATCAACGCGCCCGACAAAACGCCGAGCCAACGGGGGCGGCGCAAAATCTCCAGCCACTCCCGCCTCCAAATGGCGAACGCGCCCAGTAGAAATGCGAAGGCGATCGCCATGCGCACCCAAACGATGGTGCCGCTCGAGAATTTATGAAGCGCGAATTTCAGTGCGATCGCCAACACGGCCCAGGAAAGGGCCGTGATGGTTGCCATCCATAGTCCGATGGCGCGGGAG
The DNA here is from genome assembly GCA_964409815.1 of uncultured Pseudobdellovibrionaceae bacterium. Classification (GTDB taxonomy): domain Bacteria; phylum Bdellovibrionota; class Bdellovibrionia; order Bdellovibrionales; family UBA1609; genus JALHOQ01. The sequence continues at coordinate 533 of CAYPFC010000217.1, forward strand.
CTCACAATACGGAGGTTTCAAGAGCGCGAATGCGTTCCTCTAAGGGCGGGTGAGTCGAGAACAACTTCCCCGGATGACCCGAGATCTTCAGTGTCGCAAGCGCTTGCTGTTCGTCGTCCACGTGTCCATAGACCTGGCGCAAAGACTTCAAGCCTTTGAGCATCTTGTCGCGGCCGGCGAGGCGTGCGCCTCCGGCATCGGCGCGGAACTCGCGCCTACGCGAGAAGTACGCGACAACGATAAAGCCGAGCACGCTCAACACCATCTGCAAGACGTAGAAGGCGATGAGCTCCACCGTGCGGCGGCCCTCTTCCTTCACGGCGCTGGCGAGAATGCCGGCGATCACGCGGGCGAGAATCAAGACGAGCGTGTTGATCAGACCTTGAAGCAGAGTCATCGTGACCATGTCGCCGTTCACGATGTGCGCGACCTCGTGACCAATGACGCCTTCGGTGGCGTCATCGTCCATCGTGCGCAAAAGGCCCGTGCTTACGGCAACGAGCGCGCGATTTTTCGTCGGGCCCGTGGCGAATGCGTTCACTTCCGGCGAGTCGAAGATACCCACTTCCGGCATGGTCTTAAGGCCAGCCAGGCGGGCATTGCGGTGAACCATATCGACGAGCTTGCGCTCTTCCGGGTTTATCGTGCGTGGATCGATGATCTTCACTCCCATCATCCATTTCGCCATCATTCTCGACATTGCGAGCGAAATGAAGGCGCCGCCGAAACCGATCAGGGCGTAGAAAAGAAGCCAGGAATAATCCACGGGAACCTGGACGAAGTTGGTAACGATCGAAAAGACGATCGAGACGGTCGTCAAGACCAAGATATTGGTCAATAGAAACAAGATAATGCGCTTAGAAACGGCCCACATATGAGGGTCCTCCTTTAAAGCTTGCACTCAAAATCTGGGCTCGAGGTCGGGTTCTGTCAAGTCGATAAATTTACTGGAGGATTTCCAAGTGAGACGTGAATTTTACTTAATCTCGGCGGTGGTGTTTGCGGTTGTCGGCGCGGTAGGTTTCTTTTGGGCTCCGTTTCTGTGGACTCTTTTGATTTTCGGCCCCTTGTTCGCGATGGGCGTGCTCGACATGATGCAGACGCGGCAGGCGATCCGCCGCAACTTCCCCGTGATCGGAAACTTACGCTACTTCTTCGAGCTCATCCGCCCGGAGCTTCAGCAGTACTTCGTGGAATCCAACCAGAGCGGGCGTCCGATCCCGCGCGAGTTGCGCTCGGTGGTGTATCAGCGCGCGAAGGGCGCGCTGGAGACCCTGCCCTTCGGCACCCAGCTCGACGTCCACGCCGAACATTACGAGTGGGTGAATCATTCGATCGTTCCGAAAAAACTTGAAATGAAAGACGTGCGCGTAACGGTGGGCGGCCCCGATTGCAAGCAGCCGTATTCGGCGTGCGTTCTGAACATCTCGGCGATGAGCTACGGCGCGCTCTCCAGCGCGGCGGTGAGCGCGTTGAACCTGGGCGCGAAAAAGGGCGGCTTCTTCCATAACACGGGCGAGGGCGGCATCAGCCCGTACCACTTGTTGGGCGGCGACCTGTGCTGGCAGATCGGCACGGGTTATTTCGGTTGCCGTCATCCCGACGGCCGCTTCAACGAAGAGGCGTTCGCCGAGCGCGCGACGATGCCGAACGTGAAGATGGTGGAGATCAAGCTCTCGCAAGGCGCGAAGCCCGGGAAGGGCGGACTCTTGCCCGCGGCGAAGGTGAGCGAAGAGGTTTCTCAGATTCGTCTTGTTCCGCTTGGAAAAGACGTCGTGTCGCCGGCGGCGCACGCGGCGTTTTCGACGCCGATCGAGCTTTTGCACTTTATTAAAAAGTTGCGCAACTTAAGCGGCGGCAAGCCCGTGGGCTTCAAGCTCTGCGTGGGCGCGCCTCACGAGTTCGTCGCGATTTGCAAAGCGATGATCGAGACCGGCATCAAGCCGGACTTCATTACGGTGGATGGCGGCGAGGGCGGCACGGGCGCGGCTCCGCTTGAGTTCTCGAACCACGTGGGAACTCCGCTTGAGGACGGGCTCGCGTTCGTCGTCGACACGCTGAAGGGCTTCAATCTCAAGAAGGACATCAGGGTCATCGCCAGCGGTAAGGTTTTAACCTCGTTCGATATCTTGAAGAAGATGGCGCTCGGCGCGGACCTGTGCAACTCCGCGCGCGGGATGATGCTCGCGCTCGGTTGCATTCAGGCGTTAAAGTGCAATACGAACGAGTGCCCTACGGGAGTCGCGACGAGCAATCCGCATCTTGTCTCCGGCCTCCATGTGCCGTCGAAGCTCGAGCGCGTGTACCGCTTCCATAGCGAAACGGTTCATCACCTCGTCGAGCTCCTCGGCGCGCTCGGCTGCGCGGGGCCCGCGGACATCACCCGCTCATTAGTGAATCGCAGACTCACTGAAGGCCGCGTGAAAACGTACGAGGAGATCCATCCCTCGATGCCGGAAGGCTATTTGACGGACGCTAGAAATTGGCAGAAGTTATCGCCGCAGTGGCAGACGGCGCTCAACAAGGCGCAAAGCTCGACCTTTGCGCCCTTAAGCGCTCCGATTAGAAGCGCACAAAGCTTAGCAGGGTAAATTCCGTGTTGTCGGCCTGGAACTGGCCGAGCTCGTGATTGTTCTGGTCGTAGTTCACTTCATCGCTATAGCTGAAAATGAAGTTCGCGTTCTTGGTGATCGGGAAGCGGATCTGCGGCCCGGTCATGCGGATGCGTTGCGAGCGGTCGGGGCGGTTCTCGGCGTCGGAAGCGTTCCATGAGGATTGCTCTTCGCCCACGCGCCACGAGACTCCGACTTCGGGGGTGATTTTGTACCACATCGCCACCCAGTGCTCGAGCTCGCTGCGTTTCGTCGTCGAGACCGTATTCACCTCGAAGCCGTCCTCATCAGTGAAAGTATTCGCGTAAGCCGTCTTCGATTGAACGAAGTAGTTCGCCTTCTGTACGTACTCGGCCTCCCAGCGCTTGTTGAATACTTTGCCCAAGATGAAGTCGTTGCGCAGGCGAGTGATCATGCCGGTGCGCTTGGAGTGCGGGCTCGTCGGCAGGTACACGCGGCCTTCCCAGTACACTTCGAAGTCGTAGGGCAGATACAAGAGGTTGTAGTTCTGCATGCCGATGATGATGTCTTGGAGGAAGCCTTCCGTGTCGTTCACTTTTTCGCCGTTGAAGCGATCGGTGCCGGCCGTGTTGAACTGGTAGGGAACGCGGACGGCCAGGCGGTAGTTCGCGCTCACCCAAGTCGAAGCGGTAAGCATGTTGTACGTGGCGATGCGCCCGCCCTCGTCGTTGAATTTGTCGGTCTCGGTGTTGGCCAGCTGGAAGAAGTTGAAGTTCACCGTGCGGCCCATGACCGTGAACCGGTTGGTGTCGGACTCTTGAACCGACATTTGGGCGAACGCGCTCGCGCTGAACAAAGAAAGAATCAATACGAGCGATTTCATTTAGATACTCCTACGGTTTGTGCGGGTGACATTTGGATTTCCGCGTACATCGGCCAGTGGTCGGAGACGCCGACGCTGCCATAGCCGTTTCGGAACTTCGCGGGCTTGCCGTCGTAGTCGGTTTGGTAGTGACTGTCGTTGGCGAGGCGGATCGACTCGGGGTTCAGGCGCCACGACGACTTTCCGTTGCTCAGCGATTTCGAGAACAACAAGACGTCGAAGAACGACCACGTGCGATCGCGGTTGTAATAGGTCGTGCCCGGACAGCCTTTGCAGCCGATCATGTGCGAGACGTCCATCTTCGGCGAAACGAGGTCGCGGTAGTATTTCTGCGACCAGTCCTCGATCGAAGTGATGTTGAAGTCTCCGCCGACGATCGTGTACGTGCCGGGCGCGACTTTGGAGGTCGCGTCGAGCAGGGTCAGCAAAGCGGCCTTACGGTGATTCGTCGATGCGCCCTGCGAGGGGAAGTGGACGGCGAATACGGCGAGGTTTTCTCCGTTCGGGAGTTTCACGGTGCCTTCCAAGATTCCGCGCGTGGGACGGATGTCGTCGGCGGGAATTTCAGGCACCTTCGCGAAATCGATCAGGTGGTACTTCGCTTCCGAAGCTTTCGGAAGCTTCGAGAGAATGGCGACGTCGATTCCGCGCTCGTCCGGCCCTTCGACGAAGAACAGAGTCTGGTAGCCCATATCCTTCAAGTATTGTTCGTTCCAGCGGCGAACGATCGTTTCGTTTTCGATCTCTTGCAGGATCAGGATGTCGGGACCTTTGCCGTCGTTGATCTGGGCGACGACGGCTTTCATGCGGTTCATCTTACGGTTTAAAACCGTCGGGCTATAGTTCTTGCCCAAGCACTCATCGACGCGAAAGCCCTGGTACGAATCGCTGGCGCGGTAGTCGTCGTTCTTATTCCGGTAGCGGATGTTTTGCGCGCGGCACTTGTTCTGGAACCCTTCGGATTTCTTTTGGCTCGCGGGCAGGAAGGCTTCGTCGTTCTTGTTCGGGTCGTCGACGAGGTCGAACAGGTTTTCCGCGTTGAAGGTCATGATGCTGACTTTCGGCGGCGGCGGAGTTTTCGAAGCCGAGTCGGTGAGGCGCTGAGGCTGGCTCGCGCAGGCGGTGAGGAAAAACGAGACTACAATTAAAGCGCGAATCATT
>CAYPFC010000218.1:0-5086 GCA_964409815.1 uncultured Pseudobdellovibrionaceae bacterium
CCCATCGACGCGAGGAACTCGCCGCGCTCGGACGGATCGAGTTGGGAGATTTCGGCCTCCATTTGCGAACAGATCTGTAAGCTCAGGTTATTCTCGGATTTCGCGCGCTCGGCGACTTTATCGGCCATCTCGCTCTTACCCGCGAGGAACTCGTCTTCCGAGACGTTGCACACGTACAGCACGGGCTTCGCCGTGAGGAGGTGAAGCTCCTTCATCGTGGGCTCTTCGTCTTCCAAGACCTCGACTGTGCGCGCGGGCTTTCCCGCCTGGAGAGCGTCGTAGAGCTTTTTGACGATATTGAACTCGCTCAGCACTTTGGCGTCCTTCGAGGCCTTCGCCATTTTTTCAATTTTCTTGAAGCGCTTGTCGACGCTTTCCAGGTCGGCGAGCATGAGCTCGGTGTTGATCACGTCGATGTCGCGCAAAGGGTCGACGCCGCCGCTGACGTGAACGACGTTGGGATCGACGAAGCAGCGCACGACGTGAATAATGGCGTCGGTCTCGCGGATGTTCGAGAGGAACTTGTTCCCCAAGCCTTCGCCCTGGGACGCGCCCTTAACGATGCCGGCGATGTCGACGAACTCGATCGCGGTCGGAACCTGAGATTTCGGCTTGATGAACTGCGAGATCTGCTCCATGCGCTCGTCGGGAACGGTGACGATCCCGATGTTGGGATCGATCGTGCAGAAGGGGTAGTTCGCGGCCTCCGCTTTCGACGCCGTTAGCGCGTTGAAGAGCGTGCTCTTGCCCACGTTCGGTAATCCAACGATTCCTGCTTTTAATCCCATTTTTACGATCCTTTGATTTCAATGCTCTTGCTGTTGAACTCGGTCGCGGCCTGCGCGGTTCCGCGCTTGGCCCAAACTTCGGCGCCTTTGATTGCCAAATCCAAAAACTCCGCCATCGCGGCCATTTCCGTCTTCGAGAAGTTGTTCAAAACCCACTCGTGAACTTCCATCACGTTGCGCGTCTTGCCGCCTTGATCGTCGACAAAAACCGGAGGGCGCCCCACTCCCAAGCGTAGCCTCGCGTAGTCGTCGCTGCCAAGCAGTTGGTGAATGTTGCGAATTCCGTTGTGACCGCCGTGACCGCGCTTGAATTGAAACCGCATCTGTCCGAAGGGCACATCGACCTCGTCATGAACAACGAGCAGGTCGCGCATCTCTAAGTTGTAGAATTTGAGCAATGGCTGAACGGCCTCGCCCGAGAGATTCATGAACGTCTGCGGTTTGCACACGATCACGTGCTCGTCGCCGATCTTGATCTTCTGCGTTTCCGATTTGAACTCGCTCTTGTACGAACGAGCGCCCGCGAACACTTCCACGAGCGCGTCGATGAACAAGAATCCGATATTGTGACGGGTAAGCTGATACTTGGGGCCGGGATTGCCCAATCCGACGATGAGTTTCAACCGGCCTCCAGGAACTTAAGACTACTTCTTCTTGTCGCCACCGGCGGCGGGAGCGGCTGCGCCCGCGGCAGGAGCGGCACCGGCTGCCGGAGCGGCGCCCGGGGCAGCGGCGGCACCCTCGGCACCGGGAGCGGCTGCGCCTTCGGCGGCGACGGGAGCGGCGATGACTTCCTCTTTAACTTCAGAGCAAGTGACCAGCGTCTCTTCGAGGCTGGTAACGACTTTGAGGTTTTCGGGGAACTGAATGTCCGAAACGTGCATCGACTCGTTCAAGCCCATGGGCGAAATATCGAGCGTGAAGAATTCCGGAATTTCGAGCGGCAAACATTCAATCTCAACGTCACGGCGAACGACCGTCACGAGACCGCCGTCGGCGGTACCGGCGGCTTTGCCGGTGAGGCGAACTTCGACGTTTACGCGAACCGCTTTGGTCATATCGGGCGCGAAGAAGTCCATGTGAATCGGGCGACGCGAAACCGGATGAATGCTCAGCGCCTTGCGAAGAACCTTCATGCCGTTGAGGGCGGAGTCGCTGGATTCGAAAGTCAAAATCGAGTTCTCGAAACCGCGCGACGAGTATTTCACGGCATCGTTCAGGCCGATCGAAATGCTGAGCGGCTTCGTCTTCGGTCCGTATACGACGGCGGGTACATGGCGATCCACGCGAAGTCCGCGCGAAGTGGCTTTACCAGGCTGGCGGGGATTTGCGGTTACTTTCAAGTTCTGCTGGGTCGACATGTCGGGCTCCTTAAAAATCAATTATCAAAAAGTGCGCTTACGGAATCATACGTATAAATTCTGCGGATTGCTTCGGCCACGACGGGAGCCACGGAAACCACGTTGAATTTCGGTGAACCCTTGGCGGCCTCTTTCAGCGGGATCGTATCCGTCACCCAAACCTTCTCTACGCCGCTCTCCTGCAATCTGGTCAGGGCCGGGCCCGAAAGGACGGGGTGGGTTGCAATCGCAAACACCTTTTTTGCACCATTGTTAAGCAGGCTGTCAACCGCCTGCACCAGGGTTCCTGCCGTATCGATCATGTCATCGATAATTAAGGCGGTTTTCCCCTTTACGTCCCCGATCAAATGCAGGGCTTTGGCCTCATTTGGGCCTGAGCGGCGCTTATCGATGATGGCGATCGAAGCCTCAATGCGTTTGGCGAAGGCGCGGGTACGTTCCACGCCCCCCGCATCGGGGCTCACGCAGACGAATTGCTCGCCAAAGCCCATCTGGTCGCGCCAGGCGCGAGCCAGGGTCGGAATGGCGAATAAGTGGTCCACGGGACCGCCGAAAAAGCCCTGAATCTGGGCGGCGTGCAGGTCAACGACCACCAGGCGGTCGGCGCCGGCGGTTTTCATCAACTCGGCTACGCACTTCGCCGAAATCGGCGCGCGCGGGGCGACCTTGCGGTCCTGACGGGCGTACCCGTAATAGGGCATAACCAGCGTGATCTCCGCGGCCGACGCGCGTTTGAGGGCGTCGAGGATCATGAACGATTCCATGTAATTCTCGTTCACCGGCGGGTGGGTGCTCTGAATCAGGAACACGTTGCAGCCGCGCACGCTCTCGTGAATCTCGACTTGGATTTCTCCATCGGCGAAGCGGCCGATGTCGCAGTGACCGAGCTCGACGCCGGCGGCTTGCGCCACCTTGCGGGCGAACTCAATATTCGAGTTTCCTGAGAAAATTTTCATTCTGGTCATTGAGGAGTCTGTTCTATCAGGGCCGTTAACTCACGAATAGCCTTGGCCCGGTGTGAGAGTTGATTTTTTACGGCGAGACCCAGTTCGGAGAATGTCTGCGAGCGCCCTTCGGGGATAAATACGGGGTCATACCCGAACCCGGTGGTCCCGCGGACGCGATCGGAGATCTGGCCGCTCACGGTTCCCTCGATTACATGCTCCTGGCCCTGCGGGTCGTAAGCGACTAAGACACAGCGAAACATGGCCTTGCGATTCAGAGGTGAGCGAATTTGCAGCATCTTGAGAAGCTTGGCCACGTTTTCGCCGTCAGACGCCTTCGGGCCCGCATAGCGGGCCGAGTGAATGCCGGGGAGTCCCCCGAGCCCTTCGACCTCGAGGCCCGAGTCGTCGGCGACGACCCAAACTCCCGGCTTGATCGCCTTCAGCGTCTTGGCCTTGATACGGGCATTGTCCGTGAACGTTTGTCCGTTTTCGGGAGGGGCGGCGTAGGTCTTCAGCTCGAGTACGGAGTGCAGCTCCACTTTCGCGCCCATGAGGTTACGAAACTCGTTGAGTTTTCCTTGGTTGGTCGTTGATATCCAAAGAGCGGTCATTTGCATTCCCTATCCGCGGCGCCGCGGAGGCCTAGAGCGGGAAAAATCCGCCGACGATTTCGGCTTGTTTCTTGAATAGCTCGCGAATCCCCGCCGTCGCGCTCTCGGCCATCAGGTCCATCTGTTTCTTGGTGAACGTCTGTCCCTCGGCCGTACCTTGAACTTCGACGAATTCTTCGCGCGAGGTCATCACGAAGTTCATGTCGGTGCCGCACGCGGAGTCTTCTTCGTAATTCAAATCGAGCAGCACGCCGTCGTTCAGTAGGCCCACGGAGACCGCCGCGACATAGGATTTGAGCGGCAGCGCGGGCAGAGCGCCTTGGCTTTTGATGAAATTCAAAGCCAGCGCGAGCGCGACGAAGCCGCCGGTGATCGAAGCGGTGCGCGTTCCGCCATCGGCTTGAATGACATCGCAATCGATCTGGATCTGCCGCTCTCCCAGCGCCTTCAGATCGACGGCCGCCCGGAGCGAACGCCCGATCAGCCGAGAGATCTCTTGCGTGCGGCCGCTGTTCATCGCTTTCTCGCGCGAGATCCGCGAGTGCGTCGAGCGCGGAAGCATTCCGTACTCGGCGCTTACCCAGCCTTGTCCGCTCCCTTGGAGCCATTTCGGCAGAGTGGGATCGACGGACGCCGTGCAGATCACGCGCGTGTTGCCCATGTCGATCTGCACGCTGCCTTCGGCGTAACGGAGGACTTCGGCGGTGATTTTAACGGGGCGGAGCTCGGTGAGCTTTCGATTGTCTAAGCGCATGCCCCAGAGATCTATTGCGGGGCTACAGTTTTGTCCATTGAATCTTTATAAGCGATAATCCCTCGGTAAATATCCTCGGCCATTCGCTTTTGTTGGGCGGCGCTGGTGAGCGCCTCGAGGTCGTCGGGATTGGTGAGGAAGCCCAGCTCGACGAGCGACGACGGGAGCTTCATCTGGCTTAAGACGTAAAACGGAGCCTGGCGCACATGGCCCGATTTGGATTTCTTGGAGCCGCGCCAGTTCAGCTTGAGGCTTTTCGAAAGCTGGGAGCTGCGGAAGATGCGGTCTCCGTCGAGTAGGTCGCCGACGATCGCCGACACGTCCACGGGGTAGCGATTCGCCTCGAGGAAGGCATAGTTTCCGAGGTCCGCGCCGGTTTCGTCATGCGAGTTCTCGCGGTGGGCGAGCAGCATCGATTCTTCATCGGGCGGCAGCTGGTTTTGAAAGTAGAACTCGGCGCCTTGGGCTTTCGGGTCGGGGCTCGAGTTTACGTGGATGCTTACGAAGAGGTCGGCGCGCTTTTCTCTGGCGATGCGCGCGCGCTCGGGGAGGCTCACGAAGCGATCGTCGTCGCGCGTGAGATGCACGCGGAAGCGCTTGTCCTTTTTGAGCAGGTCGGCGACGA
>CAYPFC010000219.1:0-5081 GCA_964409815.1 uncultured Pseudobdellovibrionaceae bacterium
TGATAGTCCACGAGATCCGTAACGAGCGTCGAGCGCTCGCCATGCTCTTCGAATTTCATCGTGTGCGTCCAGCCCGCGAAGATTCCCTCGCTCTGGCGGTACGTGAGGCGCGAGCCGCGCAGGACGTCTTCGACCCGAAAACGGATGCTCTGGCTGAGCCCGAATCGGGTCATGATGAAGTGGACTTCGTTGCCGCGCTTTAAGGGAACTTCGGGTGTCACGATCTGTACGTCGATACCCGGCTGCAGCAGAAAAGGAAGATTGCCGGGGTCGGTCAGGTAGTCGAAAACTTCCATACGCGAGGCGGGGATCAACTGCGAAATCTGAAGGTGAGCCATACTCCTTGAATTGACCCAAATCCTTGCTTTTGTCACCGAAATTTGGTGTTTTTGAGTCCCTTATGGCAAAGCTTGAAACTCCCGATTCGAGTCTGTTCTTCTCACGCGGGGATTCCACCGATCCACGTCTTGGAGAGCGCGTTCAGCGCGCGCCCCAAGGCGACGGAGAAGGCGTGGCGATTCTCGGCTACCCCGATGATGAAGGCATCAAGCTGAACGGCGGGCGCCCCGGCGCGAGCGAAGGCCCGCGCGAGATTCGACGCTGGCTTTATCGCATGACTCCCCATCCGCGCCGCGAGTTGAAAGCATTTTGGGACCTGGGCGACCTCCCCGCGCGCGGCGAGCTCGCCGCGCGCCACGAGGACGCCCGCGCGCTCGTGAAAGAAAATCTCGACCGAGGATCGCAGGTTCTGAGCCTGGGCGGCGGCAACGACTACGCCTTCTCGGACGGGATGGCGTTCCTGGATCACGCTTCGAGCGTGCGACCGCTCATCGTGAATGTCGACGCGCACCTCGACGTCCGCGCGGCCGACAAGGGTTTTCACAGCGGCACTCCGTTTCGCCGGCTGCTCGAATCGGGCGCCGAGTTCGATTTCCTCGAGCTCGGAATTCAAAGCCAGTGCAACGCCCGCGCGCATTGGGAGTACGTCGAAAGCAAGGGCGGAAAAATCGTTTCTCTTGAAGAGATCCTCGACTCTTCCCTTTCGCTTTCCGAATACACGCTTCAAGCTTGCGGAGACTGGATCCTTCGTCCCCGCCCCACCTTCCTCGCGATCGACATGGACGCGTTCGCCTGGCCCTACGCGGTCGGCACGAGCGCGGCCTGGCCCGTGGGCCTTGACCCGAGCCAGTTCTGGTCGCTGCTGCAGACTTTGCTTCGCCGACTGAACGTCAGCGTCATGGGAATTTACGAAGTCTCCCCTCCTCTGGACAATGGCGGCGGCACCGCGAAGCTCGCGGCGCAGTGGGCCCATTGCTACCTGCACCATGTTTGACGAATTGAAGTTTCCGCAAAGCCTGGGCAGCGACAACCATGCGGGCTTTCACCCGCGCGTGCTCGAAGCGCTGGCGGCCGCCAACCGCGGCTCGGCGCACGCCTACGGAATGGACGAGCTCAGCGAGCTCACGGCCAAAGAGTTCCGACGCGTCTTCGGAGACGACGTGCAAGCCGAGTACACGTTCACCGGTACGGCCGCGAACGTTCTATGCATGGCGCCGCTCGTGCGCAGCTTCCAGGCCGTTATCTGCTCGGAGCACGCGCATCTTCAGCTCGACGAGTGTGGCGCGCCCGAGAAATTCCTCGGCGCCAAACTGTATACGGCGCCCTCGAAGGACGGAAAAATTTTTCCGAAGCAAATCATGGAGCTTCTCACGCGCGGAGGAGACCAGCACTTCTCTCAACCCCGGCTCGTGAGCCTCACTCAACCGACCGAGCTCGGCGTCGCGTACTCCCTCGAGGAGCTTCGCGCGTGGCGGATGTACACGCGCTCGAAAAATCTTATGTTGCACCTGGATGGCGCGCGCCTGGCGAACGCGGCCGCGTATTTGAACGTCGATCTGAAAGCGCTCACCTCCGAAATCGAAGTCGACGTCGTCTCGTTCGGCGGCACGAAGAACGGTCTTATCGGCGCCGAGGCGTGCCTGCTTTTTAGCGACGAGGCGAAAGAGAACTTCAAATTCTACCGCAAGCAAGCCATGCAGCTTTCGAGCAAGACCAGATTCCTCGCGGCGCAGTTCTACGCGTACTTGCACCAAGACCTCTGGCGCGAGATCGCGAGGCACTCGATCGCGATGGCGCAAAACCTCGCCGAGCGTTTGGGCGAGTTCGAGGAGATCCGGCTGGCGCAGCCGGTACAGAGCAACGCGGTCTTCGTCCACCTGCCGAAAAGCTGGATCGCGCCCCTTAAGGAACGCTACTTCTTTTACGTTTGGGACAACTCCACGCAGCTCTGCCGTTGGATGACGAGCTTCGATTGGACGAATGAGAAAACCGAAGACTTAATCCGCGCGATTCGCGAGGTGCGAAATGTACAACGATAAAATGAACTATCACGACTATCTTCAGATCGAAAAGCTGCTCTCGTGCCAAAAGCCCGAGGGAGTCGAGCGCGGAAAGCCCGCTCACGACGAAATGCTCTTCATCATCGTTCACCAGGTCTACGAGCTTTGGTTCAAGCAAATCCTCACCGAACTGGACTCGGTCTTGAAGATCTTCAGCTCCGAGCGCGTCGACGAAAAGCTCATGGACCTTATCGTCGCGCGCCTTCAGCGCGTGATCGAAATCCAAAAACACGTCATCGGCCAAATCAACATTATGGAAACGATGACTCCGCTCGACTTCTTGGAGTTCCGCGACCTGCTCATCCCGGCGTCGGGCTTCCAAAGCCTGCAGTTCCGCCAAATCGAGACCAAGCTCGGCCTCGTGCGCGAAGCGCGGCTCAAGTACAATCAGGCCGATTACGATCAGAGCTTAAAGCCCGACCAGCGCTCGGCCATGACGAGCGTCGAACAGGAGCCTTCCCTCTTCACGCGCGTCGAGCAATGGCTCGAGCGAACGCCGTTCCTGAAGATGCAAGGCTTCGACTTCTGGCAGACGTATAAGAACACGGTCGAGGAAACTTTGAAGCGCGACCTCGAGATCATCCAGAAGAATCCCGTACTGAATCCCGAGGACCGCAAACGCAACGAAACGATCGTGCAAGGCACGCTCGACGCGTTTAAGGCGCTTTTCGACGAAAAGGCCTACGGCAAAGCGCGCAGCGAAGGCGCGTGGCGCCTCTCGTATCGCGCGGTCCACGCGGCGCTGCTGATTCAGCTCTATCGCGATCAGCCGGCTCTGCAACTTCCCTTCCGCCTGATCACGGCCTTGCAGGACATCGACGAGTCGTTCACGACCTGGCGTCACCGTCACGCGCTGATGGCAAAGCGCATGCTCGGCTCAAAAGTCGGCACCGGCGGCTCGAGCGGATACCAGTACCTGCGCGACGCGACCGATAAGCATAAAGTGTTTCAGGATTTCTTTCAGCTGACGACGTTCTTCGTGCCGCGCTCGAAGCTGCCGACGCTACCGAAGGAAGTCGAGCGCGAGCTCGGATTCTTCTATTCGACGTCGTCCAAGGCCTGAACGTAAGGCGTAAGGATCGCGCGGACCGGGGACGCGTCGCCCTCTTCGATCGGAAGGGGCAGCGCGATCAGGGTGTAAATCCCCTCGGGCACGCCGTTCAGCGCCAACCCTTCGAGCACGGCGAAGTCGCCGCGATAAAGCGCCTGATGCGCCTCGAGCGCCTTCGAATCCTCGGGGTCCACGCTCGGTGTATCGATGCCTACGAGCTTCACGCCCTGCCCGCTGAGCCAGTCCAAGAGCTCGGGCGAGAACGCCGCAAAATCGGAGTTCCAATTTTCGGGATCGGGAAACGTGCCCGTGTCGATGAGTACGCGCGGCGCCTCGATTTTTCGAGCGACGTGCTCGGGACGAACGCGCTCCTTCGGCCCGAGCCCTTTCACTCTCACCACTTGCGCCTTCCCGAGATAGCGATTCAAGGGGCGCTGACTGATGTCCTGGCCCGTGACGTGATAGTGACTAGGGGCGTCGGCATGGGCTCCAAGATGCACAGTCGTCGTGAGTGAAGAAAGTTCCAAGTGCGCCCCCTTCTTCATCGAGAGCGCGACGTTGCGCTGAAAGCTCTGATCGCCGGGAAACACGCCCAAGCGCGGAGAAATCTTCGGAGTGAGATCGTAAATCTTTGATTTCATTTCAAAGCCGCTTCCTTTAAACTGCCTCGTATGGCTCTGCAAAGCGTACGCGGCACTCATGATCTCTTACCCGAGATCCAAGCCAAACATAACACGATTATACAAGTCTCGCGCAGTTTGAGCGAGCGTTTCGGCTTTCAAGAAATGTCGACTCCGATTTTCGAGTTTTCGGATGTCTTTAAGCGCACGCTCGGCGACGCATCCGACATCGTGAACAAAGAGATGTACACGTTCAAGGATCGCAACGAAGAAGAGATCACATTGCGCCCCGAAGGCACCGCGGGCATCGCGCGCGCGTTTATCTCCGAGGGCTTGAGCCAGCGCACGCCGCTCAAGATATTCTATCAAGGCCCGATGTTTCGCTACGAGCGCCCGCAAAAGGGCCGGCAGAGGCAGTTTCACCAATTCGGAGTCGAGATCCTCGGCGCGACTTCGCCGTTCGCCGACGTCGAGTGCATCGCGCTCGGCTACGAGATTCTGAAAGGGCTTAAGGTCGAGGACAAGTCGACTCTCGAGATCAACTCGATCGGCGACGAAGAGAGCCGCAAAAAGTACATCGAAGCGTTGACGAAGTTCCTCACGCAGAAGCAAACCCAGCTTTCCGCGGACTCGCAGAGACGACTCACGCAAAACCCTTTACGCATTCTCGACTCGAAAGACGAGAAGGACCAGGCGCTGTTAAAAGATGCGCCCCTGATTTCGGAGTTTTACAACAACAGTTCAAAGTCATTCTTCGATGCGATTCAAAGCGGCCTGAAGAATTTCGGAATCCCCTTTAAGGTAAACCCCTTCCTCGTGCGCGGTCTCGATTATTACACGCACTGCGTGTTCGAGTTTAAGACCACGGCGCTAGGCGCGCAGGACGCGATCATGTCCGGTGGCCGCTACGATCAGCTCATCAAGCTGATGGGCGGCCCGGAAACTCCCGGCGTCGGCTGGGCCTCGGGCATCGAGCGCTTGGCCATGCTCTCGCCTTTGGAGCCGCCAAAA
>CAYPFC010000220.1:0-4648 GCA_964409815.1 uncultured Pseudobdellovibrionaceae bacterium
CTCGTGCTAAAGCAATCCCTGGCCCACCTCAGCCGAAGGCTGGTGGGCCAGTTCTTTAATCACACTCTGCCTGACCGCTTGAAGTGCTGACGGAAGAAAGAATTTTCCCCGCCTTGGAAAGAGAAAACACCTTGGCTCCGTAACGGTCCGCCAAAACGACGATCGCGGTCTCCTTGTAACGTGCGGTGAGCACACGAAGCCCCGCGATGGACGCTCGAGCTCCCAACCCATAGTCGCCCGCAGAAGCGTTGAGCGGTCCCCGACTGGCTGAAACAAACTGAAGCCCGGTGCCCGAGTGCACTTGCCCATAGGAATCGGCGATCGTGTCCTCAATCTCGACGCCGGCGATGTAAATATCTTTCGCCTGCGGCAGATCGAGGTGAGTCAGCTTGCGCAGGCTATGCTTCGCGGGCTTAACCGGGCGCTTATCATCGCGGGATTTGATCATACGGGCCCTAGTCTCGGCCTCCAGAGCTTTCCACCACTTTTCTGGCAGACTCTTGAATTCCTTTTCGACCGCAAAGTTTGCCAGAGACATCCCTTCCACATTCTTGACGAAAATATCCGCAAGCCCGGGCTCATCGAAATGGAGTTTGCACTCGGGCGTCAGGCAAATCCCATAGGTGTCACCGCATTCGGTGGGGTAAATCTTCTTGGGAGCAAAGGCTTTAACCTTACCCTGGAAAGAGCCAAGGACATTGACTGGATCTTTGAGAAAATCCTCGCCCGCATTCGTGCGCGGGCAAGGGTACTTCGCCTTGGTGAGATGTCCGTCTTCCCCGACCTTCGCATAAACCTGAGCGTGTGCGCCCCCGACGAAAACACCCAAGGACGCGGGATCGCAAAGCGGAGCCTTTGCGAAGACCGCTGAGCTCCAAAGAGTAAAAATGAGGGCCGTCATGAATCTATTATTTCGGCTTCCGCCGAATGTGACAATTCAATTGGAGGAAACGAAAGGAACGCCGCTCGCTAGGCGCTTACCGAAAATTGGTCGGGGCGACTGGATTCGAACCAGCGACCTTTTGCTCCCGAAGCAAACGCGCTACCAGGCTGCGCCACGCCCCGACTTGTGGGAAGCATAGAGATTTAGCACCCTTAGCCGACGGCGGTCAAAGAAAGCCTTCAGCGTCGTGGAAAATTCCGCAGCTTCTCCCATGGCCCCCTAAATGCTCCAATATATAGGGTTTCGCTACCGAACCTAAGCGGCCGAGAGCTTGAGTCCCACGATCGAGACGACCAGCAAAGCCATAAATCCGACCCGCATCGGAGTGACGGGCTCTTGAAAGAGAACGATTCCGAGAATCCCCGCCCCGAGCGCCCCGATTCCCACCCAAACCGCGTAGGCCGTTCCGATCGGCAAAGTCTGTGCGGCTCGCGCGAGTAAGTACATACTGCCTGCAAGCGTCCCGAGCGTGAACACGCTCGGCCCTAAGCGCGTAAACCCGTCCGTGTATTTGAGCCCAACGGCCCAGCACACTTCCAACAATCCCGCGACGAAAAGAAAAATCCAAGCGGATGACATCACGACCTCCATTGAAGGCGCAAACTATGCCGGCTTTCTTAAACTGTCACCAGGGTCATCGGTGCGGAGACCCACAATTGGGCCCCTTTAGATCGTCGGCGCGTGGAATGGCTTGAACCGCGCAGCCTGCTCCATCAAACTCCGGAGGGAACGAAATCCCTCCTGCACGCACTCTCGCGGCCAGCCGTCAGGAAAGCGCTCGTTGAAGATCTCTAGCGATAGCGGCCCCGAGTAGCCGGTTGAGAAAACCGCGCGCGTGAAATCAATCAACGGAAACTCGCCCGCGCCGGGCATCGTCCGAAACCGTCGGCTCCACGAGAGAAGATCCGAATCGATTCTGGGCGCATCGGCGACTTGCACCATGAAGATTCGATCGCCGGGAACCGCGCGCAAAGTCGTGGGGTCTATTCCACGCGACAGCGTGTGAAAGCTATCGACGATCAAACCGACATTCGCATGATTCGCGAGGCGCACGATCTCCCAAGCCTCACGGTGGTCGTTGACGAAGCGACCCCACGCGAGCGCCTCGTAACCGACGCGAAGCCCGCGCGCTCCCGCCCGGGCGCCAAGCTCCCGCAAATCCTCCGCGGCGCGCTCGACACCTTGGCACGCGATTGGCGAAACGTTAGAACAAACCAATAACAATTCACTCTCAAGCGCCGTCATGACGTCGAACATGCGTTCGGCGCGATCGAAAGCACGGGCACGGTGCGGCTCAGGTAATCCTTCGAAATCGCGAAGCGGCTGTAAGAGCGTAATCTCCAGGCCGAGATCGCGCGCCATTCGGCCCACCTCGCGCGCCGAGCCGCCATGGGATAGCAAATCGTTTTCGAATATCTCGATGCCGTCAAACCCGGCCGAGGCGACCGCGCGGAGCTTTTCCGCCATGTCTCCCCGAACCGAAACGCTCGCGATCGAAGTTTTCACGCCGCCTCCGCCTTAAAATCTCCACTTATAGAACGTGTAAAGGGGCCTGCGAATTATCTCTTCGGGCCGAATCGAAAAATCTTCCGCCTGCGGAAAATAGCACGCGTAGCGCATGGTTTCGAGTCGCTCATTGAACGCGCGGCAAATGAACGTCCGACTATGTTTCGCGCACATTTTCAAAATGTCATCGCAAAGCTCCTGGCTCAGATGAAAAACGCCGTCGCCGATGATGTTGTCGAAAAATTCCTCATTCGCGCGCCAATCGCCACGCACGATCTTCGCGTCATCGTAGAGCGGCTCGATATCCAAAGCGCGATCCGCGAGCGGCAAGAGCTTCTTCGTGCATCCCAGAAGGAGCACGCGCCCGGGCTCGAGCAACTCTTTATAAACCTCGACGTCGCTATCGAAGGGCGCCGACGGGGGCTGCAGATTCAGCCAATGGTTCTTATCGTACATCATTCAGTTTGACCTCGAACACCAGAAATCCGTTTTCGGTTTCGCGAACTTCACTCACCCGTAACCCCGCCGCCGCGAAGAGCGCGACGTACGCCTCGGGCGTTCGCTCCTCGCCGCCGGTGATATTCATCATGTGCATGTCCAGTAAGGCCATAGGATCGCCGTCATACCTGAACTTGCGTTCGACCACGAGAAGCTTCGACGACGGCCCCATCGCGCGCGCGCACCGACTCAAGATCTTCACGCAATTCACGTCTCTCCAGTCGTGCAACACGCTTTTCAAAACATAGACGTCATAGCCGTCGGGCACACTCTCGAACATGTCCCCGCGCAAAAACGACGGGTCCCCATCGGAGCCCGACCGATCAAATAAGAAGTAAGAAACTCCGGGAGAGGCGGCCTTGACCGCGGCCTTCAATCCTCCCCGACCCGCGCCGACCTCGAGCACGCGGGCGCCGGCGGGAATCTTCAGCGCGGAGGCGATCGGCCCCGCTTGCGCTTCGGTATGCGCGCGCATCCAGCGGTCGAAGGTCTCGCCCTCGAGAGCGTGACTGTCGCGAAAGCTCCAAACGTCCTCGCCGTGCAAGCTTTCGAACGACGGTCTTCCCTCGCGCAGACTCGCTTCGGTGTAAAACCACGGTCTTGCGTATTGACCGAGCAACAGAGCTCGGTCGCGCGTGCGCTCGTCCAAAAGCCCCCGCCCGACCGGGGTCAGAGCGAACGACTCGCCTTCGCGCTCGCAAACGCCGATCGCGATCAGGGCGTTCATCAGGCGTCGAACGCGCGATTCTTCTAACTCCAAGCGGGAAGCGACGTCTTGTAAGGCCCTTGGTTGCGCAAGAAATGAAGGAAGCTCCAGCTTCACCGCCGTAAAGATAAGCGCGGACCGTTGGTATCCGTCGATCATTTGATTGAGCGTATCGGTCGCGCCAAACATAGGTACGGAAAGTCTTGCACACGAAATAGTCCGGTTCAAGACGGCCGGGCCTTGACGCTCGCGCTCTTCGCGAAAAGCTTCAGCGCCTGCGCCAGCTTCGTTTTGCCAGGCTCGGTCTGAGGCCAACGCGATACCCCGCTCGGATGCGGCAACGCGATCACTTCGCACTCGTGGCCGTGGAACTCAGCCCGAAACTTTCGCCCCACCACTTCCGCAAGCGGGGTCCCCTTCGGAAAGCGATCCGCGCCCAGAACTTCGCCAATCGCGAGTCTTCCCACCGCTAGAATCAGCTTCGGCTTCAACACGCGAACCTCGGCGCTCAGAAAGCGTCGACAGCGCGCGATCTCCTCCGGTGAGGGCTCGCGGTCTCCCGCCCCGCTCTTCGCCTTCCCGGGAAAACAACGCGCGACGGCCGCAAAATAGATTCGACCGCGCAAAGCCTCCTCGTCGAGGCCCGTCACCGAGCCCAGCCATTTGAACAAAGTCTTACCGGCAGTGTAAGCGAACGGCCGCCCCAGGCGCCCCTCGTGCGGACCCGGCGCTTGCCCGACCAAAAGAATCTCCGCCTTCCGCGCAGGACCGTGAACGGGCGGGCCGCAAACTCCGGAACACGCGCGGCAAGCGGCGATTTGGGATTGAATCTCAAGCAGCTTCTTCATCTGGAACCACTCATACTTCAAACCGCGACGCGAGTCTGCGCGCTTTAAACGGACAGTTTTTTGTTCGATAGGTGTCTCATTTTTAGACGCCTCGGGGGCCGGGGGCTCAATAGATTCGATTTGGCTGGCCATGGCCTTGCTTTTGTT
>CAYPFC010000220.1:4658-5077 GCA_964409815.1 uncultured Pseudobdellovibrionaceae bacterium
TTGTTCACTCCCATGGGACGAGTTATCTTCTCGATTCTAGCGCTGATCACCGCCGTAAACACGGCCGGCGCCGACACGCTCGAAATCATCTCCTCCAACGGAGTGAATCTTCGCGCGCGCCCTCAAGGCCGCGACATTGGCGGCATCCCCAACGGAGTGAGCGTGGAAATCCTCGAGCGCCAGGGCAACTGGGCGCGCGTCACATATAACGGTGAGACCGGCTGGGTCTATACTCCGAACTCCACGCGCATTCACGAGGACACCGTCGCTCCCGTAATACCGCCACCGCCACCTCCGATCGATGAGCCGCCGGCCGCGGTCGTTCCCGCCGACGCTGAAGTCGCGGTCGTCACCGGCAACGACGTCAACTTTCGCGTCGAAGGCGGTGGAGACGTCATATCTCAAGTCGACACGGGCAC
>CAYPFC010000221.1:0-5047 GCA_964409815.1 uncultured Pseudobdellovibrionaceae bacterium
CAGTTTTTCGAAAACGGCTTCCCCAGCGAAAGTACTCCACTTTTATTCGAGCTGAGGTCGGACTCGTGATAGGACCGGCCCGTAGTCAGCTATAAAGCGCAACGCATTTATCCATGAAAATAAATTTAGTTTATGTCAGCGCGCCCTTCGCTTCGGCGTACTCGCGCACCATTTTCGAAATAATCTCTCGGACGGACAAAACTTCGTCGATTGCGCCGACCGACTGGCCCGCGCTCCACACCGTTTTCCAGGTGGGCTTCTCGGCCGCGTTCTCCAGCGCCTTCATTCCCATCAAGTGAATCAGCGGCACGACGTATTTCTTCGTCACCGACTGATCCTTCAAGCGCTTAACAATCCACGGCAGCTCCGTACCCATCTTGTCGATGTAGGGCGTGCGAATCACCGCCGCCGGCGTTCCGGAAATTCGCGACGTCATCACGATGTCCTCGGGCGTCGCCTTCACGACCGCGTCTTTGTACGCGCTGTCGATGGTTGCCTCCTTCGAAGCGATGAACCGAGTACCCACCGACACGGCATCCGCACCCAAGGCCAAGCACGCCGCCATCGCGCGACCATCGGCGATTCCGCCGGCCGCGATCACCGGAATCTTCAAGCGCGAGCGCAACCAGGGAATCAGAACCAGAGGAGAAATCGGGCCCGCATGGCCTCCCGCCCCCTGACTCACCGCAATCACTCCGTCGGCGCCCAGATCTTCGACCTTCAGCGCGTGTTCCAGATTGGTCACGTCGCAAACGACCTTCGCGCCGTTCCTATGCGCCTCCTGAATCACGTCCTTCGGATTGCCGAGCGAGGTGATGAACAACTCCACGCCGTGCTCGAGCGCGATTCTCAAATCGTCACCCTGACGCGTATTGCTCTTATTCACGATGATATTCACGCCGATCGGCTTTTTCGTGCGCGCGCGCATCGCGCTCAAAGCCTCGCGATATTTCTCGATAGGCCGATAATTCAGCGCGGGAAACGCGCCCAAAGCGCCCGCCTCGCTTGCCTCGACGACGATGTCTTCGTTGCTCACAAGAAACATCGGCGCCGCGATGATCGGCAGTTGGATTTTCATCATTTGGGTGAAGCGAGTCGGGATTCCCACCCTTTGAAATTACATTGTCTCTCCTCGTAAATCTAGCTAGAACGCAGGCTCAACTCATTTGAGGGAGACCCCATGCGCTTTAGCTGGATCGCGCTTCTCACGCTCGCCGTCGCGTGCTCGTCAAAAACGAAAACCGCGGAAAATCCCGCCGCCGCGGCCCCGCAGTTCCTCACCGGCATGAATCAACTTACGATCGAAGGTAAACGCGCGGGAGAAGGCTACTTCAGCAAAGACGGAAATTACCTGGTCTTCCAGAGCGAGCGCGAGCCCGGTAACCCCTTCTACCAAATCTACGTCATGAATATGAGCAGCGGCGCCATCAACCGCGTATCGCCCGGCCAGGGCAAGACGACGTGCGCCTGGATCCACCCGTCGAATAAAAAGATTATGTTCGCCAGCACCCATGCCGACCCGGACCTCAAGCGAAAAACCGCCGCGGAATGGGAAGAACGAAAAAACCCAAAATCCAAATACAACTGGAGCTTCGACGACGCGTACGAAATCTACGAAACTTCTCTCGACGGCAAGAACCCGAAGAACCTCACGCGCGCGAAAGGCTATGATGCGGAAGGTTCGTATTCTCCCGACGGCAAATGGATCGCTTTCGCAAGTAATCGCGCGGCCTACACCGAAAAGATGACCGAAGAACAAAAGAAGGCGTTCGAGCGCGACCCCTCGTACATGATGGACTTGTACATCATGCGCGCCGATGGCACGCAAGTAAAGCGCCTCACGACATCTCCCGGCTACGACGGGGGGCCGTTCTTCTCTCCCGACGGGAAGCGCATCACATTCCGCAGATTTTCCCCGGACGGCCATAGCGCCGAAGTGTTCACCATGAATGTCGACGGCACCGACGAAAAGCAGATCACGAATTTGAAGGCCATGTCGTGGGCGCCCTTTTATCACCCGAGCGGCGACTACATCATTTTCGCGACCAACATCAATGGCTACGCGAACTTCGAGCTCTACATCGTCGACACGGCGGGAGCCAAAACTCCCGTTCGCGTGACCAACATGGCCGGATTCGACGGCCTTCCGGTTTTTCGCCCGCCCCATGGGAACGAACTCGTGTGGACGCATTCGAACGAACGTGGCGAAGCGCAGCTCTACCGGGCCATATGGAACGATGACCTGGCTCGCCGGGCGCTCGGGCTCGCGGCGGAAGGACACGGGACCGGAGGCCCCGACCCCACGCCGGCGCCCCCGAGAATTCGAAAGTGGGTCAACTACCTCGCCGATGCCCGCTTCGAAGGACGCGCGACCGGAAGCCCGCACGAAACCGAGTACACGAACGAGCTCGCAAACGCGTTTCGCTCCTTCGGCTACCGGGCCGAAATCGAAACCTATGAGTTCACAAGCGGCGTCGAACTCGAGCCAAATGCGAACTCGCTCACTCTTCACCTGGCGGCCTTCCCCGAGAAGGCGACCCTCGGCACGGATTGGATCCCGCTCTCCTATTCGAAGAACGGAAAGTACCGAAACGCGCTCGCGGTCTTCGCGGGCTACGGAATCGTCGCGCCCGCGAGCGGAACTCAACCGACGTACGACTCGTACGATAGCCTCGACGTAAAAGGAAAATGGGCCATCGCCTTCGCCGGACTCCCGGACGAGATTCCACCCGAGCGCCGCTTTCACCTACACCTCTACTCGCGATTGCAACACAAGGCGATGATGGCGCGCCAGAACGGCGCCGTGGGCCTGATCATCGTCGACGACTCGAAAACTCCACCCGCACCCATGTCGCTCGTCTTCGAAGGGCGCGCGGAAGACGCGGGAATTCCGGTTATTCGCCTCTCGCCGGCGCTGGCCGACAAGGTGTTCAAGAGCTCGGGCGCGACCCGCGCCGATTGGACCGCGAAGCTCGCGAAAGGCGAAACGCCGAAGCTTACGCTCGCCACCGTGTCCGCGCAGGCCGATGTGGGCCTTAAATTCAAGAAATCCACCGCGCGCAACGTGGTCGCCCGCCTGAACGCCGGCCCCGGCCACAAAAACTGGGCCACCGTGATCGGCGCGCATCTTGATCACCTCGGGCGCGGCGAGCACGGCAACTCGCTCTCGAAGGAAAAGAACGCCATTCATTTCGGCGCCGACGACAACGCCTCCGGGGTCGCCGCGGTCATGGAGGTCGCGCAGCAGCTCGCCGCGCGCGTAAAGAGCGGCGAGCTGAAGCTCAAACAAAGCGTCATTTTCGGCCTATGGACCGGTGAAGAGCTCGGGCTTCTTGGATCAAGCGCGTTCGTCAACCGCGCCGTCATGAAGTCGAGCGAGCGCGTGAGCGCGTACCTGAACCTCGATATGGTAGGAAGGCTGCGCGACGCCTTGAGCGTTCAGGGAATCGGCTCGGCCGCGGAATGGAAGAGCCTCATCGAACGGGTGAATTACAAGACACCGATAGCGCTGAAGACCCAAGAGGATCCTTATCTGCCGACCGACGCGATGGCGTTTTATCTGAAACAAATACCCGCGATCTCATTCTTCACGGGCTCCCATTCGGAGTACCATACCGGGAACGACACCCCCGACCTCCTGAACTACGAAGGGATCGCGCAAGTGAGCTCATTCATTACCGAGATGGCCGCAACCCTCGCGGCTTCCGCGGACCCGCTCGTGAAGTATCGCAAGGTTGAAGGCACCAGGCGCGAAAGCGGCGGCGGTCGCGGCTTTCGGCTTTATCTGGGCACCATTCCCGACTATACCGCCGAGGAAAAGGGCGTGAAGATCTCGGGCACGAGCAAGGACTCCCCGGCCGAAAAGGCGGGCCTCAAAGCGGGCGATATCATCGTGGAGATGGGCGGCGTGAAAATCCAGAGCCTTCACGATTACATGTACTGCTTGCAGGCATTGAAGGCGAACGAGAAAACGAAGATGCGCGTGTTGCGCTCGGGAAGGGAGCAGGAGCTGGAGATCGTCCCAGCCCTGCGTACTCAACAATAGTTATTGAATCGTGGCCGACTTGTTCAGCACCATCTCGTGCGAGCCGCTCGTGAGCTTACCGCCCGAAACCGCTTGAATCGTGACCCAACCATGCACGCCGGTCGACGGCGTTTGGCCTTGCTGTACGATCAAGGCTTTACCACCCTGATTCACGCTCACGAAGGGCGAGCCCTTCGACTTCACCACGCGAGCTCCAGGCTCGAGCACCAGCTCACCGCCCTTGCTGCAGGCTGCGAGAAACAGAGATGCGCCCAACAGGGCTGTCATTCTCAATAGATACTTCCGCATACGGACCTCCGTCTAACTTATCGGAATTTCCGCCTTAACCTTAAAATCGCGTCCCAGTGCGGGACGCGGAAGGCATCGCCTCGAAATGAGACGCTCATCAAGGAATCTTCGTCAGATAGCGCGCATCGATCTTCGTGCCCGAAGGAATTGGGCGATCGAAGATCACCTTTTTACCGCTGACCGTCCACGACGCCGCGATCGATGGCGTGAACGAGATACTTAAGCTGCCCGGCATCGGAACGTCTTTGAGCTCGATGCTTTCGATCTGCTGGCGAACGCTTTCGCTCAGGCGCGAGAGCGCGGGACCCTGGTCCTCGTCGCAGATGCTCGCGCTGAAGCCGCCGGTGAGGCGCGCGAACTCGTCGAGGTACACGCCATATTTCCCGGCCATGCCCTGATCGAATAGATTGTTGTTGCGCTTATAGCATTCGCGATCGCCCGGCTTAATGATCACGCTCATCGCGACCATTCCGTTCATATGCGATCCGAGAACGCTGTTGAAGTGCTTGAGCGCGTCGGCGGGCTTCGTCGCTTTACGGTCTTCTGCGCCCGTTTCGCGCTCATCGGCGTCCGAGATCATCACGACGACCAGTTTCGAGCCCTGGCGGAAGAAGCCGCGGTTGTTGACCGTGCCGCGCTGATCGATCGCGCGCATCATCGCGCGCATCGGCTCGGGCGGTTTGATCATGCAGTACGGTTGCGTATTGCAGCCGT
>CAYPFC010000222.1:0-5034 GCA_964409815.1 uncultured Pseudobdellovibrionaceae bacterium
CCACCGTGCCATAGTCGGTTTCAATCAGACAGCCGCCGGCCTTGATGTTGTCATCGGCGACGAACTTCACGCGCTTCAGGGACTCGATGCGCTCTCCGCTCTTGTCCTGAAGGCCTTCGAGGAAAAATAGGTCCTCGGCGGAGAGACGAACATTCACGCGTTCGTCTTCTTGAATGCCGCCGATAACGTGCTGGAGGATCTCCCACACGGCCTCTCGGTGCTGCTCGAGGTCGCGCAAGGCGATCTTCTTCGCGACGAGAAACAGTAAACGCACGAGCGCGGATTCGTTATCTATGAGTATGCGGGTCTTCAGCTCCTCGATGCGCTTGAGCATTTGCTCCATCGTGCGCATTCTTTCGACCATGGAGAGCTTGGCCTCTTGAAACGCCTTCTCGGTCCCTTCGATGAGGCCGAGCTCGTAGCCCTCGGTGTACGCCTTTTCCTGAACGCCTTTGAGCTGCTCAAGAACTTGCGCGTTGATTTTGTCGCGCTGGGCGCTGTCCTCAAGCTCGGAAATCCCCGCCTGCTCGGCGATGAGCTGCGAGATTTTGAAATCCGAAGAGACGAACGCCTGTTCGGTGACGAACGATTTCGCGATCGCCGAAGCCTGACCCGCGAGCTCACGCGGCTTGAACTCGAACGTCGAGGTCGCCGCGATATCCGATTTGATTATGGCCTTGTCGGTAGCCACCTATACTCCTTAAACCAGTGCATCCTCGGATCCGCCGCGGGCGATGAGGATCTTGCCCTCTTGCTCCAGGCGGCGGGCCACGTTGACGATCTCGACCTGCGCGGACTCCACGTCCGACAGACGCGCCGGCCCCATATTCTGCAGGTCTTCCTGCAGGAGCTTGGCGGCACGCTGAGAGATATTCTTGAAAATCTTCGCGCGAATCTCTTCGTTGGCGGTCTTGAGGGCCAGGAGGAGCTTGTCGTTGGGAACTTCCTTGAGCAAAGTCTGAATTCCCTTGTCGTCGATCTTGATGATGTCTTCGAATACGAACATGAGCTTGCGAATCTCTTCCGCGAGGATCGGGTCTTTCTCCTCGATGCGCGACATGATCGCCGTCTCGGTGTTCTTGTCCATGACGTTGAGCATTTCCGCGACCGGCTGAACTCCGCCGAGCGACGCTTGCTCCACCGTGCCGAGCGTGGACAGTTCCTGTTTCAACACGCGGTCGACCTCCGCGATGAGCTCGGGCGCCACGTGATCGAGGTTCGAGAGACGAAGAACGACCTCAGCCTGCAGCGACTCGGGAAGGCGCTTCAGAACCTCGCCTTTCTTTTCGGGCTCGAGGTGCGCCAGAATCACGGCGATCGTTTGCGGGTGCTCGTTGATCAAAAAATTCGACAGCGATTTCGCGTCGACGAGCTCCAAGCTCTCGAGCTGGCGAGCGCCGGGAGTGGCCGCGCTCAAGTGACCCAAGATTCCGCGCGCGCGCTCTTCTCCGACGGCGTCGACGACGGTATCTTTGCTCGTCGACTTTTCCGAGAAGATGTAATCGGCGGATTCGCTGACCATTTCGTAATACTCTTCGAGAACGCGCTTCGTCACTTCGACGGGCACGATGCGGTACTTCTGCATCACGCCCAAAAGCTTGCGGATATCGCCGTCATCGCAGTGCTTGAACAGGCGTTTAGCCGCTTCGGGGCCGAGGTAGTTCATCAGGATCGCGGCCTTGTCGAAGCCACGCAGCTCTTCATACTTGATATTATCCAGTCGGTTTAAGCGAATCGAACTCATGTGTCTCTCCTAGACAGCCATAAGCTGAAGGCACCCGCGGCCTTTTCCGTATCGAGCTCCATCAAGTTCATGATGCGCTCTTTGAGCAGCTCGCTCTCGGCCTTGTCCGGATCGAGTGACTCTTCGAGCACGGGCAGAGCGCCGCTCATGCCGGGGAGAGAGTTGTCGACGGATTGAAGCTCTTCGAGCTCTTCGATCGTTTTCGGAAGCATGTCTTCGACGGTGTCCTGGAAGCTGTCGGTGATCCAGCGCATGAACGGACGAACCACGACGAAGAAGAACAAGCCCAAGCTGATGCTCAGAATGAGCCACTTCATGAGCGAGTGCAGAAGCTTCTTGCGCTCGAGCGTCGTCAACAGGCGCTCCGCCTCGCTGAAATCCTCTTTCTGAAACGCAATGTTTTCGACCGTAACCGTGTCGCCTCGCTGCGAGCTGAAGCCGGCCGCGCTGCGGACGATCTGCTCGATCTTCTTCATTTCCTCCGGGCTGCGAGGCGACCACTTCTCGGTCATGTTGCCGTCTTTGTCGGCTTCCATTTTCACGATGCCGTCGACAAGTACCGCGACGGACAGACGCTCGACGCCTCCGGCGGATTCCTTCGTGTTGCGAACCGTTTTCGGAACTTCGAAATTCTGTGTCTTAAGCTCCTTGCGAACATTTTGTCGGAAGCCCGTCTGCTCCGCGTCCTCCGCACCGGGAAGATTCGCCCGGGCGCCGGGAATGCCCGTCGGATTCGTACGCGCGCCGTCGAGCATTTCCTCTTCCGATTGCTGCGACTTGAGGGCCGTGCCGTCGGCGTTGACTTCCTCTTCGGTAGTGACGCTATTGCGGGGATTGAGCGCGGCATCGACCTTCGCGATGACTTTGCCCGCGCCCACCACTTTGGTGAGAACGGCTTCAATGCGCTCTTCGATGCCCTCTTCCGTCTTGCGCTTGAGCTCAAGTAGCTCGCCGCTCAAAGCGCTGTCCGCCGAATAATGCTTCGATAAAACTTTACCGCGCGAATCGACGACCGAGACCTTCTCGGGCACCATATTCTCAACCGCGTTAGCGACGAGGAACGTGATCCCGCGGACCTGCTCGGGAGAGAGCGCCTTTCCGGGGTGAAGCTCAACGACGACGGACGCCGTCGGCTGACCACCCTCTTCGAGGAAGGTCTTCTTCGCCGGAAGGGCCAAGATCACTTTCGACTGCTTCACAGCGGTCAGCGTATTGATCGAGCGCATGAGCTCGCCCTGGAGCGCGCGCTGGTAGTTGATCTTCTGCGCGTACGACGTCGTTCCGAAATCCTGCTTATCGAAAAGCTCGAGGCCGACGTTGCCGACTTTGGCGCCGCCCATCTCGGTCATGATCGCCATTTGCGTCGAGTGCAAAAGCTCTTTCGAGATAAGAATCGTTCCGCCGTTGTCGGCGATCTTGAATGGAATCCCGCGCTTCTGCAACTGGTCGACGACATGCGGGAGCTGATCGGGAGCGACGTTCGTGAAGAGAGGCGTGTGGCTGGTTCCGGTCAACATCATCGAGATAACCACGAGTCCCACGACCGCAATAACCGACGCGGCCAAAACACTAAGGCGTTTGACCGGGGTCAGGTTCTTGTAGAACTGACGGAACTGAGTGACTAGGTGGCCGAACAGCTTATTCATTGCCTATTACACCTGCATCTTCATGATTTCTTGGTACGCTTCGATGATCTTGTTTCGAACGGAAGTCATTAACTTGAATTGAATGTTGGCTTTCTCGGACGCGAGCATGACATCCGCGATGTCCGAGGTCTTTCCGGTCGCCAGCTGCTGAGCTTTGAAGTCCGCGGTCTTCTGCGCTTCGTTCACGCTTTGTACGGCGTCTTTCAAAGTGTCCGCGAAAGTTTTCTCTCCGGGATTGGTAGGCGCGGCCGCGGGATTCGGAATCGCGTGATTGTTGCTGCGAATTTCCTTAAGCGTCTGCCCACGTTCGATGAGGGTATCCGCATTTGAAATCGTCAAACCATCCATGGCATTGACTCCTATACTTAAAGTTTAGCAGAACAAATTGCCTTGACTCGAGGAAAATTCCTCCAGGTCCTGCTAGTTTATCTTCCGATCTCCAGCGCACCGAGCGCCATGTCCTTAGTCGCTTGAATCGCCGAGACGTTAGCCTCGTACGAGCGCGTCGCCTGAATCATGTTCGCCATTTCTTCCATCAAGTTGATCTTCGGATACGCGACATACCCGGTTTCATTCGCGTCCGGATGGTCGGGCTCATAGCGCATTTCAACACCGTCTTGGTCGACGTGCACATCGGTGACCTGGACGCGTTGAATGGAGTCGTTCGGCGCGCGCGTGACGAGCTCGCCGAAGTTGCGCGCGTCGGGCATCGCTTCGAATACGACATCCTTGCGGCGGTACGGTCCGCCCTCGGGAGTGCGGGTCGTATTGATGTTCGCGATGTTCGACGAGATCGTGTTCATGCGCATACGCTGCGCCGACAACCCGCTCGCCGAAACTCTTAACGCCGTAGAGAAATCCATCTAATTATCTCCCCTCGGTCGCGGCGTACGCGAGCGTTCCGAGTTTCTTATTGATGAGTTGAAGCGCGGCCTTATAGAGAATCGAGTTCTCCTGCAAGGTCGCCATTTCGCGCTCCAGATCGACGGTGTTTCCGTCGTTGGTGATATTTCCTTCCGGGTTATCATAGACGTCGGCCTTCGCGCGCGAGATGGCGCCGGTGCCCATCGCGAAGTGTTCCGGCGAAGTGGCGGCTTGGGCGCCGAAGCCCTCGAGGTCGATGGCGCGCGCGAGCGCGTCTTCGAAATCCATCTTCTTGGCTTTGTAGCCCGGCGTCTCGGCGTTCGCGACGTTGGCCGAGGTGACCTTATGGCGAAGATCACGGAACGCCAGCGATGCGGCCAGCGAGTCGGTGGTTTTATCGAAGATCTTGCTCATTCGAGACTCCACGGTATTCGTTCAGTTTATTTCTCAAGGTACGGATGCTGATTCCCAGCATCTCGGCGGCACGGGTGCGATTTTGGCCCGTGAACTCCAAGGTCTTCATGATCAATAGGCGCTCGGCTTCGCCGACCGTCATGCCCGGAGAGAAGCCGTGAACGCTGGTTTGCTCGCTGTTCTCGCTCTCTTGTAGCAAGATTTGGTCCGCGCCGACTTCCTGGCCCGAGGTCAAGAGGATGCTGCGCTCGATCGTGTTCTGCAGCTCGCGTACGTTGCCCGGCCAGCGGTAAGTTTTCAACTTTAAGAGCGCCGGCTCCGAGAGCAGCTTCGCGGGAATCTGGTTCTCCTCGCAAGAGGCGGCGA
>CAYPFC010000223.1:0-5029 GCA_964409815.1 uncultured Pseudobdellovibrionaceae bacterium
TCGTCGGGAAGCCGTGCGCCCGAAGTGTAAGCGAGCATTTCGGCCACGATCCGCGCGACTTCCGTATAGTAGTTCCAATTCAGATTTTCGAGCGTGTCGGACTGTTTATGATAGTTCGGCGTAATGAGCCCGTCTTCGAACGCCTCTCCAATGAGGACGGCCGGGAGACCCTTTGCCCAATAAGGGCCGTGGTCCGCGGTGTTCGGCATCGCTTCGTCGGTTTCCACGGAGAACTGCACGGTGCCCTCGCGCTCGCGAATCGTCCGCAGTTGGTACATCAACATTTTCGCGAACTCGACGCGCTTGTTATATTCGGCGTCGTTATGAGCCATCCGCTTCGTTCCGACTTCGAGCACGATCATGTGCGCCTCTTTGTCAGCAGGCGCCCACGCGATGGTGTCAAGAACGAGCACGCCAATCAGATCTTCCTGAGCGGCCTGAGCTTTGAGGCGGGCGGCGTGGAATTGGCTTCCGCCGAATCCTCTCTCCTCAAGATCCATAAACACGAACCTTACGGAGCGTTCGGGAGGGTACTCTTGCATCATGCGCGCGAGCTCCATCACGAGCGTGAATCCGCTCGCGTTGTCGTCGGCGCCGGGATTGTCGACAGAATCGTAGTGAGCGGTGACTTCGATGACTTCGTCCGGAGACTTCGAACCCTGAATGGTGGCGACGACGTTCGCGCCGTCCGGGAAGACTTCATACTCCGGCTGGTAACCATATTTTACGAGCTCGGCGAAAAGCGCGCGACGAACCAGACCGCGCGCGAATCGATTGCCACGATTATCGAGAACGATCCCATCGGCTTGGGCTGTAACTCCGGTAAACTTTTCTAAGCGCCGGCGTATCGAAGTCATGTCGATTTTTTGTCCAATCACGTGCGATGTGAGCGCGCGCGTGTCGGCTTTCGCGACTTTCTGTGTGAGCAATTGACACAAGGCAGCGTGCCCGCTGCTGCTCGATTTTGTAGCAGCAAAAGATGTAACGCTATGAATCAAAATCGAGAGCAAGATTATCGCGACAGAGGCTATTGCAACGTGCCATAAAACATAACTCCATGCGTTCTCGTGATTGCTTGGCTCATTTAGCAGTGCTATGCGTCTGACGCAATAAATAAGTGGATTCGATACCGTACAAGCAGGGTGAGGTTGGTGACGTTCGGAAGGTTTCCTCTCTTATTGATATCGTTCGCTGTCGCGTCAGTTCTTCTGTCGCCGTCTTACAGCTATGCGGAAAAGAAGAAGAAACATCGCCCGCCCGCCGAAGTCGCGCGCGCGGTTCGTCTCACGACAGATTGTGAAAAGTCGGTGGTCCAGATGCTCGCGAACGACGTGAAACTTTCGAGCGTCGCGCGCGAACTCGGCAACGCCTTCCCGATGGAAAACGTTAGGAAGAAGCTTCAAATTCTATCGGGCGCCTTGATTTTGCCCGGAGGATTTGCGCTGAAAGAGCGCGCCAGCGCGGAGAACCGAGCGGTCACTAGACAGATTCTCCAATATTATTTACGTGAGCTCGGTCTTGAGCCGAAGCTTGAGCCGTTTAAAGACGGCGCGAACGTCGTCGTTGAGATCGCGGGAAGCGATTTTCCGGATGAAGTCTTGGAGGTGGGCGCGCACTTCGACACGTCCGGCGAAACCGTTCCCGGCGCGGACGATAATGGCAGCGGATTGTCGCTGGCGCTCGAAATGGTCGATTACTTTTTGGCGGCAAAACCGAAACGCACCCTGCGTTTCGTGTTCTATGACCTAGAGGAAAAAGGCTTACTCGGAAGCAAGCATCACGTTCAGCAGATTAAGAACGATCCGCGGCTTTTTTTGGGAGCGATCGTTATCGACATGATCGGATACCTTCCGAAAGACGCGAAGGATTTTATCGTCGTTGCCGAGATCGGCGAGGAGAGTGAGAAGGCGTGGCGCCGGAGCCTTCATCAACTGGCGCAGGCGATGTTTTATCAATATCAGAGATACCGGGAGGGTCGCCGACTCATTCTTTCGCCCGAGCGCGGGACCGCGAAGCCGAACACGGGCGATCACGGCTCATACTGGGATGCGAAGTTACCCGCGATCTTTGTTGCCGCCCCGTACGAGGGCGACTACATCAATCCCGACAACGAAACGAGCCGCGACACGATCGACAATATGCACTGGGAGTATTTCACCGAAGTCGCACGCTTTACGGTCGAGGCCGTGGCGTGGATCGCCGGCGCGACGGTGGCGCCGCCTTCGCCGGATCCGGCGAGAGTGGCTAGCGCGCCTGACAACGATATTTTGTTGGAAGCGGGCGCGAAGTTGATTCCCTCCGCGCCGGCTGTGCGAGAGGCGCGATATCTTCGTCCCACGACAACCTGGACTCCTTATTCCGCAGGCCGGTCGTCGAAGGCGGACGACGAGATTTTCGAGGAGATCGAGGATCAGCTCGAC
Source organism: uncultured Pseudobdellovibrionaceae bacterium (assembly GCA_964409815.1). Classification (GTDB taxonomy): domain Bacteria; phylum Bdellovibrionota; class Bdellovibrionia; order Bdellovibrionales; family UBA1609; genus JALHOQ01. The sequence continues at coordinate 2,421 of CAYPFC010000223.1, forward strand.
GTGACTCTGAGCTATCTGGAAGAAGACAATCTGCGCAAGCTTTGGGATCAGGGCGGCCAGCCCATCCTTTTGACAAACCGCGATCGTGATCGTGCGCTTCTGCTCTTCGTCGGCGGCGGTGAGTGGATTATCCGAAGCCGCAAGATATACGAATTCGTGATGAAGGAGCTCTATCTGTTGAACGGCTTCATGGTGTCCACCGGTACGGCCGATCCGATGTTTGTCGGCCGCGAAACGAAGAAGCAGATTCGTGACCTTGCCGCCGAGCTTCAGAGCGAGGGCGCACGCAATGGTCCACCCATTGACCGAGAAAATTTTCGACTTCACCGTTTGATTCCCGAGGGTGAGTTGAGCCCGCGTATGCGCGCGGAAACCGAGCGCATCCTCGAGGGAGAGCTCAAGACTCTTCAGGAAAAACGAAAAGAATTGCTGTCGCGCTCGATCATCCTGCCGGGCGAGGACGACTGGGGAAATTCGTATGAATAAGGCTAAGCTTAACGTATTCGCCAAGTTCACGTTGGGCATGACCCTGGCGCTCTCGCCGATTCAGTTGATCGGTGCTGAAGGCTTGGAGCCCTATTCTTCGCGTCCGTCGATTGATGCCGTTGAACCCGCAGGATCGGAGCTCAATTCTAAAGCACGAAAACTTTTGAAGGGCCTCGTCGATTTCATCATCGAAATGCGCGCGTTTTATCCCAACAGCACCTTCTATATTCTGGCGCGCGACGGCGAGCCCATCTTCGATCTATGGCAGCTACTGTTCCCTGAGGATTTCGGAAAGAAGCGGGTAAAACTGATCAACATCAGCCGTAGCTCGTACGCGAGCGAGAATTTTACCGAGTATCTCGAGTCCACCGGGCTCCCGAACGAAGCGCGCAAAGGGCGACACCTGGTCGTATTGGACTCGGGATATGAAGGATCGATCGTCAATGCGATCAACGCTTACTTGAAAGACGATGGCGTGAAACTTTACGCCCATTTGATGTCGTCCGCCCACCCGGAGATTCCTTCGAGTCGAGTTTCGACGCGAACATTTTTGGCTACGGCAAAGCGGAGAGATGTCGCGGACGGGGATTACGTTTCGGAAGCTGCGGAGCTCGCCGTCGAGCAGCTCGAGAATATCGTGCATTATACGGAAACCGCGTCGGATTATCAAAAGTATCGCGGCGGCTGGCAGCCCACTTCGGTCTCCACAGATGAGAAGACGAAAATCGCGGCGCTGGCATTTACCGCGGGAGTGAAACGTTACGCGCTGGCGCGTGAGCGGAAGGCTGAGGTCGCGCAAACTGAAAAGCTTTTCGCCCGGGTGATCGGGATGATCCAGGCTCCGAACGCTCTTAAGAAGGCTGAGATCGAGGCACTGACCGCGGATCTTAAAGAAGCGGAGCTTGAAGACGTTTGGGCCGATCTTCGCGAGTCGATCGGAAAGGGAACGCTCTCGCAATACAATCCTTCTCGTGTCGCGGAACTTTTTTATCACTTGCCGGCGAAACTCAAAGCCTTGAATGACATTGACGAGGAAGAAGGATTGGGCGCTGTTGAGGAGCGAGAAGCCGAAATCGCCCAACTCGCCGCGACTCAGAAAAGCGATAGCTTTTGGGTCGCGGACATCATCCGCCTCTACCGAAGCGGCATCGAGCCTCAGGAATTGCGGGCGCGCGGGCGATTGCACAAGCAGTTCATGGACGAGTTCGAAAGTTTTAGCCGTCCGGTTCGAGGCGACGCCGGAACGGTCGGAGAAAAACTCGGGGAGGGCGTGCGCTCGGACGTTTACGAGCTCGGAAAAGCGCGGGTGATCAAAGTCGCCTACGAAGCCGAAGACATGACCGCGCTCGAAGGCGAAGCGCTCGTGTTCGAGTTTCTTAAAGACAATGCCGAACGCTATCCGATTCGGCTACTGCCCGTACTCGAGAAGGGTGAAAAGGGACTGTTCCTGATTAAATCCCGAGTCAAGAAAGACTCCATCGGAAAATATATTTTGCGCAAGAACGGAAAGCTCAGCGCGGCCCAGCTCCACGGGCTGGAAAAGGTCTACGAAGTCTCGCGACAGCTCGCCGAGGACACGGGTATCTCGCTCGATATAAAATCGGACAACTTATTCTGGGCGGACGGCGCGTGGAACATTCTCGACTTGGGCCCGAGGACGATGAGCCACCCATATTTCTTTACGCTCGAGCGCAAGTCCTTCCAAGAGTACCTCGAGATTTGGGATTCGGATTCTAGCTCCCGCTCGGGTGTCATGGACGTGGAAGACTATATTCGACAAAGCCAAAGAGAGTGTGAAGCGGCGGTAATTAAAGGATATCGAGAACTAAAGGCGGACCAATGACCAATCTCAAAAAGCACATATTGATTCTGCTAAGCCTAACATGCCTTTTCGCGAATGCGGCGTGGGAGCTTCCACCGGTGCTGACCAGCGTGGAAGATCAGATCGAGTATCTGCTCGCGCTTCGCCAGCAAATCCCAAGTCTTATCGAGAACGGAACGGAATACGACGTTGATCCCTTTAACGTGTTCGCGATCGTGAACAACTTCACTCCCGTGCTTCGAAATCAACCGCACTACGCTGCGATGGCGAGAGAGCGCGAGTACTTTCATACGATTCGCGC
>CAYPFC010000224.1:0-4906 GCA_964409815.1 uncultured Pseudobdellovibrionaceae bacterium
GTCCCGCCGCGGTTTTTAGCGGCCTTGAACCGGGCGATTTGATCGCGGTGGAGGTGAAAGCCCTCGCTCCCGATCGGGCGACGTGCGCCTCGGCGGAGCGCATTCGCCCGGCGCAAGTCGGTCGCCCGGTGAGCGCGCACGCCGCGGGCTACGCGCGCTTTCTGGAAGAGGTACGCCAGCATTTCCTCGCGCAGGGGTTCACGCAGATTCTCACCCCCACGCTCGTGGTTTGCCCAGGTCTTGAGCCCTCGCTCGAGCCCTTTAAAACTCAGGCGACGAGGGGCTCGCGCACGCGCGATTTGTACTTACCGACCAGTCCCGAAGTGTCCTTGAAGAAAGCGCTCGGACGCGGGTTCACCGACATCTTCGAGCTGAAAAACTGTTTTCGTCGCGGAGAGTACTCGGAGCACCACGATCACGAGTTCACCATGCTCGAGTGGTATCGCGCCTACGCGGACCTCGATCTGATCGTCGAGGACTTACGCGCGCTTTTGAAATCCGTCGGGGTCACGCAAAATCTCGAGGTCACCACGTTCGCTCAGCTTTTCTCCGAGATCCTCGATTTCACGCTCACGCCGAAAACGACTGCCGACGAGTTGCGCGCGCTCGCGCCTGACGCTTCAGTGAGCGACACCTTCACCGATCTCTTTCACCGCGTGTTGATCGCGAAGATCGAGCCTGAGCTCAAGGTACGCGGACCTCTCGTCATTCGGAAATTCCCTCCGGAGCTCGCGGCGCTCGCGAAGATCGACTCCGAGGGTTGGGCCGATCGCTTCGAGTTTTATTGGAAGGGCTTGGAGATCGCCAACGCCTTCAACGAAGTGACCGATCCGCAAGAGCAACGTCAGCGCTGGCGGCATGAGGCTAACGAGCGTCGGCGGCTCGGCACGAGCGAAGTGCCCGAAGATCCGGCGTTGATTGAGGCGTTAGAAAATGGATTTCCGCCGACTGGAGGAATCGCCCTCGGGGTGGAGCGTTTGTACATGGCGATGACGGGAGTGACGGATATTCGTGAGCTGAAACTGTTTCCGGGCTCGGCGCTGTTCGCGGACTAGCGACTACTTCTTGCTGCCGCCGTTATTGATGTCTTCCTTGAGCTCTTTACCGACTTTGAAGAAGGGCAGTTTCTTCTCGGAAACGTTGATGACTTCGCCGGTGCGCGGGTTGCGACCTTTGTAAGCACCGTAATCGCGATTGACGAAGGAGCCAAACCCGCGAATTTCAATGCGATCATTGCGCATGAGGGCTTCCACCATCGAGTCGAAGATCGTGTTCACGACCGTTTCGGCTTTCACGCGAGTGATGTTGGCTTTTTCCGCGATGAGATTAATCAAGTCTGCTTTGGTCATTGCCCTCAACCTTTATATCAACTTAGCCCAAGTTGTTGATTTCAATTACATTCTATGGAGATCCCAGGGGCCTTGCTAGAGAAAAGAACGGTCTGTGCGCCGTGACAAAGCGGTCGCGGGCCTGCCGGTAAGCGGTCAGCGTCTGCCCGAGCATCTTTTCGCTGTCGAAAAGGTTCAAAACCTTCTGACGAGCGGCCTCTCCCATCTCCCCCGCCCGGATTTGGCCGGAAAAGACCTGAAGGAGGAGCTCGGACAGCGTGAAGGTGTCGGCCGGGCGGATGAGGAAGCCGTCCACGCCGTCTTCAACCACGTTGGCGAGCGGGCTGACTTCGGAGCCGATAATGATCTTTTTCTGGGCCATCGCTTCGAGAAGACTCGTTTCAATGCCTGAGGAGCGGGCGCTCAAATTCACGAAAACGTCGGCGAGCGCGATGTAGTCGGTGAGTTGCGCGGCTGGAACCTCGCCCACGAAAACGGCGCGGCTTCCGAGCGCGAGGTGAAGCATTTCGTACTCGATCTCTTTCTTTAAAGGCCCTTGGCCGACGACGATGAGCCGGGCCGTCGGCTTTTTGATCGCCACGCGCTCGAAGGCGTAGAGCAGGTTCTTCATCTCGCCGAGCTCGGCCATGTCGGTGACGGTCACGACCACCTGCGCGCCAACGGGGAGCCCGAGCTTACGCATGAGCTCTTCGCGCGGAGAGAGATCCTCGAGCTCCATCCCGAACGGCACCATGAAGATGCGGCGATCCGGGTACATATAATAGCGTTCGAGCATCACGCGTTGTTGGGGCGAATGAACGAAGATCGCGTCGGCGGTTTTCAGGAGCTTGCGGTCGTGGCCGTAGTAGGTCTTGAGAAACTGGTAGCCGACGTTGAAGCTCGTTTTGATAAGCGAGGAGAGCGTCTCTTGCGACATGCCGAGGATCGAATACACTTGAGCGACGTGGGACGCGTCGACGTCGTACACGCACGCGACGCCGAGTTGCTTGCGGAGCAGGCCCACCTTGAGGCCCGAGCCGTCGAGGCTGTGCATGAGATGAAACGGTTTCTGTTTATGGAGCGCCTGGAACTTTCTTAAGACGAGATCGGGAAACGCATCAATCGAGGCCGAGTGACCCTCGCCGAGGAAGTACGCCTTCACGCCCTCGCGCTCGACGAAATCGACGCGGTCGCGGTTGCGCCACGTGAGCACGCTGACCGAATGTCCTTGCTTGACGAGTCCGCGCGCGATCGGCCAAAGAAATCCGATTTCACCCGACGCGTTTTGCAGCGGAAAGCGGCGCGAGACCAAGCAGATGTTGAGAGGTACCAGGTTCCCTTTCTCTAAGCGTTGCATCATATCCAAAGGTACCAGGTTCCCTTTCTCTAAGCGACGCATTATTCCGGGCGGCGAGGCTCGCCTTAAGTCTGACTGAAAAGGCGCGAAAGAAAATTGGCTGTCGATCCTTGCGCGAGCGTGGGGCGATGTCCGTGCAGGGTACGGCCAAGGCCCTCGGCGACGAAAGTGGACAACACCTGCCGCCACGAATCCGAAGGAAGGCATTCGAGCCAAATGGACTGCGCCTCGCGCGCTTGCTTCAAGAATTCGGTGAACGGAAGTTTCTCGAGCATCGACACGCGATCGGCGACCGGAAGCAGGTATTGCCAGCCCGCGCGTCGCTCGGAAAGCGGCAAGTCCCCCCAGCCGCCCACGATGCGCGCTTGGAGATGGGGCGAGGCTAACAAAAACTCCGCGAGTCGGCGCAAGTCTTGTTCGACGTTTCCCCATTCGCTGACGGGAGCGGGAATGAGCAAGACGTTTTCTGCGCCATCTTGCTGAGTGCGCACGCCGTGCTCGAGTTCGACGGGTAGGAGCTCGGATAAGAGCTGAAACTTTTCGTCGAACGCGCGTTGCTGGGCGGGAGTGAAGACCACGCTCGCGCGGGAGCCCTTATGCCATGTGAGCGTCGGATCTTTCTCGCGGAGGTCGGCCGCCTCAAAGAACGCCGAGAAGCGCATTAGCCCTGGAAAGATGGCGCACGCTCCGTGCAGGTAGGGCCAGATGGTCATGGCGCCGAAGAGTCTTGTCGGCTTCAGCGCGAACGTGTGAATGACCTCGGGACGAAACATAACGACGCCTTGAAGAAACTTCGGCAAGTGCTGCGCGCCCCAGTTGGGAGCGGGCCTTCCGATCGTGAGACGCGGATGCTCGATCATGATCTTTTCGGGCTCGACGGTCGTCAGCACCAAGACCTGGTGCTGGCTTTCGGCGAGCGCGCGGATCAGGCTCCAGGCGAAGGCGCCCTTCCAATCGTCGTCGTCCGGCGTGCCGTCGGCGAAGACGAGCACGCGGGCCATGCTAGAGCACGCCCATGATTTGATCTAAGAATTTCGTGTTGGCTTCGGGAAGCTCGAGTTGTCCGAGCTCTTTCGGCGTCACCCAGCGCAGCTCGAAATGCTGCTGGGTTTTGACCGAGCCCTTCCAATATTTGACTTCGAAGAACAAGAACAGGATTCCGGTCTTGCCGTAAGTGTGAGAAGCGACGAACTTCAGATCGCCGATCTCGGCATCGATGCCGAGCTCTTCTTTGAGCTCGCGCCTGAGCGCCTCTTCGGGGCTCTCGCCGAGCTCGATCTTTCCGCCGGGAAACTCCCAAGAGCCGGCGAGCGATCCGCCTTCGGGGCGCTGGCCGACTAAGACTTTCCCTTGCCGGCGCATGAGCGCGGCGACCACGGGAACCCACGTGGCGCGTTTCTTCACGCCTTCGCTTTTTGCGCCTGCCACTTTGCCACCTTACGTAGGAAATAGGGTCCTTCGAAAATCAGGGCCGCGTACACTTGCACGAGATCCGCTCCGAGAGCCAAGCGCTCTTCGACGTCTGCGGCGCTCATCACGCCACCGACCGAGACGATCAGTTTTCCTTCACGATTCTTGCCGAGCATGCTCAGCGCTTTCGAGAGCAGCTCTTTTGAGCGACCCGCGAGCGGACGCCCCGAAACGCCGCCCTCTTGCGGAAAGTGCAATCCTTCGCGCAAGCCTTGCGACGTGTTTGTGAGGATCCAGCCGTCGATCCCGAGGAGTTGCGAAATCTCCAGGACGCGCTCAAGCTCCTCGTCCTGCAGATCAGGGCTGACCTTGAGCAGGATCGGCTCACGCGGACCAGGAAGCGTCGTCATGATCGGCTCGAGGAACTCGCGCAGGCGCTCGGGTCGGAGGAGGTCGCGCAAACCCTTCGTGTTCGGGCTCGAGATGTTAATGACGAATCCGTCGGCCAATCCGTGGAGCGCGCGCAAGAGCTCCGAGTAATCGGATTGCGCTTGGTCCAGAGGCGTGATCGCGTTCTTCCCGATGTTCACGAAGAGCGGAGCGGGCCGGGGTCGCGGCAGTTTCTCCAAGCGCTCGCGAACGCGCCGTACGCCGTGGGAAGGAAAGCCAAGCCGGTTCCAAAGCGCCTCATGGGTCACGTCGCGATCGACAACCGGCGGAGAGTTCCCCGGCTGAGGCAGCGGCGTCACCGTGCCGACCTCCATGAATCCCGCGCCGAGCCCCCACCAAGCCTTTACGTTCTGAGCGTCTT
>CAYPFC010000225.1:0-4902 GCA_964409815.1 uncultured Pseudobdellovibrionaceae bacterium
ATGGGGCGCATGACGGCTTTTGAGCAGAGGTAAGCGCCGCGCAAATTGGTGTTGATCACGGAGTCAAAATCCTCGTCTTTCATGCGCATCAGGAGCTGATCCTTGGTGATGCCGGCGTTGTTCACGAGACCGTCGATGCCTTCGAATTTCGCCAGGATCTCTTCGAATGCCTTATCGACCGAGGCGCTATCGCCGACGTTCAAGGACACCAAGATGTGGCCCGAGCCCGGGAGATCGGCGACGACCTTTTCAGCCGCCGAAGCGCTGCTCGAATAGGTGACCGCCACGCGCGCGCCCTGCTCCGCCAAGGACTTCGCGATGCCCGCGCCGATGCCGCGGCTCGATCCGGTCACGACGATACGCTTGTTTTTCAGATCCATTTGATTTCCCCCAAATCCGCGGTGCCGCGGATAGAAACAAATTTGCCGCCCATGCGGGTCAAGGCTACTTCAGAAGACCTTCGAGCGCTTTTAAATCTTCCAAGGAGTTAACGTTAAAGACTTTCATTTTCTCGGCGTCGATCTTCTTCACGAGCCCGCTGATTACTTTGCCGCCGCCGACTTCGATCGCGTTCGAGGCGCCCTGGCCGATGAGGTTTTGTACGCACTCGATCCAGCGCACGGGCGCTGAAACCTGCGCGACCAAGTTCGAGCGCAGCGAAGCGCCGTCAGTCACCGCCTGGGCGTTGAAGTTCTGTACCACCGGGAACGCGGCGTTTTTAAATTCCATTCCACCGAGGACGTCTTTCATTTTTTCTTCGGCGGGCTTCATCAGCGCGCAATGAAACGGCGCCGAGACTTTGAGCGCGATGAACTTCACCCGCGGCGAGCCGGGAAACATATCGGCCTTGAAATTCACGGCAATCCAATCGATCACGGATTTCTTGCCGCTGATCACGATCTGCCCCGGCGCATTGATATTCGCCGGCGAGACTGGCTGGTCTCCGGATTGCTTTTCAGCCCACGCGCAAAGATCGAAGACCTGCTGAGGCTCGAGCCCCATGACCGCGCTCATCCCGCCGACGCCCACGGGAACGGCCGATTGCATAGCCTGGCCGCGCGTGCGCACGGCTTTCATGCCGTCCGCGAACTTCAACGCGCCCGACGCCACTACGGCGGCATATTCGCCGATCGAGTGACCCGCGGCCGCGCGCGGTTTAAATCCGAAATTCTCATTCAAGACACGATAGGTGGCCGTCGATACGAGAAGCAGGCACGGCTGCGTGTTTTCAGTCAGCGCAAGATCGGCCTCGCTCCCGTCGAAACATAATTTTTTGAAGTCGATCGACAATGTATCGGAGGCTTCTTCGAAAGTTTGCTTCGCGGTTTTGAATTCCTCGTAGAGAAATTTCCCCATTCCCGGATGTTGACTGCCTTGACCCGGAAACAACGCCGCCCACATACCTTAATACCTCAATAGGATAGAACCGCTGGTGATGCCCGCACCGAATGCGGTTAATATTATGTTCTGTCCGCGTTGAATGCGGCCGTCGCGAATCGCGCGATCCAGAGCGATGATTACGGTCGCGGCCGAAGTGTTCGCGGTGTCTTCGATCTCGACGACGACCTTGTCCATTGGCGCGCCGAAGTGCTTGGCGACGGCTTCGATGATGCGCAAGTTCGCCTGGTGCGGAATGATCCACGAAACATCGTCGGGCTTCATATTGTTCGCTTCCAGGGCCTCGTCGCAGGACTGCGACATTGTGCGGACCGCGTGCTTGAAAATCTCGCGGCCTTTCATCTTCACGTACTGAAGATCTTCGTCCAAAACCTTTTTCGAGAACGGAATCGCCGAGCCGCCGGCGGGAAGCACGAACAGATCCGAGATGTGTCCGTCGGCGTGCAGATGAACGCTATAAACTTTCGAGTCCGAAGTTTCGTCCGCGCGCTGTAAGACCGCGGCGCCAGCGCCGTCTCCGAACAGGATGCAGGTCTCGCGATCCTTATAATTCACGTAGCGGTGGAGGACTTCCGCGCCAACGACCAGAATGTTTTTATAAGTGCCGCTGCGGATGAATTGATCCGCGATGGAAAATCCGTAAACGAAACCGGTGCATGCAGCCGAGATATCGACGGACATCACGTCGCGGGCGCCGAGTTTTTTCTGAAGCACGCACGCCGTATTCGGCATCGGCTGATCGGGAGAAACGGTCGCGACCAGAATCATATCCAATTGCTCGGCGGTCGTGCCGGCGGCATCGAGCGCGCGCTTCGAGGCTTCGAGCGCGAGGTCGCTCGTGTTCACGCCTTCTTCGGCGATACGACGCCAACGGATTCCGGTTCGCTCATGAATCCATTGGTCGTTGGTCTCAACGATTTTTTCGAGGTCGGTATTCGAAAGACGCTTCTCGGGAAGAAAGTGGCCAGTGCCGGCGATGCGTGTTCTAAATTGTGCCATCTCGGTAGCTTAAAGCCCTTAAGCTTGCGCTGTCACGACTTCGCGGCCTTTATAGTAGCCGCAGGATACGCACACGTGATGGGGCTTCGCGAGCGCTCCACAGTTCGGGCACGACTGTACGCCCGGGGGCGTGAGGAAGTCGTGAGCACGGCGCATGTTACGGCGAGAACGCGAAGTTTTCTTTTTCGGAGTTGGCATACATCAATCCTGTTTGCGTGAAAGGGTGTACTTTTATCTATTAGCCCCGTGAAATCAATCCTTTAATTTCATTTTTTCAAGAACCTGGAAGGGGTTGGAGCGGATCCCCTCTCCCGCTTTGTCGGCCTTATCCCCGTAAGATAACCAGGGTCTTTCCACGATAGGCTTAGTTTCATCGCAGTTGGGGTCGCAATCGGGCTTACCCAGCGGGCGGATAGGCTCGGTCAGCGCCACGGCTTCGTGGATGTATTCGCCAGCGTCAAAAACCTCAGATTCCAGGAGAATGTAATCGGGACCGCTTTCGCTGAGCTCGTGGGCGTGGTTCGAGCGCACCTGCTGGTCGCCTTTAGCCATGGGCTTCTGAGGGACGATGAGCTCGTGGACGGGCTGGTTCACCTTGAACTTGAAGTCCCCGCCGCACTGGGAGCATTGGAGGTCCATGGCCGTCTTGATCTCGCCGCGGAGGTCAAAGGCATTGCCCATCGGGGTGATTCGGAAACGGACGTCGTAGGGGTTTTGGCCAATCAGATCCTCAAGTTTCGAGTTCAACTCGCCGGATTCGCGGGTAAAGGCGAATTCGCGGCCCTCGGGCGGGAGGTCCTTTAAAACGATTTCGGTGGGGGTCAGTCGGGCTCTCATTGGGCGCCAATGTAGGCTCATGGCGCATCGCAGTCAAGGCCGCCTCCACTCCCGTATTTGTATACCATTAGAAAATGTCCTTTTTGCTCTGGCTCTGGCTGGGGTGTTCGGCCCTGGCGCAGATCGCCTGGCTCGAGGCCCCGGAAAACAATATTCCCGTGTACGCCAAACCTCAGGCGAACGCTCGCGTCCTTTATTATACGAATGAGGGGGAGAGGCTGGCGATCCGTTCGAAGCACGGGGAGTTCACAAAGGTGCAAATCCGCCGAGGGGGCAAGTGGCGGGTCGGCTACGCCTACAGCTATGATTTGGAAGAAGGATCGGAGGAGCGCCGCCGCTCGGCCGCAACGTCCAATCTTGGAGTCGGGGCGGGCGCGCTGTACACGCATTTGCAGCAGGGTTCGAAGTCGTTCGAGACCGAGGATCAGGTCCAATATCAGACGACGAATTTTACAAGCGGAGCGATGTCGTTCGGTCTCGCCCTTCAATTTGGCCGCACGGACTTCTGGAGATTGCTCGCGACGTACCGGCGAACCGAGTACAAGACGACGGCGACGACGAACGTTTCGACCGCGGGCCGCGAGGTCGAGATCGAGCACACGATGGCTTCCGGAGGCTTGCAGCGCGTGTGGAACTTGCGCTGGGACGCGCTCTACATCGGAGCCGGTGTGGAGGTCGCGCGCGCGCTTGCCACGACGGTGAAAATCGCCGGCAGTGACGTGCCGACAAGCGACCAAGATTTTCCAACTTACGTCGGAGTTCAGGGTGTCCTCGGCCTTCAGTTCCCGCTGCCGGGAAGTTTTTCGCTTTTCCTCGAGGCGCGGCCGCTCGCGTACGTGAATCAGTCGCCGATCGTGATGGGCACCGAAGTCGCCGCGAGTCTTCTTTACTGGCCGTAAAGCTCGTGTCTCGCGATGAGACGCGCTGGCTACGGATTTTGCAATAGCGTCTTCGCGGCTTTTCTCGAGTTTACGGGAACATGAGAGAAAATCCGTCTAAAAGTTTAACAGGTGCCGAAGCTCGCAATCCCGGTGTCGAGACTTTGGTCACCGCGCGGGCCCGCGCTCCGTTTTATGCGTGCCGCGCCGGTGGCACTTCGGTTGCAATCCTCGAAGGTAAGCGCAAGGAGACTTTTTATGAAAGCACAACTCGCGATTCTAATGATCTTAGGTTTGGTTGGCAGCGTAGCCACGGCCGAAGTGTCCGAGCGCAAACCGGTTACGAAGATCGACTTCAACGGCATGATTGACGCGAACGAAAAGACTCGCGGCGAGCTGAAGAAGACCATCGACGAGGACGTTCGCGAAGCCGCTCTCCAAGAGCAGGCCGACAAGGCGAAGGTCGTCGATTTCGTGGATCTCGAAGTCGGTTGGGAAGAAGGCACTCCCGTTGTGGAGCGCCCGGTTAGCGATCGCCGCTATAACAGCGTCGACGAATAACCGCTTTGATTTGGTAATTTAAGGATTCCATAGACCCCCATACCCCCTATGGATGACCCCACTCGAGCCGGCGGGACCCCACCCCCCGGCTTTTTTCTTTTCAGAGTGCTGCGGCGACGCAGGCTTCTTGCGCATTCGGTGCGCTTGGCGCCCCAACGGGTAAGTTCTCCGGTAGCGAAACGCCATCGAATTGCTCCTGCTTGCGCTTACGGGCGATCTCGTTGAGGTT
>CAYPFC010000226.1:0-2633 GCA_964409815.1 uncultured Pseudobdellovibrionaceae bacterium
CTCGTTCGCGGACGCGTGCGCGGTCGATCTCGGTCAGGGCGTGCTTTGCGCCGACAACTATCTCGTTCAGCTCGTGCTCAGTCGCGGAGGCGGCCTTTGGTCCGCGGATGAGGGGGATAGCGGAGGCCGCCTGCTCCCGATCTCGCCGTATCATAGTTTGCGCGTTTGGGAAGGCCTCGAGGCGCATGAGAGCGCGGGCCCGGCGATCTCGCAGGCCTACTACGAAACGCGAAGCCGTATCGCGGGAGACACGCGCGGCGAAGAACCCTGGCCCAGGTGGTTCGAGGAGTGGTGCACCGATCATGTCTGATGCTTCGATTTTTTGGCGCCAAACCAAAGTGATGACGATCGCCAACTTGAAGTGCCGCTACCGGAAGACCGTCGCGGGATTCTTGTGGGTCGTTCTCAATCCGATGATCACGTTCAGCGTGCAGGCGCTCGTGTTCAGCTACTTCCTGAAGATTGATGTGGACCGCTACCTTTTGTTCCTGGTCGCGGGCCTTGTACCGTGGATCTTCATCGCGCAGACGCTCGAGATGTCCGCGCCGGTCCTGCTCGCTTCGGGGCCCCTGCTGAAATCGTTCCCGGCGTCTCCGCTCGTCTATCTCTCGGCGCAAGTTCTCGACAATCTCATTAATTTCGCGGCGGGCTTCGCGATCGCGCTCGTGCCGATTTGGATCTTTAGCGGCGGAGTCGTAGGTTGGCAGCTCCTGCTCTTGCCCTTCGCGATGCTCGCGCTCGCGCTTGGCGTGTTCGCGCTCGCATGGCTGCTTTCGACTTTGCAGGTGTTCTTTCGCGATACACGCTTTCTCATCAGCTTCGGCGCGCAGGTCGGGTTCTTTCTCACCCCGATCTTTTATCCGCGCGCCTTCGTTCCCGAGGGGCTCCAGTGGCTCACGGCGGTCAATCCCATATACCGTCTGATCGCGCCCTTTCAGATTCTCATTCACGATTTCAGCTGGAACGCCTTCTTGCCGGCGCTGACGTGGGCGTTCGTGACGGCGGCGGCGCTGTGGTTCGCCGCCGCGTGGGTCTGGGTGCGAAAGAGAAATCAGGTGTACTTTTATGTCTAAAATCGCGCGCGTTCAGGGACTGGACCTGGTCATGCTCGCGAGCGTCCACCGCCCGTGGACGTGGCGCGAGGCTTTCGTGAGCGCGATCAAATCCCCGCTCTCGCTGCTTCCCGATCCGGCGAGCCGCCAGCATATTCTCAAGGACGTGAGTTTCGAGATCCATCGCGGCGACCGCATCGCGCTCATCGGAATCAACGGCGTGGGCAAAACGTCGCTGTGCCGCTGCCTCGCCGGTTACTATCGGCCGAGCGCGGGCCGTATCGAGCGCGCCGGCAACGTGCGCGCGCTCTTCGACGTCGCCGTCGGCATTCGTCCCGAGCTCACGGGCCGCGAGAACGCGCACCTGCTCGCGGAGCTCTTGTTCCCGGGGGACGCGGACATCGAAGGCTTGGTCCGCGAAGCCCTGGAGTTTTCGGAGCTGGGACGCTACCTCGACGTGCCGTTGAAGTTTTACAGCAAGGGCATGCAGGCGCGGCTGGGCTTGTCGCTCTCGGCGTTTCGCCCGACGGATCTGCTGATTCTTGATGAGGTCTTCGACGGCGCGGATATTTTCTTCCGCGAGAAGATCACGGTGAAGATGCTCGAGCTTGTGCACCGCTCGGGCGCCGTGCTCTTCGTCAGCCACGCCCCCGACCAGATCCGGAGCGTGTGCAACCGGCTCTTGATCCTCGATCGCGGAACGATCGCGTTCGATGGCGCGGTGGAGGAAGGCTTGAGCCGCTTCGACGGACTCCGTCCGCGCCGCAAGCGGGAGGAGCCCATGGTCCATGCATGAGATCGATCGCGTCTCGCCCTCCTTCTGTCTCGCGAAATGGCTTCAGGTGTCCCTTCACCTGCATAACGGCGGCTCTCACTCCTGCCACCATCCCGAATCCCGCCGTGTTCCGCTGAACGAAGTGCTCGCGGACCCGTCGGCGCTTCACAACAGCGCGATTCAAAAGGAAGGCCGGCGCCAGATGCGCGAGGGTCTTAGGCCGGCCGAATGCGCCTACTGCTGGCAGGCCGAGGACAGCGGCGCCGTAAGCGATCGCTACATCAAATCCACCGACGCGTGGGCGCGCCGACGCCTCGAAGAGATCGCCGCCCTTCCGAACGGCGCAAGCGTTCTTCCCTCGTACCTCGAGGTCGGCTTCAGTCACGTGTGCAACATGAGTTGCTCGTATTGCGGTCCCCAGTACTCGAGCGCGTGGCTGAGCGAGCAAGAAAGGCACGGAGACTACGACGTCGAGAACCGCTCGACCTCCCTCGCCTGGCTCGCGCGCGAGAAGAAGCTGCCGTTCGCGCCCGACATTCCGAATCCGTACGCCGAGGCGTTTTGGTCCTGGTGGCCCGAGCTCCGCCGGAGCTTGAAAGTCATTCGCGTCACGGGCGGCGAGCCGATGCTTCACGAGGAGACCTTCCGGCTTTTGCGCGAAGCGGGCGATCAGCGGATTCTGATCAATTCGAATCTGATGGCGCCAAGGGCGCGCGTGGACGCGTTTCTTGAGGCCGCGCGCGAAGTGGAGAGCCTGGGCCTTTATACGAGCGTCGACAACTGGGGCGCGCGCGCCGAGTACATCC
>CAYPFC010000226.1:2643-4852 GCA_964409815.1 uncultured Pseudobdellovibrionaceae bacterium
GGTTACGCCACGAATACTTTTGGGAGAACGTCGAGCGCGTGCTGGCCGCTCTTCCCGGAATCGAGTTCGTCTTCAATTGCACGTTCAACGCCCTCAGCGTGACGGGCTTTCGCCCGCTCATCGACCGCGTAGCGGAGCTGAAGGCGCGCTATCCCCGAGTGCGGCTGGATACGTCCTACTTGCTCGAGCCCGCGCACCAGTCCGTGAAGATCCTGACCTCGAATTTCTCGCCTCTCGTGCTCGAGCACGCCCGTCACATGCGCGAAGCCGGCTATTCCGATTACGAATGCGCGAAAATGGAGCGGGTCTACCGGTGGATGCTCAAACCCGAATCGGGCGCGCGCGTTCAATCGCTGCGCCGCGATTTCTTCGCGTTCTTCCGCGAGCACGATCGCCGACGCGGGACTGAATTCACGAAAACGTTTCCAGAGCTCGCCGACTTTTGGAGAATCTGCGAATACGCGCACATGGAGGAGAAACGATGCTCGGAATAGGACGCTGGCCCTACGCTCTGGCGCTCACCGCGGTCCGCGCGCTCACTTCCGCCGAGGTATGGCCGCGCAACAGTTACCTCACGAAGGCGTTTCGCCCAGGCATGAGCGATCTCGATCTGACCCTGTGGTTCAACGAAGAGCCGGACCCTCTGGAAGTGGAGCTCCTTGCGCGTCGGTTGAACGCTATGAAGCTCGGCTTGCCCTTTCTGGGCGAGATACAAGTGTACGTCGGCGCCTGGGTCGAGCGCTTCGCCCCATGCGCGAATCGGTACGAGCTGATGCGCGATCCGCGCACGCACCGCCGCCTTCACGCGAGCCCGCTCGTTCCGGCGGATGTGGAAAAAACCGTGTTTATCCTGCGGATGCTGGACGCCGACTCCAAGAATCTGCTCAGGCGCCCGCGCGCGCGCGAGGCCAAGTGGAAGGGTCACTTCAAATCGACGGGACTTTCCTGGAACGCGGCGGAGTTCGGGGACGACCCCCTCGCCTTGATATTGAATCGCATCCTCGAGCCGGCGGCGGCCGCGGCGGCAAAGCATTACCTGCGCGAGCGTCACTCGAAACCCGAGCACGAGTTCGCGGCCAATCCGTGGCTCTTCGCGCTCTTCCCCCACAGGTTTTGTCACGCTCACGGAAAGCCCGAGAGCCTCGCGCTACCGGAAATCACGCTCGCGCAAATCGCATGGGAGATCTGGGGATTGAGCTCGCAGGTCGTGCTCAGTCAGAATCCGGCTTCGATCCGCGAGCACTTGGAGAAGTTGAACTTATTGAGCCTTCAGGCATGGAAGCTCGCGCCCGAACACGCGGTTCAATTCGCCGAGGTGGGAGAAAAGATCGACGCGCTCAAGAGCCTGGTCTCATTCCATAGCTCTGCAAAAACGTCCGCGCGTCCGGATCAAGATACGATTCGAAAATCCGGCACGGATCGCCGAACTCCCGCTCGTAACGCTCCTGATTCCGACGAATCCGAAGGGCCAACTCCGTAGGCTTTAGCCGGCGCGAAGGCCTCACCGGCTCGAGCGCGAGCTCCAGCAACTTCGCGCCGATGTTTTCGCGCCGGTAGTTTTCAGGAACCCCCGCCGGGCCGATTCTAAATTCCTGAAGCGCACTTTTCATCGCGTCCGCGAGCTCTCCGCTTTCGACGCGCGGACCCTCGTGAACGTCGACAAAGTAAACCTGGCCCGGAAAGGCCTCGGCAAAATCCGCGTGTCCGCCCCAGCGCGTGAGAACCGCGGGCGCTCCCATGCAGAGCGAGCGAAACGCCGCCATTCCGAAATTCTCGTCCGAGTGCGTGCTGGGTGAGATAAAAATATGGCGCGTGTTTTTCAAATACGCGCTCATCTCGGCACGCGATACGTGGCCGTGAAACCGGATCCGGCTTACGACCCCGAGCTCTTTCGCGCGCGCGCGCAACCGCTCGTCGTAACCCCGGCAGCGGATCCCCATATTCGGGCTTCCCAGATCGTCGGTTTTGCCAAACAGACTCAGGCGCGCGCCAGGGACTTGCGCGAGGGCCTCGATCAGGACCTCGAGCTTTTTTTGCGCGGACAAGCGGCCCGCGAACACGAACTCGACGTCGCCGCCGCCGACGGCGTTGGCATCGGGCGCCGGGACGGGATCGCCCGAGGAGAACGTGAACGGAACGCATTCCGCGCGTGCGTTCTCGAACGAGAGTCCCACGGCCCGCGTGTCCAGCGCGCACGAGGAAACGAACA
>CAYPFC010000227.1:0-4845 GCA_964409815.1 uncultured Pseudobdellovibrionaceae bacterium
AGCGATGATTGAGACCGCCATCTATCCGGATTTCATCAACGTCGACGGAGCCGAGGGCGGAACCGGCGCCGCGCCGTTTGAGTTTATCAACTACGTCGGAAGCCCCCTTAACGAAGCCCTGCACTTCGTGCATACGGCCCTGAAGGAGCACGGCCTGCGCGAGCACGTCAAGATCATCGCGAGCGGGAAGGTGCTCACCGCATTCAGCATTTACGAGAAAATTTCGCTCGGCGCGGATCTATGCAATTCGGCGCGCGGAATGATGCTCGCCCTGGGCTGCATTCAGGCTCTCCGATGTAATACGAACCACTGTCCGACCGGAATCACCACGAATCGATCCGAGCTTTACCGGGGTCTCGACGTGAGCGACAAATGTATGCGCGTGATGCACTATCATCGCAAAACGCTCGAGGCGTTCCGCGATCTGCTGGGGGCCGCGGGTCTGCACGCCCCGAGCGAGATCAAGATGAGCGATATTTCGCGGCGTGAGCATCATCGCATCGTCGACCTCGAGAAAATCTACTCGCGAACGCCCAGGCTTTCGGCCCACGAGCAATCCGCGGAGTTCCGTCCGCGCCAAGAGCCCACCCCGAAACCCGAGCCCCCCACTTAGGTGCCAGGCACTATTTCCGGGACGCGGCCCGCCAGAATTCGCTATCGTCACATTCGCGCGCTATATTGATCGCCACGTGAAATCCATTTTCCTCGCCGCGATTCTCATACTCGCACCGCCTCTCGCGTCGGCCGCGAGCGATCCCGACTACATCGTGCCCGTAGTTCGTCATCTTCCGCCGACCGCGGGCTCGAAGGTTTTGACCGTCACCTCGTGGAACGTGAAGCATCTGGGGCGCAAGGGTTTCGACGCCGTTCAGGCGGCGCCGCTTTTAAAGGATGCCGACGTAATCACGTTTCAAGAGGTGAACACCAGCGTCTCGGGGCAGGAGGCGCTCAACAAGATCGCGGCCGAGCTCGAGCGGGTCACCAAAGAGCGCATCTGTAAGGCGCTCTCCGAGCGGCCCTCCGAGGGCGATGAGCGATACGCTTACCTCTGGAAGGACAGCCGCGTCGCTTTCGTGAAAGCAAACGGGGACATCATCGATCGCTGTCCGTCGACTGCGCTCACCGTGCGGCTCGGCGTCCGCCACGCCGATCGAATCCTGCGCGAGCCCTCGTTCGGCGTTCTTTATTTCCGACCGGAGGCGCGCGCTTTCCTGCTCGCCTCGATTCACCTCAGGCCCGCGGGCCGGCGCCCGCAGGACGAAGTCGAGCCTCTTTTCAATACGCTCGCGAAAGTCCTGATGCCCGCCATTGTCGCCGGCGATTACAACTTGGATTCCACGCACAAGTCCTTTCAAGCCGCGCGCACGCGAAATTTTCAACCGGCCATGGCCGGAGTGAAAACGTCGCTCAAGATGAAGAAGCGCGAGCTCTCGAAACCGTACGACAATTTTTGGTTTCGAGGATTGAGGCTGAAGAGCGCCAAGGTGACGAACCTCCACCAGGCATTTCCCGCCCTTGAGCCGAAGGCGATTTACCAGGGCCTCAGCGACCACTGCCCGATCACCGGGGAGTTCGAATTCTTCAGGATGTCCAAATGATCATCGATCTGACGCCGCTCAAACGATACCCGCAGTTCCGGCTCTTGTTCTTCGCGCAGCTGATCTCGGTGCTCGGCTCGAGTATCTCGTATGTGGCGGCGCCCTACCTGATTTACCAGATCACACAGAGCACGGCGAAGGTGGGCCTCCTCGGAGTCGTTTCTCTCATTCCGCTCGTGCTGTTCGGCTTTCTTGGCGGCACGGCCGCCGACGTCTGGAATCGCAAGAAGATCGTGATTATCTGCGAGGGCTTGCTCGCCCTCCTCTGCGCGATCTTCGCGACGCTCATTCAAATAGGCGAGATCGGCGAGCTCAGCATCATGATCCTCACCGGAATGATGGCCGCGCTTACGGGATTTCATCGCCCGGCGCTCGAGTCGCTGACCCCCCGGATGGTCGACAAGGAAGACATGCCCCAAGTGAGCACGCTCAACGGCTTTCGCGGGACGTTCGCGCACGTGCTCGGGCCGGCGATCGGCGGCCTGCTGATCGCGACCGGCGGAGCGGCGCTCGCGTTTTGGATCGACGCGCTCTCTTATATCGTTTCGATCGTCCTCTTCTTCGCGATCAAAAATCCATTGCGCGATCAGGCTCCGCACCACCGTCCCGGCGTGAAGGCGATTCGCGAGGGCTTCGCGTACGCGCTGAGCCGCCCGATCTTGATGGGCACATACGTGGTGGACATCATCGCGATGATCTTTTGTTTTCCGATGGCGCTCTTTCCGGCCATCGCCGAGATGAGCGGAGGCGCGACCAAGCTCGGGCCACTGTACTCGGCGATTTCCGTCGGCGCGATGATCGCGACGATCTTCAGTCGCTGGACGTATCGCGTGCGACGGCACGGCCAAATGGTGTTCATGGGCGCGATGGGGTGGTGCATTTGCGTGATCGCGTTCGCGGTGCTCGTGCCGATCAATTATTGGGTGGCGATCTTCTTCCTCGCCTTCGCGGGATTTTGGGACATGATCAGCGCCACGTTCCGCTTCACGATCTGGAACGAAACGATTCCCGATGCCTATCGCGGTCGGATGGCCGGAATCGAAATGATGAGTTACATGAGCGGGCCTCTCCTCGGAAATACGCTTCTTGGTTACCTGGCCGCGGTCACGTCTCCGTCGCGCGCGCTCGTGTGCGGAGCTTCGGCCTCGATCGTTGGGCTGGTGTTCGCGGTCATTCTTCTCTGGCCTTTCTGGCTGTACGTGGCGGACGAGCGCAAACTGAAATCCTGAGCATAGAGATTGCACACTCCATGACTTCGAAGAAGGAAGGCCATGGATTTTCAATTGCCGCCACGCATTTACAATGAGAACGGGGAAAAACGCCGCGTCGGATTCGAGCTCGAATTCGGTGGGCTGCCGCTGGAGTCGGCGGCGCAGATTTTACTTCTACTCTTCGGGGGCGACCTCACCCGAAAGAATGAGTTTGAGTTCTCCTTGCAGACAACGCTCGGAAAATTCGTCCTTGAAGCCGACAGCTCGTTTCTCAAGGAGAAAAAGCACGAGAAGTACTTCAAGCTTATTGGACTCGACGAAGCCGTAGGCAAGCTCGCGGGAACGTTAATTCCGTTCGAGATTGCGACGCCGCCGTTACCGATCGACAATCTGACTTCGGTCGAGCGCATTCGCTCGGAACTTCAACAGCATTCGGCCAAGGGAACGAAATCCGCGCTCTTCATGGCGTTCGGCATGCAGTTCAATCCCGAGATACCCGCGAAAGACGCGCAGACCATCCTCTCCTACTTGCGCGCGTTCTTTTTATTGTACGCGTGGCTTTACGAGGAGTCCGATATCTCCATCGCGCGCAAAGTTGCACCGTTCATTCACGAGTTTCCCGAGGACTACGTGTCGCTGGTGTTGAATCCCGCGTATGAGCCCAAGCTCGGCCGACTGATCGACGATTACCTCTTGTCGAACCCGACCAGAAACCGCCCTCTCGACATGCTTCCCCTTTTCGCCGAGATTGATCGCGAGCGTGTGTTCGCCGCTCCAGTGGAAAAGGAGCTCGTGAAGCCGAGGCCGACATTCCACTATCGTCTTCCGAACAGCATGGTCGACGATCCGGACTGGACGATCGCTTCCGACTGGAACAAGTGGGTCGAGATCGAGCGCTTGGCGGCGGAGCCCGCGCGCCTTCGCGAGATGTCCGAGGATTACTTTTCGACGCTGAACGAATCGCTCCTTTTCACCCGGTCTCGGTGGGCCGAGAAAACCCGCCACTGGCTTTATGAGAGCCCATAGTCAGAAACCCTGCATAGGGATCACGGGTCCCGACGAGGGTGGATTCGCCGCCTGGGCCGCGATTCGCTTCATGATCTGGTGGAACGGCGGGCGCGCCCGTCGCATCACGCCCTCTCGTCCGTACACGGACTGCGATCTGGACGCGCTCGTGCTTTCGGGGGGCGCGGACATCGACCCCTCCCGCTACAAGGAGCAGCTCCTACAAACCCTCAAGCAAGAATCGAAACGCGTCCACAAACTCTCGTGGTCGTTCTTCCTTTCCATCGTGTTTTGGCTCGTAAGAAAGCTTCTCGCCTCGCCGAGCTCGCGCGGCGTGAAGGACAAGGCTCGTGACGAGCTCGAGTTCAGTCTTCTGGGCGAAGCCGTGCGGGCGAGAATCCCGGTCCTCGGAATCTGCCGTGGCTGCCAATTGATCAACGTGTATTGGGGAGGCTCGCTCTATCAGCAGCTCGATGAGTTTTACGTCGAGCAACCGAAGCTCAGAACGATGCGGCCGCGCAAGCTCGTCCACATCGAAGGCGGCTCGGTCCTGTCGCGAATTCTCGAAAAGGCGCGCGCTAAGGTGAACTCGCTTCACGACCAATCCGTAAAGGACGTCGCGAAGCCGATCAAGGTCAGCGCGCGCGAGTCGAACGGCGTGGTCCAGGCCATCGAGCACGAGTCCTACCCGTTCATGGTCGGCGTCCAGTGGCATCCCGAGTTCATGCCGTACCGTCGCGATCAACGCAGGCTCTTCCATCACTTGGTCGAAGCCGCGAAGGTGCACAAAGTCGGGGCGACTTTGCCCCACGTCCTCGGGAATTTTGAGCCGCGTCGGGCTTAGGCCCGAATTCATTTCAAGACGAGGATGGTCCCGCTTTTGCTCCTCGAGCACGGTGGAGGACTCTATGCAAAAGGATCAAACGATGCCCCAATCGAAATCGGATTCGCCCGCAAACGACTTCGACCGCTTAACCGAGGGTCTGAAGCGCGCGCTCGCCCGCTTTCAAGAGGACCAATCGCCCGAGAAT
>CAYPFC010000228.1:0-4816 GCA_964409815.1 uncultured Pseudobdellovibrionaceae bacterium
AAAGAGGTTACCCACGCCGAGCAGCTGCTCGACCTTGGCGTTTCCTTCCTCGGTGAGCGAAGCGGTCTTCGATTTCTCTTCCATCGTGAAGTGCACGTCGAGCTTCAGGTGCGGGATGATCTTGTCGATCTCGCCGTATTTCTCGGTCGAGTCGTCTTTGGGACCCGAGATAATCAGCGGCGTACGCGCTTCGTCGATCAAAATCGAGTCGCACTCGTCTATAATCGCGTAATTGAGCTCGCGCTGAACGTAATCCTCGAGAGCGAACTTCATGTTGTCGCGTAGGTAGTCGAAACCGAACTCGTTGTTTGTTCCGTAGGTGATATCGGCACGATAGTTCGCTTTGCGTTGGGCATCGCTCAGATCGTGAACGATCGTTCCGGTGGAGAGCCCGAGCCAATTGTACAAACGGCCCATCCACTCGGTGTCGCGCTTGGCGAGGTAGTCGTTGACCGTGACCACGTGAACGCCCCGGCCCTCGAGCGCGTTCAGATACGTCGGTAACGTCGCGACCAAAGTTTTTCCTTCACCGGTTTTCATTTCCGAGATCGAGCCGCGGTGGAGCGTAATCCCGCCGATCATCTGCACGTCGTAGTGGCGCATGTTCAAAACGCGTTTCGAAGCCTCGCGACAAACGGCGAAAGCCTCGGGAAGAAGGGAATCGAGCGTCTCTCCGCGCGCAATGCGCTCTTTGAACTCCGCCGTTTTCGCCTGAAGCTGAGGGTCGCGAAGTTCTTGGAGCCCCTTTTCGTAAGACGCGATCTTATCGATGAGGGGGCGAAGCGCTTTCATGTCGCGCTCGTGCTTGGTGCCGAACATAGCTGTCAGAAGTCTTTGGACCATAAGTTCCTAAGATAGTCCCAAGCCCCGGGACTGTCTAGCATTCCAGCTGGCGGTAGCCCTCAAACAGCACGACGGCTACAGCAGTCGCTACATTCAGGCTGCGGATGGGGCCGACCATCGGAATGCGCCGCACTTGCTCGGAAAACTTTTCCAAAACCTCGGGGTCGAGGCCCTTCGTCTCTTTACCAAAGACCAGCCAATCTCCGTCTTGAAACCGTGTTTGGAAAAGTGAAGTTTCGGCCTTCGTCGAAAAGAAAAATACGCGTGAGGAATCGGGTACGAGTCTCCACCAATCCTCCCATGTGGGGTGGTGGACGAAGTCCAAGTAAGGCCAGTAATCGAGGCCCGCGCGGCGAAGCTGTTTATCGGTGATGGAGAAGCCGAGCTTCCCGACGAGATGCAGTTTAGCCTCGAGACCTACACACGTTCTTCCTATGTTGCCGGTATTGGCGCCGATTTCAGGCTCGATCAAAACGACGTTAAAACGGGGGCTCGCGCTCACGAAAGCGACTCCGGGCGTTGGCTCCGAAATCCGCTTGGATTCAGCTCGAATATCGAGAAGAATGAGGAAACTCCAGCCGAAGCGAGCGGACCCAAAATGGTTCGAAGGGCCTCTTCGCCCCTCTGACAGCGGATTTCATCAAGCACGATTTTCATAGACGAACGCAGCTTTACCAGAAATTTTTTGACTGGCCAGCGGTTTCGATGTCTAACAGTAAAAACCGGGCACAACTTAATGAAAAAAATTGAGGCTATAATCAAGCCTTTCAAATTGGACGATGTGATCGAAGCCCTGACTGAGCTGGGCGTTGAAGGTGTGTCTGTCTCTGAAATCCGCGGGTTCGGTCGCCAAAAAGGGCGAACCGAGATCTACAAGGGCGCGGAATACGTCGTCGACTTTCTCCCGAAAGTAAAAGTGGAATCGGTCGTTGCCGATGAGCTCGCGGAGCCCGTCGTGCAAGCGATTCAGAAGGCCGCCTTCACCGGCAAAATCGGTGACGGCAAGATCTTCGTGATTCCCGTGGACGCGGCGTTGAGAATCCGCACGGGGGAACGCAATGAAAACGCGATTTAATTTTGCTTTTGAATCGAAGAACCAAACCCAAAAACCCAAGGGAGTCGTCGCATGAAGCCAGAAGAGGTATTAAGTTTCGCGCGTGAGCGCGGCGTGAAGATGGTGGACTTGAAGTTCATCGATCTTCCCGGGATGTGGCAACACTTCACAATTCCGCTGAGCGAGCTAAAGCCCGCGGTCTTTGAAGAAGGCCTGAACTTTGACGGAAGCTCGATCCGCGGATGGCGCGCCATCAACGAGTCGGACATGACCGTGAAGCCGGATCTCAGAACCGCCCGGATCGACCCGTTCATGCAAGTGCCCACGCTCTCGCTGATTTGCGACGTCGTTCACCCCGATACGCATGAGCCCTACGAGCGCGATCCCCGTCAAATTTGCAAAAAGGCGATCGCGTACCTCCGCCAAACCGGCATCGCGGACACCGCGTTCTTCGGTCCCGAAGCGGAGTTCTTCATCTTCGACGACGTTCGCTACGAACAAACCGCGTACGGCGGCTTCTACAAAGTCGACTCCGACGAAGCGGGCTGGAACTCCGGCCGCGACGAAGGCGGACGCAACTTGGGTTACAAACCGCGCAGCAAAGAGGGATATTTCCCGGTTCTTCCCTCGGACACGCTTCATGACCTGCGCACGGAAATCTGCCTTGAGATGGAAAAAGTCGGCATGGAAGTCGAGCGCCAGCACCACGAAGTGGCGACCGGCGGTCAGTGCGAGATCAACTTCCGCTTCGATACGATGCTGGACGTTGCCGACAAGCAAATGTGGTTCAAGTACATCGTAAAGAACGTCGCCCGCCGCCATGGCAAGACGGCGACCTTCATGCCGAAGCCGATCTTCGGCGACAACGGCTCCGGTATGCACACGCACATGTCCTTGTGGAAGAACGGCGAGCCGCTCTTCGCGGGCGACAAGTACGCGGGCCTCTCGGACACGGCGCTCTGGTTCATCGGCGGTATCTTGAAGCACGCGCCGGCTCTATGCGCGATCACGAACCCCTCGACGAACTCGTATAAGCGTCTGGTCCCGGGCTTCGAAGCTCCGATCCGTCTGGCGTACTCGTATCGTAACCGCTCCGCCGCGATTCGTATCCCGAACTCAGGAACTTCGCCGAAAGCTAAGCGCATCGAATTCCGCACGCCCGACCCGAGCTGCAATCCGTACCTGGCGTTCGCGGCGATGCTGATGGCCGGTATCGACGGCATTCAGAACAAGATCAATCCGGGTCAGCCCCTCGACAAAGACATCTACGGTTTGCCGCCCGAGGAAGCCGCGAAAGTTCCGTCGGTTCCGAAGACTCTCGACGAGTCGCTCGTCAACCTGCGTAACAATCACGAGTTCCTGCTCCGCGGAGACGTCTTCAGCGAGGACATGCTGAACACTTGGTTGGACTACAAGTACGAGCGCGAGATCATTCCGATGCAACAGCGCCCCGCACCTTACGAGTTCTACCTGTACTACGATCTGTAATCGCATACGCGCTAGCGGCGCGATCGCTCTGCAGCCAGCGCACGAAACGATCGACTTCCGCTCCGGTAAAAACCGGAGCGGTCGTTTTGACAAGAAGATCAACCGGCTCTGTGGCGAAGAAATCTCTTTCGGTATACGGCCAAAAGCTCATGCAAATAATAAAAGTTTAGCTGGCACGATTCTCTCTTAACGCAGAGTTTCGATCCGGGGATCGAAATGGCGCGTTAGAACCGCCCATATCGGCGGTTCCCATGCTTTCGTATCCGCGTCATCGCCCGAAAGCTGGTCTCCGAATGAAATCCCATCTATAAA
Organism: uncultured Pseudobdellovibrionaceae bacterium; assembly: GCA_964409815.1. GTDB lineage: Bacteria > Bdellovibrionota > Bdellovibrionia > Bdellovibrionales > UBA1609 > JALHOQ01. The sequence continues at coordinate 3,698 of CAYPFC010000228.1, forward strand.
CGAGACTCACATCCGAGCCCATTGTTAATTAGCGAAAGGTGCATTCCATGAAGATTCTGTTTTCGCTCGTCCTTCTTGTAGCCGTCGGTTGCTCGAGCAGCCCTAAGACCGACACGCCGGCCGCGCCCAAAGCGTACACTTCCGCCGCCGAAATGCCGGTGGAGGAGTTTTTCCGTAATCCGATCATCGCCGGCTACAAGGTCTCCCCCGACGGAAAGATGCTCGCCGTCTTGAAGTCGTGGAAAAATCGACTGAACATCTTCGTTCACCCGATCGGCGATCCCTCCCAACAAAAGCAGATTACTTTCGTCGAGGATCGCGACATCCGCCGCCTCTTCTGGAAGGGATCGGACTACGTTCTTTACCCGCGCGATACGGGTGGAGATGAGAACACGCACGTTTACGCAGTAAACATCAAAACCGCGAAAGTCACCGATCTCACGCCGTTCGAGAAAACGCGCGCCGATATCGTCGATGACCTTGAGGTCTCATCGGCGACCGACGTTTTGATCCAGCACAACAATCGCGACAAAACCGTATTCGATCTCTACCGCGTGAACGTCACGACGGGCGAATCGAAGATGGTTGCCGAGAATAAGAACCAAATTCTGAGCTGGCTCGTCGATCACGAAGGAAACCCGCGCGGCGGCGTCGCCTCCGACGGAGTGAACTCGGTTGTGTACTTCGAAAAAGAGAAAGGCAAAGCGTGGGAGCCGATTTTCAAATCGAACTTCCGCACGGCGTTCTACCCGATGGCCTTCACGGCAGATAACAAGAACCTTTACGTCGCGACAAACGTTGGCACCGATCTCACCCGCGTGGTCGAAGTCGATCCGATGAAGCCGTCGGCGAACTGGATCGTTAAAACTCTCTACACGCACAAAAAATATGATCTCGACAACGCTCACTACTCGTATGCGCGCAAGGCGCTCGGCTCGATCGAGATCGTGACCGATCGTCGCGAGTTCGTGTTCCTGCACCCCGAAGATCAAAAAGACTGGAAAGAGATTGGGAAGCTTCTTCCCGGCCAGGGACTGATGATGTCGAACACCACGACGGACGAACGCATCTGGGTCGTTCGCGCGTACTCGGATCTTTCTCGCGGCGGTTACTACGTGT
>CAYPFC010000229.1:0-4813 GCA_964409815.1 uncultured Pseudobdellovibrionaceae bacterium
GAAGCCCTCCGAGAAAACGCCCTCTTTGATCGAAGCCGCGACTTTTTGACGGCCGAGCTCGTTGATTAGAAGCTCGAACTTCCGGTTGCCCCAGGGGCCCAGGTAAAATGAAGTTTGCGCCGACATCAGTGTCGCGGCAACCGAGAGAATCAACGCGGGCCAGGTCAGCTGAGCCATGCTCAGACCCAATGACTTCAACGCGACGATCTCCGAGTCGTTTGAGAGGCGATTGTAAGTGAGCAGCACGCTGAACAGCAGACTCATCGGCAGAATGATCGGGAGGAAGCTCACGCTCAAATAAAGCATGATCTCTCCCACGGTTCGAAAACCCACGCCGTGCACGAGCACGAACTCGGTCAAGCGCAAAGCTTGGAACATCAGGAGAATGCCGAGGAACACGAGCACGCCCATCAGGAAGGCGGGCAGGGTTTCGAAGAAGATGTAGCGAATCGCCTGAAATCCGCGCATTCGTGATTACAAGTGCTTCGCCTGGAAGGTGCCCACGTTTTCGGGAGTGCCAATCGCCTTGCGAACGGCAATCGCCATTTTCAGAAGGGCTTCCATGTTGTCCATCTGCATTTGCGAAGCGGCGTCGCACTTCGCGCTCATCGGGTCCGGGTGCGCCTCAAGAAAGAGGGCATCGCATCCGGCGGCCACCGCGCCGAGCGTGAGGTGCGGCACGAATCGCGGCTCTCCGCCGGCGGGATCGGCGCTCGAGATTCCGTAGAGGCGAATCACGTGAGTCGCGTCCATCGTTACGGGAACGCCCAGTTGCTGCATGACGGGAATCGAGCGCATGTCCGCGACGAGGCGGTTGTAGCCGAAGCAGGCGCCGCGTTCGGTGAGCATGACGTTTTGGTTGCCGGTCGAGCGCAGTTTGCTTACGGCGCTGTCCATCGTCTCGGGCGCGAGGAACTGGCCCTTCTTGACGTTGACGGCTTTGCCGGTGGCTCCGCACTCGAGCACGAGCGAAGTTTGCTGACACATGTACGCGGGAATTTGGAGGACGTCGACGTAGTCGGCCACGTTCTTCACGTCTTCCACGCGGTGAACGTCGGTGAGAACGGGCACGCCGAACTCCTCGCGCACGCTCTTCAGTATTTGCAATCCTTCTTGGGCCATCGGGCCGCGCCAGTTCTTCTCGCTGCCGCGGTTGTCTTTCTCGTATGACGATTTGAAAATCAGGCCGATGCCCACGCGCTGGGTGATCTCCACCAGGCGGCGAGCCGCCTCAAATACGAGCTCTTTGGAATCGATGACACAAGGTCCGGAAATCAGCGCGAGGGGCTGTCCGGTGCCGACGACGATTTTCGTGCGTCCCGCCGAGACTTCGAAACGGCGATTCGGTAACTCCACGGTCTCTTGACGCGTTTTTTTGGTCGGGGTTTGGCTCATAAAGGTCTCTTTCTCGAATAGAGGATCATTCATTTATAGGCCTGTTTTGCCTTCCTGTCCATGGTCGAGTTGACCCCGGTCCGGCCGCTTAAGATAATAAATTCAGGCATGTTGCGCGTTCTTATGGTTCTCGAAGATTACGGTGAGTTGATGTTTCTTCAGACGGTGCTGAAGAAGATCGGCTTTGACGTGGATGCGATTCAGAATCCGCGCTCCTTCCAGGAGAGCGTTTTGAGAATGAATCCCGATGTACTGGTCATGACGGCCTCCGGCAAGCGCGTGAAAGGTTACGAGCTCGCGTCCGGCGTGCGACGCGCGCGCGGTATTCCTCACGTGATTCTGATTCGCTCACCGGGAGCGCCGGCGATGTCGGACGCGAAGATCGAAGGCTGGCTGGAAAGCCCGGTCGGCGCGCTCGATCTGCTGAATCTGATCGGCGATATCTGTGGACTGAACAAAGACGTGCTTGCCGAGAAATTCCAGAAGCTCAGAATTCAGGAGAACGTGGCGGGCGGAGAGGCCCGCGTTCTACACGCCGAGGATCCGGCCCAGTCGGCTGAGATGGCGCGGGCGGAAAAGCCGTCGGGAAATTTCGGAGTTCTTCAAGATTCGACGGTGACTCCGGCCGAGCGCAACGAGCGCTACAAGAAGGCGTTACAGCGCCAGCGACCCGATCACATCGGGTTTTCGGTGAAGCAGGTGCAGGATCAAGTTAAGAGTCTGCGCAAAGAAGAGAGCTCGGAGGATCTTGCCGAGCTTGAGCGACAGCGCAAAGCTTTCGTGGAACACCTTTTCAAGAAAAAAGCTTAAGACTAAGCGCCGCGACGGATTTTTCCGAACAGCGTTTCCATGACGGTCGTGACCTCGCGGATGAGCGCGCGGTTCTGGCCGCGGTTTCTCTCGAGGTCGCGAACGAGTTGCTTGAGCTCTTCGCGCGCGATGCTGAGTCTCGGATCGAGCACGTGAGCGGTGCGGAACGCTTCGAGGGCTTTTTGCATCTGACCTTTATTTCGGTGAGTCACGCCTTTGGCCATCATGTACGCGGCCGAGTGGCGCTCTTCGGGTGGCACTTGCTCGAGGGTGAGGTCGTTGTAGCGGCGGTCGACTTTGAGTCCGGCCCAGATACGATACGCGCGTAAATCGCGGAACTCGAGTTTGCGGTCGAGAAGGCTTTGAAATTTTTTGGCGGCGTCGTGCGCGTGGCCGCTTTGGATCTCCATGACGGCCGCGCGGAAGACGGGCTCGAACTCGAGAAGATTTTGCGAGCGACGGTTCTGCAGGAAGATCAGATATTGCGCGCGATTCAAATCGTCGCTAAGCGCGGTGTAGGCTTCCTCGATCTTTTGAAAAACGGCGGTGCAATTCACGAGCACGGACGGAGGGCAGTTCTTGGGCAGCGTCGCCGGATCGTAGAACTGCTTGAGGTCCTCGAACGCGCGCTTGACCTCGAGGCTCTGCGCCTTTTCTCCGATTCCGAGAATTTGAAAATGATTTTGTTCTTTGAAATCCTTGAGCAAGCGGTCAAGGCGCTTTTCGAGGAACGAGAAATCGTCGGCTCTCTGGTCGGCGGCTTCGCCGAGGAAGGCGTCGCGCTGAATTAGTGCCTTGAAAAGGAAGGGCAGGTGCTCTTTCTCTTTGAAGTCTTCGTGCGCGAGCAGGTGATTGATGCTGTCGATGTGTTTAACCGTCGGATGGAACTCGCCCTCGAGCTGGTAGTTGCCCCACAGCGTGAGGCACGAGCGAACCCAATCGATGTCGATCTTCGATTTCAGCCAGTCTTCGAGCAGGGCATCGAAGCGTTTCGGGTTCAGCGAATAATCGGGCGCCGAATACTTGCGGTGGGTCCACTGGAGGCTGACGACGTGATCCTGAACGCATTGGCTTAAGCGCAGCGCGAGCTGTTCCTCGAGGATCACGTGAATGGCGTGCGGGCTGAGAGACATGTTTTCAATGAGCTTCATTCCCAGAAGTTTTCTCTCGGGATTGCGAAGCGCCTCAAGCACGTCGTCGGGCGATACGAACCCGAAGCCGACCGCGAGGCCGCCGAAGTAAGTGTCTTTATCGGGAGTGTGAACCGAGAAGACGCGTCCTTCATGCAGCGATACCGAGTTCACGTCGCCGACGGCAGAGATAATCGTGAGCTCTCCGCTCAGGCGGGTCTTCTGTAAGTGGTTCAGTAAGATGGGAAGGTGGAACGCATGGATGGTCGTGTCCTCTTCCATGAAGCGAACGAGGTCGCCTTCGGTCATTTCGCCTGAGTGATACAAGCGAACGAGCGCGGGCTCGTGTTCCTCGCCCAGATCGCGGAACGCGAGATCTACCTTGGCGAGCACTTCCTCGAGGTCCAGGGGTTTCGTGAAGAAAGCTTCGCATTGCGTGCGCTCGGTGGCGTCTTTCATGAATGCTTTGTCTTTAAAAATTCCCGAGTAGAGGAACGACTTCGGCGGCTTACCGCTCGAGAGCTCGTTGATCTCCTGAACGAGGTCGACGCCGTTCATTCTGGGGAGCATGCAATCGACGAAAAGGCCGTGGAACTCGGTACGTTGCGCGGCCGTGAGGGCCTTGACGCTCGAGTTGGTCAAAGTGACTTGGTAACCTGCGCGTTTGAAGCATTCCTCAAGGGCTTTGCCCTGAGTCGGGTCGTCATCGACTATAAGCAGGTGAATTCGGCTGCGTTTCATCAATATTCATATCGGTATTCCGGGAGCTAAAGTTGACCGTTTAAGGGGGGAGTTGTATCCTCGACTTTAGTTTGTGAAGGAGGGCCTATGGCCGGTAATAATACGCAGCCAATTACGGACCAAAGTTTTGAAAAGGACGTGCTCCAAGCGGGTGTGCCCGTATTGGTCGATTTCTGGGCCGAGTGGTGCGGACCCTGCCGCGCATTAGGACCTAAGCTGGAAGAGATCGCGGGCGAACTTAAAGATAAAGTTAAAATCGTCAAATTGAACGTGGACGAGAATCCGGCGGCGCCCGCGAAATACGGGGTGCGCGGTATTCCCACCATGATTTTGTTTAAGGACGGCCGCGAAGTTGACCAGATCGTCGGCAATCATCCGAAAGAGAACATCCTCGCGCTTTTGCAGAAGCACGCGCAGTAGGCTAAAGGGAGCGTTGAGCTCCCTTTGCTTTTTCTGATTTCTTAAGCTGTTACAAGTTGAAGTACGACGTCGTGAGTGTGACCGGCGACATTCGTGGAAATGAGCGTGAGCGTCGCGTTTGTCGTGAGCTCCGCCAGATTTTCCTCCGTGAGCGTGATTTCGTGCGGGTGTCCCGAAGCGCCTTGAATGTTGTAGGTCGCGGGGCCGGCGGCGAGAAGCTCGTCCAGCGGAATTCCGAACGCATGGCCGTGATTGCGCGAGATCGTCGAGGTCACGTGTTCCGCGGGAGGCGGTTGTTGCTCGAGCGCTTGCGCGCG
>CAYPFC010000230.1:0-4780 GCA_964409815.1 uncultured Pseudobdellovibrionaceae bacterium
CGCATTCCGCCTTGGTTCGCTCTTAATGTGAGCAAGATGGGAAGCTTCGAATCGATCGGCCTCTTCGTCTTGGGATTTCCCTTTAAGAGCGAGCCGCCAAAGGCCTGCGCGGGCTTTCTTAAGTCTTGGAATTCCAGCTGCTTTCGCTTCGCCATCGGTTCTCTGCGTACCCCATCGCTCCCGAAGACTCAAGTTGAAAGTCCGCGTTCGCTGCCGCGTTTCTTGGGAGCTGGGATCGTGCTGGCCACGAGTGGGATCGTGCTGGCCACGCGGGCCTCGTCTTCGATTTGCCCGAACGAATAGCGCCACAGCCCGTCCGTCCATGAGAAGGCCTTCCTGCCGCGCATCCGCGCGCGGCAGTCCCTGAAGATTTAGGATGTTGATCATTTTTTGGAGAGAATGAGAGAGAGTGTGTGTGTGACTGAAGATTACGAGACTGAATACGAAAAAAACCAAACACCTAACGCAAAAGTCGTCCGCATCCTGATCGAAGTAAATATACTGCGCCCGCCCCTAGCCCTACGCGATGAATTTCCTCAAAGCGCTCATCCATAACCGGACATCGACCGACTTCCGCAGCGGAAGTACTCGCGTTTTATTCGATCTGACCGCTCTCATCCGCACCGCCGCACCCGCGCACCTACAAGAACTAAGGCGCCGGATACTTCTTCGCGTTCTTCACAAGCTTCTGACGAACGGACTCGCTGAGATCGAAGCCGTACATTTGCGCAAATCGAAGAATGAAGTACACGCTGTCCGCAAGCTCATCGGCGACGCGCGAACGGAATTCGGGCTCGCGAATCTTCTTCAACGCATCTTCGTCATTCACGAAGCGAAAGAGCTCGAGCAGCTCGCTTCCCTCGGTCACCAGACCAATGGCGAGGTCCTTCGGTCCGTGATAAGGGTCCCAATCGCGCTCTTCACAGAATTTGCTCACCCAGTTTTTGAGTTCTTCAATCGCGGTGTCTTGATCTGATTTGCTCATGCACCAACATGTAGCACCTCTCGACCAAAGGAGAGAAGACTTTTGTCGAGACCTTCAAATCCTCCTCACCTTCAATGCGAGTTAAGCCGAAAAAACAAACAGGGAGATATATATGAAGCGAAATCACAGACGCTTAGCGGTTGCCCTGTTCATCTCGACGGGTTGCTATGCTGGAACGACCATTTGGTTCCAAGCCGGCAACGAGCAAGATGACAAAGGCGACATCAAGCCACTCGCGCGCCTGAATGAATCGCAAAACGAGGTTCAGCGCAAACCGCAAGGCCGCGTGATCTGGGAGTCTCTCTCAAAGAACGAAGACCTCTACGCCGGCGAAACGATTCGCACGGCCTCGAACGCCGAAGCGAAGATCGAGCTCATCAGCTCGAAGACCGTAATCCACCTCGAAGGCGACTCGCTTGTCGTTCTCGAGGAGAGCGACACGGGATTAAGCCTCGACTTCCTTCAAGGTAACCTCTACGTCGCCGGCGGCGGGGCTACGGGCGACATCACTCTCAAAACCGGTTCCGGAGAAATCAAACTCGACAAAGCCGACATGAGCTTGTCGAAGGATCAAAGCGGTCAGGTGAACCTCGAAGTTTATAACGGAACCGCGCAACTCGCGCAGAACGGCCGCACCGTCGCTCTCGACAAGGACAAAGCGGCTCAGCTCGGCGCGAACGGCCTGAGCGTCGCCAAGGATCGCGTACAGATCACCGCTCCTCGCGCGGGCGATACGGTACTCTTGAACCTGATCCGCGGCGAGAAGCTCGACATCGCGTTCAAACCACTTCCCGCGGGATACAAAGTCGCCGCCGAATGGGGCACTTCGCGCGCGTCGCTTTCGCCTACTGGAGAGGAAGTCGACGGTGACAAGGGTTTACTCCCGATCAGCGGAAAATCCGGCAAGTGGTTCGTTCGCCTCGTCGCGAAGTCCGCCGACGCGAATCAGCCGCCGCTGATGTCGGCCGTTCTTCCCGTGACCATTCAGCCCAAGTCTCCCCCGCAGCTCGGCGAGCCGAAGGCCGACAAGCCTTACCTGAAAGAGGCCGCAGAGGCGAAGGCCCCCTTCAACTGGTTCAACCGCCACGAGTACGAGTCGCAAATTCTTGAAGTCGCGAGCGACGCTCAATTCAAGAGTCACAAGGTCAAGCAAACTCTCAACGGCACGACGACCGAGTTCAGCGCCGACCTTCCCGACGGAAATTACTTCTGGCGCGTCACCGGCTTCTTGAAAGTCGGAGCCAAAACCGAAGGGCTAACCAGCACGATCAGCAAATTTTCGGCGCAATCACGCTGGGAAGTGAAACCGCCGACGCTCGTTTGGCCGACGAATCAACAGTACCTCCCGTACGCCGACGTTCAGCGCTCAGGCATCAACTTCAAGTGGCAGGCTCCGACTGGCGTGAAGCGCTTCCAGATTACGGTCTCGCGCAAAGAGGCGAAGGGCCCGCAAAACGTTCTCGAGAAGGAAATCGAAACGACGAGCGCGAGACTCCCCGAAGTCAAACCCGGCACCTACACGTGGAAGGTCGCGTCGGTCGATCCGAAGGGCGGAGACGCGAAAATCTCGGCCGAATGGACTTTCATCGTCGAAGAGATGCCGAAGATCGAATGGGCTCAGGGCTCCTCCGAATACGAGTACCCGACGCCCACCCCGAGTCTCTCGGCGCGCTGGAAACCGCTGGTTCAAGCGCCGACTTCCTATCGCTACCGCGTGACTTCGAAATCGGGCTCGAGCGAAGGAACGTGGAACTCGACGAAGCAAACGGTGTTCGACATCCCCGTCGCTTCCGAAGGCGAGTACGAAGCCATCGTGGAAGCGGTAAACGCCAAGGGACAAACGGTCGCGCAATCCGACACGCGCGTCTTCAAAGTGAAGCGCCGTCCTCTCCTTCCCGCCCCGCAATGGGCGCAGAACACGCCCGAAGTGATCAAGAGCGATGCGAAGGGCAACTTGAGCCTCGGCTGGGAAGAGGTTGAGGGCGCGAATCATTATTTGATGATTCTGGAAAGCGAAGACGGAAAGGTGATCGACCAGAAGGAAGTCACGCGCACGACCGCATCGTTGAACCGCCTGAAGCCGGGCCAATATAAGGTCAAACTGAAATCCGTCGACTCGCTCAAGCGTCCCGGCGTCGAGAGCGCGGCCAAACCGGTCGTGGTCCCCTCGCTCAGCGACATCCGCGCGCCCAAGATTAAGCAGATGAAGGTGAAATGATTTTGAAGCGTCTCGCCGCTCTCATTCTGATCGTGCTGCTCGCCCCGCTGTTCGCGGAGGCCCAGTCGCGCGTTCGACGTAACGTCGAGGTGGAATGGGAATCCATCGAAGGCGCGACCGCGTACGAAGTCCAAGTCATTCGCAAAGGCGGAGACGGCAAGCCTGCCCGCTTCAAAACGAAAACACCGAGCTGGTCGGCGACGATCAAGCCGGGCCTCTATGACATGTCGATTCGAAGCTTCGACGACCGCGGAGTTCCGGGAGATTGGTCTCCGGCGAGCGAGCTGCTTGTCCGTCTGCCTTCGGTCATCGCGCTTTCGCCGTCGAACGGCCAAGTGGTCCAGTCGAAAGACGCGAAATCCGATGAGATTAATTTCAAGTGGGAACCGGTTCCCGGCGCGGCCAAATATAAGGTCAAAGCGCAAGCCGTCGGCGGCGACTGGGCCTACGAGAAGGAAACGGACGGCACGAACCTCGAGATAAACGTTCCCGCAGGCACCGAGATTCAGTGGCACGTCACCGCCGTCAGCCCGAAGGGCGAGGACGGCGATACCTGGAACGCTCCGCAAGGGTTCGAAATGCGCGGCCCCGCGCTCCCCGCGCCCGCGATCGAGCGGCCCATGTCCGAGTTCGTGAAGGAAGTGAAGTGGTCGCCGAGCGAGAACGCGAAGACTTACAATTACGATCTGAAGTATTTCGACCCCGCCAAGAAAAAATGGGAAGTCGTCGATTCGAAGCGCGGTTACAACAAAACCGAAGTCGCGATGGAGCTCGGGCGACCGAGCGGCAAGTACCGCCTTCAGGTGCAAGCGCTCGCGGATCGCCGCAAGAACTCGCCGGTACAGCAACTCGACTTCAACATGCGCGGCGGATTCCGCGATCCGGCGTCTCTCGACAACGCCATCTTGCGCGAGTCGATCTCGAAGCCTTCGAATTTCTACGCGATCGCGAGCTACTTCCTCACGCAGATGAACTACGCGTCCTCGAACTACGACGACCGTCAGACGTCGACGTTCGCGGCCATAGGGGGAACGGGCCGACTCGGCGCGGGCTACCAGGCGCCTGAGTCGCGCTGGGGCGGGTTCGGTATCGTCGACTTAAGCGGTTTCACGATCAGCGGCCAAAATTTCACGTTCGCGTCGATGGAAATGCATCTCACGCGGAAGATGGAGTTCGGCCAAGGCGGACTCTTGCTCTTCGGTACGGGCCTCTTCTCGAAAGAGCTCCCCGTCGTGTCCGGCTCGAAGACCGATGGCTACCGCGGCACGGGCAAGGTGCGTAACCTCGGCCCTCACGCGGGCTTCACGTATTGGACGCCGATCAACGACCGCTACGGCTTCCAGGTGAACGGACGCATATATTATTCGCTGATGGGCTCGGCCGAAAACGGCGGCGCCACCGAAGCGAGCATGTCCTACCAGTTCGGTCTGCTAGGCAGCTACCGCATCAATCGCTCGTGGATGGGCTACGCCGGATACGCGTACCGCAAAGACGAGGCGAACTACGCCGCGAATCCCGACGATCCCGACTCATTCGCCCTTCCCGGCGAGACGAACAGCGTTTCGATCGACGGTCAC
>CAYPFC010000231.1:0-4770 GCA_964409815.1 uncultured Pseudobdellovibrionaceae bacterium
TTGAATTGCCAGTTCATCTTCATTTCGGGGAGCCGGTGGCGAATGCATGCTTCGAAAACGTGGCGGCCGGCGAGCACGAGGTCTTCCTTCGCGACAAGCTTCGCGTCGCCGATGCGCTCGCTCAAGCCTAAGCTTTCGGTCGTGAGGTCTCCGCGGGGCATGTCCTCGGCGAAGCTCTGGGCGATCATGTCTTTCAGGTTCATGCGCGCCTCTTATGGAATTACGGGTGAGAGTCGCGTTCTTTCAGCAGGCGATTGAGCTCGCGCTCGATGATTTGCTTCGCGAGATCGGGAACGATCTTCCAAACGACGGATTCGATCACTTCGGCGCTCTGGGCACGAATGATTTTCTCGAGCTGCGCTTCGGTCAATGAGGCGCCGGGAGCCGAAATCGCGGTTTTGCCGGACGACGCCGGCATCGGCTCTTCCACGAGGTCCTCGTCCATCTCGAGATCTTCGGGCATGGGCATCGGTGCGCTCTTCTTCGCGGGCTGGCGTACCTGGAATTCGTCTTTCGGAGTCGGCTTGCCGAAAACCTCGTCGACGCGGATGTTTTCCGACGGAAGCTCATACTCGACGGGCACGTGGCTCGGATCCATCTCTTCGGGCTTCAAGTTCACGCGGTACTTGTCGTTTTGCGCGCCCTTCATCTTCGGAATGTGCACCTGCCGGAAATCCTCGTCGTTCGAGGCGCCGTCGGTCTCGAGCGACGCGGGCGGGTTCTCATCCATCTCGGGCATCGGCGGGAAGCTTAAGAAATTCGAGATACGTTGGTTCTGCGTGCGGGGAACCAAGTCGGAAACCAATTTGCGAAGGGCCGCGACGTCGAAGGGCTTTTCGAGCTGCGCGTTGGCGAGGCTCGCTTGGTACTTGTCGTCGTCGAGCTCCATGAATCCGCTCCACATCAAAACGACGGGCGTGTTCTTGAGCGTCGGGTGCTGCTTCACCTCGAGCGCGACCTCGTAGCCGTTCTTTTTTTGTAAAAGGACGTCGGCGAAAATGATGTCGGGCTTGAACGTCTGCGCGACACTGACAACGTCCACGCCGATATTCACCGGGCGTACATCCACGGCAAAGTCCTGGAGCGCGAGCTGGAACACTTTTTTGATCGTCGAGCTCTCGTCGGCGAGTAAGACGCGTAAAGCCATGAATTTAGTAAAATCGTTTTATAAGTATCCGTCAAGCGGCTAAAGTGCACCTAGCCCATGCAGCTCATCGATCGCTATATCCTCAAACTTTTTCTGCTTTATCTGGTTGGCGCGGTCCTTATCTTCGTGACCCTTTACTTAACGGTCGACGCGATGTCGTTCGCGGTCCGCCATGCCGACGCCGGTTCGGGCGCGCTGCTTAAGTATTACTCCTACCACACGCCGTGGATCATCTATCAACTGATGCCGGTCGCGTGCCTCGCGGCGACCTTGTTCACGCTTTCCACTCTCAACAAGACCAACGAACTCACCGCGCTGTTCAGCATGGGGATGAGCTTGCGGAGAGTGGCGGCCCCGATTTTGATTTCGGTCGCCCTGGTTTCGGTCGCCGTCTTCGGAGTCGGCGATCAGGTGCTCCCGCGCTTGATTCAGAAGCGCAACTACGTGGAGTACGTCGAGATCAAAAAGCGCCCGGGTCTTTACTCGACGGTGAAGACGAACAAGATTTGGTTCCGCACCGAGAACATCCTGTTCAACATCAAAACCCTAAGCCCCGAGACCGCGAGCGCCCAGGGCATCACGCTCTACTACTTCGATCCCGCGTGGCAGCTCACCCAACTCATCGCCGCGAAGAGCGTCGTCATGCGCGACAATATGTGGGACCTCAAAGACGGATTGGTGACCCTGTTCGCCTCCGAATCGAGCTTTCCGCTCACGCGCTCGTTCGCCACGAAAACGATCACGATGAACGAGGACCTGAAGGACATCCAGGCGACGTCGAACTCCTCGGACATCATGTCGCTCAGAGAGCTCAGTCGATTCATCGACCGCAATAAAGAGGCGGGGCTCGATACGCTCCGCTACGAAGTCGATTACCACGCGAAGTTCGGATTCGCCTTCGCGGCGGTCGTCATGTCGCTGGTCGGAGTTCCGTTCAGCGTCGGCCGCGCGCGCTCGGGCGGCACGTTCATGAGTGTCGGGATTTGCTTACTTCTCGCGTTTCTCTATTGGGTCGCTTACAGCTCGGGACTCACGCTCGGGGAGCACGCGGTGCTTCCGCCGGTGGTCGCGGCCTGGGGGCCGAACCTCCTGGCAGTCACGGCCGCGATATTTTTCTTAAAGCGACTCAAGCGCTAGAACGGGCGCTGCCGGTGATAGAGCCAAATCGGATAGTTGGTCGTGTTCTTTAAGTCGTCTAGTTTTCCGTCGGGCGTTTCTCCGCGCAGGCACATGAACCTGAATTGCGCGGGCTCGCCTTTTTTGAGCGTCAGAGGCGTACCCGGAGCAAGGTAGTCGGAGATTCTCACCCCTAAGTGATAAGTGCGGCCGTCACCGCGCCCGGTGGGGCCGGCGACGTAACCGGCCGAGTCCTGGCAGCTGCACGTCTTGGCGTCCGGGCAGATTTTCACGTGGACGCGATTGAACTTCGGGTTTGAAAATTGAATCACGTCGTTCAGGCTCGTGTGCCACACCGGATCTTGTCGCGTGATGGTCGTCCCGAAGGCGCTGTCTTGGGCGGGTAGCGGGCAGCCCGCAAGATTCGTGTCGAGCGCGCAGTTCTTATAGCATTTCGCCAGATACGTAACGTCGAATCCGAAATTGGCCTCTTCTCGGAAAGGGGCGCCGGTTCCGTCGTACACGCAAGTATCGGTCTGGCAGACATGTTGGGGTGGCTTTGCCGCCTCTGAGCGGACACCGGCCACCATGATTCCGGCCAGTTCTCCGCTCGCGTTGAACAATCCGGAGCCGCTCGACCCGCCCACGGCCGAACAATTCTTGAATGGAGTCACGTTCGTGTAATAGCGGAACTGATCGACGATCGTGGTCGGCGCTCCGGCTTCGCACGCTTGATCCAAACGCATGTTGCGATTTTCAGCTTTGACCTCGCTCAACGGCATCGCGAGGTTGTCGTACTTTCCCCGTGGCATGCTCGCGGCGAGGCGCGCCGGCTTTACGCCGAAGTTCGAAAGGAGATCCATCGAAGTTTCGAGCTCGTATACGCCGACGTCCATCCGGTTCTCGCCCGAGTACACCTTCTTCAGGCTGATTTCGGGACGACGGCTATCCGGCACCCCTTGAAACCCGTTGAATTTCATTTTGTAAGGGCCTCTTGATTTTCGCGAACAGTGACCGTTGGTGATGACCTGTGGCTTGGCCTTGGACGGATCCGGGCAGTTTGGGGGCGTAATCACGGTGGCGGTACATTCGGGTCCGTTTTCGGTGAAGAATTGCCCAACCGCTTCGCTAGCGAGGTGATCGCCTCGTTGGATGAATTTCCAGCTCGCGCCCTGGACGTCGGCTTCATCGCCGAGAATTTTTCCATCCTTGTCGACGACGTGAGTGGGTCGCGCCGTCTCTGAATTGGCGAAAGCGTTCGCGCCGACCATTATGAGTGACAGGAGCAAGTGCCTCATACCTCTCATTATACCTCCCATTTCGGCCGCGTCAGCGAGCCCTGGACCTCGACTCGCAGGTGCGCGGATTCCCTGGACAACTTCGGGCGGGAAAGCCAAAATTTTTTTATGCCGCCCGTCTTTAAATCCATCTTCGTGCTCGGATTCGTTCTCGCCTGTCAGCTCGCGTACGCGCAGCAGTCAGTCGTCGTCACGAGGGAAGGCCAGGCCCTTCCGCTTTCCGGAAAGCCCAAGTGGCTGTTCCTTACGGTCTCGCCGGGCGCGAAAGGCTACTTCGCGCGGGTCATCGTCAAGGTGCCGGCCGGGAAGAAAATCAAGGAGATCAGCGGCCCGTCGCTGGTCGTGAAGCCGAAATGGATCAAGACAAGCAAAGTCGCGCTCGCGCTTGGCCGCATATCGACGCCGATCGAAGTCGAGTACGCGGACGGCTCGAGGGAAACTTGGAACGCCGAGATCAAGCTCGCGAAATCCATTGTTGCGCTTAAGGGCTGCCGCGAGGCGGGGTTGAAGGTCGAGCAGTCGAAGTCCGCCTCGGCGCCGGTCTTTTTCGCCGCCGAGTGCAGCGTGAAGGAAGACCGGATTGTCTTTAATCCTTCGGTTCCCGGGGACATGGACTGGGACGTGACTTCCATCTTCGAAACCGACGGGAAGGGCGAGCGCTGGAAAATTTTCGAGATCGCGCGCAACAACCTCGTCGCCGGAGGCGACGTCGTCGCGACGTTGGGGTTTCAGTGGAAGGGGGCGCGCACGAGCTTCACCGTCCTTCAGGATCGCGGCAAGATCGGCGCCGCTTCGGAAGCGAAGAAGGATCAGGGTAACAAAACGAAGACGCGCGTGGATTTCGGGGGCGCGCAGTTCGAGTCGAAGAGCCCGGGCCTTAGCGGCTCGGCATTCGGCCCTTACCTTGGCGGCGAGATGATTTCGAAAGAGCTCTTTTGGAAACTCCGCGGGCTCGCGGCCGGGCGCTACGTTTTTCCGTTGAGCGGCGGAAGCTCTTACGAGTTTTCGGGCGGCCTCGGAAAGGCATTCGGTCAATTCCTTCCCGGCACGTCGACGTTTGGAGTATTCGGCGAGTACGTGGCGCTCGGCCAAAGCGTGGAAGCTGATTTGAGGACCGTGACGTTCCAGCACAACCAATTCGGGATCGCGGCGCTGTGGGCGAAGACCATGGCGAAGTCGGAGCTCAAGGTGATCGCGCGCTACAGCGGG
>CAYPFC010000232.1:0-4746 GCA_964409815.1 uncultured Pseudobdellovibrionaceae bacterium
AAATCGCGGAAGCCTTGGCTTTCACCTGGAGCAAGTCCGAGAGATCCAGGGCCGCATCGGGCTTATCGCCGCTGTGGCACGCGAGGCATTTGGGCTGGAAGATCTTATCTCTAACCTTCGCCCAGTTGGTGGGGCCTTTCTCGATCGAGTCGTCCGGCTTTTCGCCGGTGCCCACGGTTTTTTCGAGCGCGCCCGCGTCGGCCCATCTTATTAGCAACGAGCTCTCTCGCGCACTCAAGGGGCCTTCGGGCGGCATGTCCTGAGTCTCCAGAGCGCGGTACAAGATCCTGTTCAAGTTGGAGGTGACGGCAGCGTAAGTTTCCATGTTCAGGTTGCCCTTGTTGCCGCCCAAATTCGAGTGACAGCTCACGCACTTCGGACCGAGCACCAGCGCGTCGACGATCGCGTAATCCGGAACGCCAAAGTCGTCGACGTTGAAATCGCCCGCTCCGGGAGGTCCGCCCTTCATCTTATTGTAGTTACAGGCGGCCAAAGTCAGCGCCGCGAGGAGCACCAGGAATTTCATGTGCCTTCTTTCAGGACCGCGCCCGAAACTTCCGTCTCCGTGCGCACTTCGACCTCATCGGCTACCGTGATTCCCGCGTACTTGGGGATGTTGATCGCGAACTCCGAAAGCTTGATCTTGAACTTGGACGCGCTCACGATCGCGTCTTCTTTTTTCGAAAGCGTCATCGCTATTTCGATCGGCTTGAGCTGCCCGTGCAAATCGAGAAGCGCCGGAACCTTCACCTCGCCGCCCCGCTCAAGGCTCGAGCGTGGAACCTTCGCGTCTTTCAAGAGGAGGCGCGCGGTTTTGAATTTGCCGGTCTCAAGGTAGGTTTCCTTCATATGCCTGTCGCGGAGCCCGATCCCGGTATCGAGCGAAGAGAGATCCACGACGGCTTCGCCGCTCACGATCAGGTCGTCTCCGGCCTTCCTAAGCTCCAACGTTCCGGTCGGGCCGCTGCCCTTACCGTTGATTTTCAAGGCCGAAGGACGGCCGATGGCCAAAAATTCCGTCTTTCCCTTGGATGCTTCCAAGGTCAATCCGTGCGCGTGCGCGCTGACGAGCGCTGCGAGAATGAAACGGATCATGGTCCTTCCTCCTTCGGTTTGGCGTAGACTTGTTCGCATTGATCGAGACCGGGGTGCCAGGTGCCTTGGCCGGCTTCACGCAAGTATTCGTAAATCGCCCAGCCCGCGTTCCACGCCGCGCGGTCGAGCCACGCCTCCACGCGATCGGGATAAATGGGCGTATCGTTCGACGTATTGAACGCAAGATCCGGGTGGCCCGGATGCAAGTTTTCCATAAAGCAAACTTTGTTGAAGATCTCATGGTCCTGAAAGTGCGGCGACGAAGGCTTCGCGCTCGAGATTTGCGACAAACACTTTTCGCGAACGCCGTTGAGCATCTGTCCGCCGTGCTTTCCGACGAAGCTAGAAAGCTCCGGCGGAAAGCGTACGCGCGTGCCCTCCATCGCCATCCAAATCATGTACTGGCCGGCGTAGTTCTTGCCTTCCAGATCGAACGCCGAAAGATTCGCCGTATTCTTCCCGAACATGCCGTCGATCAAGTTCGCCACGCGCACTGATCCGCCCGACCAATTCAAAATGCCTTTGGCAAGCGATGAGTTTCCGTCCGCGCGCGGGCCGTGACACTTGATGCAAGTCGTGCGGAAGAAATACGTTCCGGGAGTCGTGTAATACACTTCGCCGAAGGGCCGCTTCGGTTGGTCGCCCTTCATCATCCAGGGACGACGTTTCTCGGGCGGCAGGTCGATTGCCGGGAACGAGCACTCGGGCTTCTTCACCCAATAACCGACGGCGTACTCGGAGCGAATCGCGGTCGACAGCGCCGGAGTCAGCTCGATCGCGCGGTAACGCGCCGGCATTCCTTCCACCGGATCGGCCCAGTCGTTTCGGCGCGGCGTATAGAGATCGTTCGACGGCCACGTGAAATCCATGTCGATCCAGAAGAATGGATTTTCCTTCTTGCACTCGGGCTCCCAAAGATCGGCGGCGGCGTCGCTCTCGAACGAGCGAATCCACTTCCCCGTCACGGTTTGCAGGTAGCAGTTCGGCGAACCCGGCGTGTGCATCGGCATCTGGCTGAACATCCCCTGCTGCGCCGGCGGATCGAAAACTTTGCGCCAGATATGAGAGCTGTCGAGCTCACCGTTTTGGTGCACGAGCCTGCGGCTCTCGATCTGCACCGATTTTCTTTGCGTGTTGAACTGAAAGAGCGCGCCGGGTCCGAGCGCGAGCTGGACGCCGTTTTCTTTCGTGAACGCAAGGCCCGCGGGATTGTGGCAATGGTAGCAGTTCCCCACCGTGTACCCGTTCATGCGCAACTCGTGAATGTTACGCGGAGGGAGCTCACCGGAGCTTTCCAAAATAGGCAACTCTTCGGCTGTGCGCATTCCGCTAACGAGGCCGTAGGATATAAATCGCGCCACTTGATCGAGGTCGTGGGTGGATGGCATGTCCATTCGGCCCGCGGCTCCCCATGGCCGCTTGTTGATCTGTATGGGCGTGAAACCGAGGATGAAGTTGCCCATGTCCGAGCCCATATGGCAGTCGATGCAGCGCTGGCGGCCGGGAATCGCGTACGGACGCACCTTCGACTTCGCTTCGTCGACGATCACATCGAAGATCAGGTCCTTAAAAGTTGTGCCGTCTCGGTAAGGCGCTTCGACGAGTGTCGCTACCTGCTCGGTTTCGTCCCATTGGTAGGTGCCGAACAACGACTTTTCCCACGGCGTCCGCGACACGATAATTCGGGTCTCCATCCGGCGCATGCGCGTTTTTTTATTGGGCAAGAGGACCGCGCGGTAAAACGACTTATAAAAGCGCGTGTTTTCGGGAATCTTGAATTTCCTCGTCAAGGGATCGTACTCGATCGATTGTTTCTTGAGCTTGCCGTTCTCCATAATCATGGGAACGTGGACCCAGCGCCCCTTTTCGGCGTTGTCCGCCCAGAGCGGATACTCGACATTGTAAGCGACCGTGCCGTGAGTCGCGAGTTCGTAAGGATCGAGCGTGAACAAGTCCGTATCGGTAAGATATTTAGGCAGCTCGTTCGCATTTTCGAAGAAGCGGTCCGCCTCGTAATCTTGGCCTATCGCCTTCGCCGTCGGTACGCAGTCGCCAAGATCGCTCGTCACGCGCGGCTTCGTCGGACGGAATTTGCCCTTGCGCTCGTCGGGAATCTTCCCCGCCTCAAACGTGCCATCGGGTTTTCCGGCTTGGATCCAAAGGTCGATTTGGCGACCCATCTCCAGAAACGAATCGGGATTTTTAACGCGCCGGTCTTCCGGCGGCATGCGCAGCTTCGGGTCCTCGTGGAAAATGTAATCGCGCATTTTCTGCGCGGTTTCGTAGAACCCGGGGTACCATTGCGTCGTCCCGTTGATTGTCAGCTCTTTACCCTGCCAGGAATCTATATAAGTAAAGCCGCCCGTTTTCGCTGGTACCGCGTGGCAGGTCGCACACGCCGAATTGATATTGGCGCGAATCGTTTGGAACGAGAGCACCTTGGCGTCGCTGCCGGTGAAGGGCGTTTCCTCGAAAACGTGGCTCGCTTGAACGGGCTTGCAAAATTCGGCGCGACGCTTATCCGCATCGCTCATCCCTTTCGAGCCGCCGCAGCCTACAAAAAGCGAGAGGGCTAGCGCTCGCGCCAACCCCCTCACGAATCCTTTTGCCAACCACGACAAGGGATTACTTATCATCAGTCCACCGTAATGAAGTCATGCTGTTGTACGATCGGGTCCATGAAGGAACGATCGGTGATGTAGCTCATCAGATTGTCTTCGGCAGCGCTAGGAACTTGCGCGCCCGAAACAATGTAGATGTAGAGATTGCGAGCCATCGGATAGCTGAAATCGCGAATCGTTGCGGTCGTCGGAAGAACGGGAGCATCGCCGGCCTTGCGGGCAATCGCCACCGCGCGGTTATCGGCCGTTTTGCCGGAACCGCCGGAGTAGCCGATCGCTTGGGGATCGCGCGAAGTCACGTCGGCGATATCGGCCGTTTCGTTGACCGCGGTGACGCAAGCGCCGAAGCTCTTAACGCCCGTGAAGTGCTTGAACGCGTCGGTCGTGCCCGAGGCGTCGTTGCGACGATAAACTTTAATCGCGCCGGTTTTGCCCGAGCCGGGAATTTGCTCCCATTGCGTGAATTCGCAAGTGTAGATGCGAACGATCGTCGGAAGATCCAGCGAAGCGACCGGGTTATCCGACTTCACGAACATGGACAAGCCGTCAAGCGCGATAACGTACGGAGTAACCGTGACGCTCTTAGCGGCGAGCTGCTGAGCGATCTCGGGCTTGATTTCACGCGACATGGGAGCTATGCCTTGATCGCCCGCGAGCAAACCTTTTTCTCCGTTACCCGAGCCTCCGCCGATGTACTGAATTTGGTCTTCCAAGCCAGCCGCAGTGATGGCGTCGGTGACTGCTCCGGCGAGAGTATCGGAACCTGCGAACTGAACTTTATCCGCGAACGCCGAAGCGCTGACGAAAAGCGCGAGGACAAGCGACATTTTTTTCATCTTAGTCTCCTTATGAGAGGTGGGTCGTTTTGTCCTTACTTCTATTTCCATCACCACTCGCAAATCACGTTGGCTTCTCGTCACGAAATTCTTCCCGTTGTGTTTAGAAGCTCACGCCAAAATCCACATGCGTGGAGGAAAAATTTCTCTTCACTGAATCGATTCCACGATCGCCGAAATAATGTGCGGCATTC
>CAYPFC010000233.1:0-4728 GCA_964409815.1 uncultured Pseudobdellovibrionaceae bacterium
GCGGCTCTTTGTTCACGGTGCGGGTCGAGAGGCTGGTGGACGTCGGGATGGCCTGTTGGAGGACGAGCGCGGCGCTCGCCTGGTCGTCGCCGATTTTGAACGACTCGTGAACGGCGGGGAAGCTGACCTCGTCGAGCAAGAGCGGGTTGCGCAGGAAGCGTTGGTTGATCGCGCCGCCCGAGAGCGTGATGTGCCCGGGCATCGCATGGAAGTTCGCGACGGCTTCGTCGAGCATGATGCCGTTTTGTACGCGGTTGATTTCGTAGAGCGAGTGCGTGCTGCCGGTCTCGAGTCTCAGCCACGCGCCGCCGGCGACGTCGAGTCGGTCGGTGAGCTCGCGGCGAACTTGTCCGAGCAAGTTGATTCCGGTGGTTCGGCTTTCTTCGATTTCGTCCGAGACGCCGCGTCCGAAGAGTCGCGCGCTCCAATTCCAAACGAAAGCGTCTGTGGCCGCGCTTTCTTTTTCGAGGCGCGTTGCGGATGTCGTCGACGAGAGCTCGTCGGCGTTCGCGGTGATGGCCGCGCAAAGCGCGATCCCGGCCATCAACGAGAAGAAAACCAAAATTGTATACTTTCTAGCGCGAACCACAGTTGGTAACCCCACTCCTATATATGCGAACGTCTAAGGTGCTCCCACAGAAGTGCGTAGAAGTGCAATGTGTGCGCCTCTCGCGGATGACCGCCGGGAGAAAAATTCAGTGATTTAAAGCCTTTTCAAAGGCCTGGCGGTGACGGTTTTGGTCTCCGGCCGCGGTTTACGAGGACCTAATTCGGCCGGCGGAGGGGGACCGCGGGCGGGGTTCAGTTTTCGAAAGAATTCGCTGGTCGGACCCTGTTTGGGGGCGCGGGCTCCGCAGTCCCCCTCTGGAACTTCGCAACCTTTAGGTTGCGCAGTTCCAGAGGGGGTGGTGCGGCACTGGATGCGGGTTAACTGTGTTGTTTTGAGACTCGTGAGCAGGTTGGATCAAATTTGGGTCTTGGCATTCCGATAGTAGAATGAAGAACAAAAAGAGGTCGCACATGGGTTGGCAGGCGCAGCAGGTCGCACGTTCGTTCACGCTTCATAAAGACGGATTCTTAACGATCGGAAACACGCGAATCGCGGCAAAGCACGTCACCTCGGTGACCGCAGGTCGGGTGATCATGGTTCCGAATAACCCCGTTCATATGAAGGGAGTGTTGTTCCTCTTTCTCGCGCTCGCCTGCTGGGCCGTACCTCCGGCGATTTCGATTTTCATTCCCGTGCCCGAACTCGACTCCAATTTTCGCGAGCTCCCGGATCCGTTTCCCATGCGGTACACGGTGGCTATTGTATTCGCCCTTGCGGGGCTCGGCTCCATCTTCCACATGGCCGTCTTGCTGGTGAGAGGTTTTCAGTATCGGGAGCCGGGAGTCGTCATCAAAACG
Organism: uncultured Pseudobdellovibrionaceae bacterium; assembly: GCA_964409815.1. Classification (GTDB taxonomy): domain Bacteria; phylum Bdellovibrionota; class Bdellovibrionia; order Bdellovibrionales; family UBA1609; genus JALHOQ01. Next base: position 1,408 of record CAYPFC010000233.1, read on the forward strand.
GCGGCCGAAACCTTCTACATCGCCTCGCCGTCGATGGAACAGGCCGAGCAATTGAAGAGCGAAATCGAGGCGAAGATGGCCAGTCAAACCGATATTCTCCAAAACAATTTCATCAAGGTGGATGCTCATCAGAGCGGTTCGTCGATCGCGGACGAGATCGAAAAGCTCGGCAAGCTAAAGCGCGAAGGAACGATCAGCACCGAAGAGTTCGAATCACTGAAAGCCGACGTCTTTCGCAGGCAAGCGGCCTCTTAGCGCTTAATTCGACAGCGCCTGCACGGTCGCGTCGCGCGCCGACTGGTAATTCCCCGCGGAATCGAACGCTCTCACGCACAAGTAGCCGCTCGTTTCTCTCACCCTCAGCAGGCGCGAGTCCATCGGCGAGGGTCTGCGATAGTCCGCGTCTTGCGCGCATTCCGCGCGCTTCGCGACGACCTTGTAATTGAATTGGGGCGCGAAATCCGAAGGATCATCGTTTCGAATAATATAGCCGCCGTTTCGCATCTGCAGGACGGCCACCGGCGGCTGGCGATCGAGGCGGATCGTCTTCGCGCTCGTGAGCCATTCTCCGCTCGCGGTTTTCCCGCGCGCGCAGAGGACGAACATCCCGTCGGGGCCACGCGCGACGGGCGGGCTGAACGAATTCCCCGCGGCGGGAGCGTAGCCGTCGTTCGAGTCGCAATCGGTCGTGCCGGCCGGTCCCCACTTCACTTGGTAGGATTGAAAGGGGGAGTCGGCGCCGCGCGAGTCCAGATCGAATGCGCGGGAGGATCCGTTCCACACGGTCGGCAAGTCGACGCGGGGGCCGGCGCCGTCCGGAAGCGCGCAGCCGTCTTTCGCGGGATCGATTTCGCATTTCTGGTTGGCGCATTTGTGCAAGAACGTCACGTCGAACCCGTAATTCGTGTTTTGAACGCCGGGTTTCGCGCCGTCGATTTCGCACGGGAGGTTCATGCGGCAATACGTTCCGCCCGAATTCAATGCGACTCCCGTGTTCACCAGCCCCATGATCTCGTCGCGGCTTCCTCCGAACAGCGGGCTTCCCGAGGCCCCGCCGACAACCGAGCAGTTCACCCGAATTTGGCGCGGCCAGAGGTAGCCGCCTTCCGAGAGGCGCGCGGCTCCGCCAGACCGGCAAGTGGAGCGTCTGAGAAATTGTTCGTCCGCATTTACCCCGGTCGTCGGGGAGGAGATGTTCGTCAGGCTCGAGCCGTCAAAGGTGCGCGCGATTTTTTTGGGTTCAACGCCCGCGAGCTGCGCGTAGGTTTGCTCGAGTTCGACGATCGCGACGTCGGTTCCTTGCATGCTCGCGTAAACCGTGCGCGAGATCTGCGCCTTGATCGCTGACCCCTGGGTGTCGATGAAGTGATTGAAATGAACGGTTTGCGAAAACGGCTCGTTGATTTGAACGGCGTCGGGATTTTTATGTATGCCCACGCAGTGACCGTTGGTCAGAGCCATGGCTTTGCGATTCGGATCGAACTCGCAGCCGCCCGGCGGCTCAATGAGGGTGATCGTGCAGGAGCCGTTATTCGAGTCCGGCATCATTTGGCCGACGGACTTCCATTTGTCGTTCCGGCGATCCTTGTTCTTGAGGATCTCCCAGGCGACGTCGGGTGAGTTGACTTCCGAGTCCGGAAGCAAGTTTCCGTCCTTATCCCAAAGCGCGCGCTCGTTTCTGGGATTTTCATTGCCGCCGCCGGTCGCGGTTTCGGCGGCGAATGCGGGAGTGCTCAAGAGCGCAGATAGAACCAAAACCAATTTCATTTATCCCCCGTAAGTTCAGGATTTCCTATCGCGGACGAAGAATCCCAACGTAAGCGTCAATCATAACCGATCGGCCTTTCTGATGAGCTAGGCGCGAAAAGTACAGAGTGTACTGCGGACAGGTTTGACTGACGTTCCAACGACAAATCTTTGCGGGCTTCGCGCCCTTCTTCCATTGCACTTCATAGCCCTGGCCGCCGGCGGTCGGCGATTCAACCAAATATAGGCGGCCCGCTCGTTCGATGAACTTTCCCGTGAAGTAATGTGAGCCGGCTCCGGCGGTTTGAGCGCAAGCCGCGAAAAACAAAAGGATCCAGATCCTCATCGTGCCGTCCCTCCCTCTCCCGTCCCGGGAGCTTGCCCCGGACTTGGCGCGAATCGATTACCGGCGAACGCGACGGCATCCAAAAAGCGTTGACGGTCGGCCGCCGAAGCGGACGTCGCGAATTTCGAGGCGCAGGCCAGCTCGGCTTCGGCTTCCTTCACTTTGTTCCGCATGAAGTCGCAGGAGTATTTCATGTCGGGATCGAGCGGGAGCGGAAGCGCGTCGAGCGCCGAAGCGAGGTCCGGCGTGTTCTCGCGCATGCAATCGCGCGCCGATTTTAGAACTTGAGCGACGGCGCGCGCGTCGGCGGCGGGCTTTGCGGCCGAGCATCGTTCGCGGAGGTCGCCGGGCGGCCCGTTGATCAGCGGAAGGAGCGCGCCCGCTTTCTCTTGAAGGGCGCCGTTACACGATTCTCCCGTGGCGAGGCAAGCCTCCACGCCCGCGGCGGCGGCCTCGAAATGGCGGCGCAGTCTTTCGAGTCCGTCAGTTTTCAATTCGGCTATGAGCGCGCGAAACTTCGAAACGTCGGGCGGAGTGCTCGAGGACTTTCCGCAAGGGTCCGGAGGCCTTTCGGCCTGCAGTTGCTGGATGGTCTGTTCGAGCGTCTTGATCGCCCGGTCGACGTCCGAGGCCTGGAGGCGCGAGGCCGCGTCCCGCGTGTAACCCGCGATTTTCGTAAGCATGGACTTGTTGAGCGCGTCGCGATCCGCGGCGTCCGCGGCCTCGAGGGCGGGGGTGCACTTCGCATTGATCGCCAGGCGGTCGAGGTCGATCTCGCGCCGGTAAAGGGCCGAAACGTTTTCTTCGACCGCCGGGCCGACGTCGGGCGCGGACGCGCCGCCGGCTCCGCCGGACGAGCACCACTTCGAGACGATCGCTTGGGCGGTACTGCGCGAGTGAGACGTCGCGCCGGCGCTTATCGGAAGTTCGCTTAAGTCGCCGATGCAGTGCTGGTGATGCAACTCCATCGCGCGCAGCTGAGCGGGCGCGCCTCTCAGTCCGGCATTTTCCGTTTGGATCAGGGACGCGACGAAATCTTGCATGCTGCCGTCGGGCTGAAGGCAAGTCGCGGCTAAATTTTGCGGAGCGCTGGCCGCCAGCGCCGAGAAGCGCGGCAGATCCGAGAGCCCGAACACGAGCGCGCCCGAGAAGCACGCCCCCGAGAGCAGGTTCGTTTGCGCCTCGGGATTGGCTTTCTGAAAATTTACGATCGCACCGCGGATGGCGTC
>CAYPFC010000234.1:0-493 GCA_964409815.1 uncultured Pseudobdellovibrionaceae bacterium
AGGCGCTGCTTCTCGCTCTGGACCATCGCCTCAGCGAAGTGGTTTGGGTGCAGACGGGGCGCTTGCGCCGCACGCGATTTAAGCCGCGCGACGCGAGCGCGTACCTCGAAGCGGCGCGAATTTTGGGTAGCATGCTCGGCGAGCGACTGTTCCAAAAAGTGAGGTCCAGGACTATCAGTTTGTCCCAACTCATGTCTTACTTGAAAGTGAGTGTTGAAAGCCGGGAGTTCTCCGCTTTCTACTGGGATTTAATTCGTCAAATTGAGCACGATCAGGCGGTATGAAGGATTGGTTTTTTCACCAAGAGCGCGGGAAAACCCTCGGACCCATTACGGTCGACGAGGTGAAGACCCGTATTCGTGAGGGCCGCATTCGCATCACCGATTTGGTTTTTAAGGACGGCGAGCCCGGATGGCGCATGGCCCTCGAGTTTCCCGATCTGCGCTCCGAGTTCAAAACAAGTCCCGCGCAAACTTTGAAAGAGCGGCCTTGG
>CAYPFC010000234.1:503-4717 GCA_964409815.1 uncultured Pseudobdellovibrionaceae bacterium
CCGAGGATGAGTTGACGTCCGCGATCCTCGCCGGAAAAGTCTCCTACGGAGACTACGCCTGGCGCGACGGGTTTCGCGAATGGCGCCGCATTGGCTCGTTGAGCGAGTTCAATCGTCGAGCGGCGGCTCCGCAACCGACGCCGACCGCGATCCCGCCGATTCCCGAGATTCCCCAAGAAGAAGTTTTGAAAAACGTCGTCGAGTTTCGTCGTCCGCGATTGCCCGAGCCGGAGCCTCCGCCTCCGGGCACCGTCGAGTTTGACATAGGTGAGACTCGTGTCTCGCCGCCACCCATCGTAAGTGAGCCTCCACTTCGCCAGACGGAGGCTCCTCCGCCCGTCGTGCCCAGCGGGCCCGAGCCAACGCCTGAGCCCCCCGCAGATCCTGAAGACCGCCCGCGCGCGAGAGGTAAAGACAAATCGAAGTGGGTGGACTGGGGAATCGTCGCGGGTCTCGCGATGATGCTGCTTGCGGCGGTGCTCTTGGTTTCGAGTTACATCCGCAAGCCCTCCGCCCCGGGGCCCGGCGCGGACGTCGCCGAGTCGGCGGCCACCGAAGCCGACGCTGGAATCCCCGATCCAGCAGCGCAGGCCGAGCAGACCGCCGGCAGCCCGGTCACGGGTGGAGTTCCGGTGACTGAGGATCCTCCGGCGGAGACGGTGCGGATCGACAAGAAGCCGCCGCCGACCGAGCTCGTGCTCGCGGTACACACGGTTTCGAGCAATCAAGTTCGTATCGAGCTGCGCACCGACGCGACACCCGAGTATCCGGTATACTTACAGGTCGTCGGGCTTCCAGGTCAGGTGAGCGAGGGCGCGTCCTTCTACCGCTACTTGAAATTCACGCCGACCGGGGAGGGCTTAAAGCCGCTTGATCTCTCGGGTCTGAAGATGCCGCAAGGGAAGTTCCTCATTCGCGCCGCGACCGGAGATCTTCGCAAAGAAGCGCGCATGAGCGTCGGCGTGAATGAATTGAACTACAAGAACGTGGTAGCTCGGCTAAGAAAGCAGAACGCGCATTTGTACTGGAGAGAACGCCTGCAGTTGTTCAAGCTGGCCTCGGACCTCGAGAAGGGGATTACCGAAGCGCTGGCGAGAAAGAAATTCAACGCGCGCCCGTTCTCTGAGCTCAATAGAGTCAAGCGCTCGAGCGGAGCCGATTACGTTCTTTTCGACCATTGGTTCGAGCTCAAGGAAGTCTTGCAGGCCGCGCAAGCCGGGCCTTCTCAGGCCGTTCTCGAGCGCGCGCGGATCGCGCGGCAACGACTGGCGACGTTCTCAGTCTGGAAATGATGTTCTCATTTCGCCGATCCGGTGCTAATCTCCCCCAATGCTTCCCGTTTTAAAGCAAATCCTCAGCACCCATTACGCCTCCGCGCTCGGGCGTCCGCCCGACGCGCTTTACAAGATGCTCGAGAGCCCGCGCCAACAGGGGCACGGTCACCTCGCGATGCCCGTTTTCGCGTGGGCCAAGGAGCAGCGAAAAGCGCCTCCGGTACTCGCACAGGAAATCGCCGCCCAGCTTTCGGGCTCAAAACCCGAGGGTGTCGAAAAAATCGAGGCGGTGAGCGGCTTCGTGAATTTCACGTTCACGCAGAAGTTCGTTCAAGATCTGATCGCGAGGGAAATTTTGGGCCGCGGAGATAAAATCGGCTGGTCCGAAACCGGTAAGGGCAAAAAGCTCGTCATCGATTTTTCTTCTCCGAACGTAGCCAAACCCATGCACATCGGCCACTTGCGCGCGACCGTGATCGGTCAAGCGATCGTCAACCTCGCGAAGACTCAAGGGTACGAGGTGATCGGACTCAATCACCTTGGTGATTGGGGCGTGCAATTCGGAAAGCTCGCGTGGGCGTTCGACAAGTGGGGGAAAGAGTATCCCTTCGACCAGAAGCCCTTCGAATCGTTGTTCAATCTTTACGTTCGCTTTCATGAGGAAGCCGAGAAAAATCCCGAGCTCGAAGCGGAAGGCTCAAAGGTTTTTAAGCGGCTCGAGGACGGGGATCCCGAAATCCGCAAGCTTTGGCAAAAGTTCGTCGACATTTCGCTCGCGGACTATCAGCGCATTTGGGATCGGCTCGGCGTGAAGCACGAGCTCGTGCGCGGAGAATCCTTTTACAACGAGCGAATGAAACCGGTCGAGGACGAGCTCGAACGCAAGGGCCTGCTCGAGGAGTCCGAAGGCGCGATGATCGTTCGCCTTGAAGACGGCATGGCGCCCTGTTTGATCCGCAAGTCCGACGGCGCGAGCCTGTACGCCACGCGCGACCTCGCGAGCGCCCTTTACCGGATGAACGAGCTCAAGGCGGATTTGAATCTCTACGTCGTGGGCGTCGATCAGACGCTGCATTTCCGACAGGTTTTCCAGGTTCTCAAGAAGATGGGTTACGCCTGGTACGACCGGTGCCACCATATCGCGTTCGGGATGTACCGGTTCAAAGACACGCGGATCTCCACGCGCAAAGGAAACGCGATCTTCCTCGAAGACGTTTTGAATAAAGCCGTCGAGATCGTCAAAGAAGTGATCGCGAAGAAGAATCCCGATCTTCCGAACGCCGCGAAAGTCGCGGAGCAGGTAGGCGTCGGCGCGGTGATCTTCAACGATCTTATGAACGATCGCATGAAGAACGTCGACTTCGACTGGGACCGCGCGCTCGATTTCGAAGGCGACAGCGGCCCTCACGTTCAGTACGCCGGCGTTCGTTGCGAGAGCATACTGCGCAAGTATGGAAAACCCGTTTCTCGCGATTTCAAGACCGATCTCACGACGCCCGAGGAGCGCGAGCTCATGCGCGTGCTGCTTGGCTACCAAGACACGCTCAGAAACTCTTTCGACAACTTCAAGCCCCACATCCTGGCGGGATATCTGCTCGAGGTCTGCCATCGGTTCGGCCAGTTCTATAACAAATGCCGGATCCTCGGGGAGGCGCCCGAGATCGAGTCATCCCGCATGACCTTAGTCCAGGCCGTGCTCGCCATCTTGCGGGAGGGACTGGGGGTTTTGAATATAGAGCTTCCTGAGGCCATGTAAGCGCCTGATTTAGCTAAATATTGATGTCGTAAATGCCGTTAAGAACCTTAGCGGTATGAAGCTGAATACGTTTCTTTCATTTATTCTCATCCTCACGGTGGCTTGGATGCACTTCTATGCCGCCGTCCGCGAAACTTACAACGGCATCAGCGAGCTTGAGGCGCAAGTGGAGCGCATGAAGAAGGCCTCGGAAGCCGAGCGCCTGGGATTCGCGCTGCAACGCGAACAGTTCATCGAGTTCCGCCAGAACGTCGCCGCGCTCATGCCCGGCGTGCTCAAAGAGAACGGACTCGGCGAAGAGGGCTATCCGTACCGTAGCCTCGCGAGCACGATCACGCGCACCGAAGCCGAGCAAGTTCGCAAAGCTGTAGCGAAGACGCTGTTCGAACGAGCGAAGGAATCCTTTCGCGAGAAGAAATACCAAAGAGCCGCGAAAACGTTGCGTCAGGTCATCGACCGTTACGGCTATAGCCCCTACGTCGCCGAAAGTTACTTCCTGCTTTCGGAGGCGCACTTTTTAGAGAACGAGCTTGAAGAAGCGACATCGGTCATTCAGCAGATGGTGGAGCTCTTTCCGAGCCACGAGTTGACGGGCTTCGCGCTCATTCGTCTGGGACGCATCTACGAAGCGCAAAACCGCAGCGAAGAGGCCGTCGACATCTATAAGACCGTGTTGCGCTCTTACCCGCAGCGTGACGTCGCCTCTCAGGCGAAAGCGTCGTTGCGGGGCCTTGATCTATGAGTACCGCGCGCTACTTTTTTTTAATCCCGCTTTTCTTTATCGACGTTCAAGTTCGCGCGAGCGAGCCGCGCGCGAGCTGTTGGGGGAGAATCGTTCCGTGCGCGATCCAGAGCGAAGGCGTGCGTAAGGAACTCGAAGCCGACGGAATCGCGATCGTAATGGCGCCCCACGGTCTCATCGAGCAAAGAAACGATCGCTCGATTCAATTGATTAAGGGAAAATTTTTGGTCACGGCAAAAACCGTTGCGAAGCTCAACACACCTTATGCGGAATTCACCTGCGACGGGCAGTGCAAGGCGATTTTCGAGCGCGTTGACGAGGCGGTTACTTTAAAGTCCCTCGGCGGAAGCTGGAACGTGAAAAGGCTCGGAGAGAAGCGCGATTACCGCGTCGATGCGGGCCTTCAGGTCTCGGTCTCGGAAGTCACCGATCAAGGCGTCGC
>CAYPFC010000235.1:0-4712 GCA_964409815.1 uncultured Pseudobdellovibrionaceae bacterium
CGCTCTCGTCGACGCTCTCCCATGCCGTACCCCGGGCCTCGAGGAACTTGCGAAAGTCGGCGCGCGCCGGAAATGCGGGCGGAAAATCGTGAAACTGAAGGAGCTTCTGCTCCATCCATTTCATGACGTCGTCAAGGTTCTGCGACGTCGGCTCGGGCGAAACGCGACCGCCGACGACGAGTTTCAAGCATTTGGGATCGATCGCGGCCGACGCCAGGGGCGCCCACAGCGCGAGAAGAATTAGGAGTTTTCGCATCCCCCGTAGATCCTGGATTTTACGCAATAAGTCAAATCCTAGTTCGTTTTGATTTCCGTAGATTTTACAATTAGTTATATCCGCTCATGCAACCCACGAAATCTCGACCCGAAATCATGAGTCAAGCGGCGACCGATCTCGCCGGAAACCTCTCAGGGAGGTTCTCTCCGGGCGACTGGGAGGCCATCCTGGAGCGCGCCGAGGTTCGCTTGAACGAGCAGATGCGGGCCGGGCGGGACGCCGCGAGCGCCTGGCAAGAGGTCGTCCGCGAGTTTCACCGTGAGCGCTATTGGGGCCGAACGCCGAATTACAAGGCGCCCAAGGGGGCTTCGCTTCCCGAGGTGAATCTAGGCGTGAAGTTCATTCTGCTGTCCGGATTAACGATGACGGTCACGCTGATCGCCGTCGTGTGGCTCGGGCAAAAGTATACGACTTCGGGGGACCCCCGCGACGGAAGAATTCTTTACGCGGTCATCGGGCTCGCCGTTCTCAACTTCGCTTTATTTCTTTGGCGTCACCGCCGGCATAAGGATTGAATAGAAAAGGGTTGAGATCCGGGTCGGCCCTGGCTTAAGCCGTAGGAACGATTCGGGGGACGAATTATGGCAAAAGTAGCTCTAAAACTTGCGATTTTACTGGTTGGGCTTCCGGCGTTCGCCAATCCCTATTCGTGCGAAATCGTCGAGTTCGGCGGAGAGTTCCGGCAAACCGTGGAGTTCAATCGCAATCTGATCGTCAATACCGAGCTTGTGGGCTACACGATTGAGTTTTCGGATTACCTCGGCGTTGTGAAAATCACCGTCACCGAAAAGTCCAATGGCGCGAAAGTGGAGGAAGCGGAGGCCGCTTCGGATCTGCGCGCGGTTGGTAAGCAAGTGGCCGAATTCGAGGGCCTCGTTCTCGAGATCCCCGATGTCTTGACGATTACTTGCCAGAGTCTTTCTTCGAAGCCTGAGTAGCCGCGCAGGCCGAGCCTTTCTGCTCGCACTTTAGATCCTCGAATTTTCCGTCCTTGAAAGTGCCTTGCGCCTCTTTCACGCAGCCGTACGCGTCTTGATACGAAAACTCGCCGTCGCGATAGCGGACGACCGTGCGCGCGGAGGCCCCGCGGCCCTTCACGGCGGTGGATATCACCGGGGAGGCGCGGTCCGGGCGGTCTTGCTCGAACATCATGAAAGATTCGGCGGAGAGAATTAAGCGGACGGGAAAGGTCCGCCAGGTCGCCGTGCACTCGACGCCGCGAAACTCGGCGCCCGCCATCGCGACCGCGGGGAAGGCCGTGCAGAGAATCCAGATGAGAGATCTCACGTTTGGCTCCTTAAATTTTCTTGCGCTCGACGATCACGAGCTTGAATGACAACGCCTCGAAGTTCGCGCCGCGGGCGCTCGCCTTGTTTCCTTGCGAGTCGACGAACTCACAATGGAAGTGCGTCGCGCGCGGGTACCGGGTTACGCCGTTTTGGTAAAGCTTTTCGAGAAGCTTTTTGTAATCCATGTTGAAGGTCGGCATCGTTTCGTCGCCGCTTTGCGCGGCTTCGTGACCGTGATGGTCGTGGTGCGAGCCGTGGCCTTGAAGCTCTTCGGGAGTGTCGGCGTTCAAGGCCTGCAGGAACTCCTGATCGCTCGCCGCGCGCTGGAAGATGTTGTAGTTCGAGAGAAAGATCTGCCCGTCGGTGCTCGCGGTTTCGGGAGAAGGATCATAGGAGATACGGATCGTGGTGTTTGCAGCGAGCTTGGGCATCCCGCTGACTTTGAGTCGGAACTGGAAGCTCTCGAGGTCCGCGGGGTTCGTCATGTAGCCGTCGAGGTGGCGGCCGACGTTGCCTTTGAAGTTCGGAAAGCTGATGCGCCACGCGGTCCATTGATTGTCGAGCGGGCGCTTGACCGCTTCGATGTTGTCTCGCGTGAACGCCGCGACTTCGAGGGTCGTGCGCTCGGGCTCTTGCGCCGGCTGGCGCTTCGGCGCTTTCGATTCGAGGAAATTGAAGCTTCCCGAGCGGCGCGTGCGGATGGTCGTGTCGTAGCAGTAGTTGAGCCCGTAGGTGGACAGCATCTGCTCGGCCGTCGTTGCGCCTGTGATGGCGTCGCCTTTCGTGTCGTAGAATCCGGTGAGGCGTTGTGACGTCCAGCCGCGGAACTTGTCGTTGATCTCCTGTGCGCTCAGCCACTCCGGGTTTTTCTCCTGCCACTCGGCCCAAAGGCGATCGACGTTGCAGTGGTGCAGCCAAAAGATCGGATCGAGCGGCGAGCGGAATGTGCCCATGGTTTCGCCGATGGTGATGTGCACGCCGTTGTGAGGCCCATACTCGGCTTCGCCGGAGGCGGCCTCGCTGCCCATAAACGACTCGAAGTCCTTCGTGCCCATGATACCGGCCACGATGTCGCGGTTGCAGTAGCGGCGAATGGAGCGGGAGAACGTCGACGGATCCGCGCTCCGGCTGGGCTCGTTCATATAGAGCGAGGAGCGCGGGTCTTTGAATGCGGCGGGGAGGGTGGGGTTTGCGGTCCAATCCCAGTAGGGAAGCGTGAAGTTGGGGTCTTTGCTCATCACGCGGATGATGTCTTCGAAGCGGCGGAGGTAATCGCGGTGCCACGGGAAGAAGGCCCAGGTCCCGTGCGGGCAGTTGTTGAGGTGAATCTCGGCTTGGCGGTCCCAGTTGAGGCCATTGGGTTTCTTGCGGACGAGTCCGCCCTTGGAGGACTTTTCTTTTTTCATCGCGGCGACGGCGACCGCGTAGCTGGCCAGGTGTTGTGCGGCTTGGGGGCTGTTGACCTCGTAGCGGACGCGGATGGTGCTTTGCGCGGGCGTGCGGTCATAGAATTCTTGGGGAGATTTTTCTCCGCCGGTTGTCGTGCAGCCCGTAACGAGGCCGGTGATGCCGATTCCGCCGCCAATTTTGAGAAAGTCTCTGCGCTTCATCTGTCTGAACCCCCACTTTAGAATTTAAGCGTATGGGTTCAGTGTAGGTGCAGGTGCGCGACGAGGCATGGGCTTTCGGCGCTTCTGGACGAGGGTCCGGCCGCGCGATGCGGCCGCCGATTTTTCAGGGCCGGGAGCCCGAAGCGTGATGGCGCGGAATTGAATCGTTGGTGGATTCGCCGGTAATCGCTGCAAGTAGTTGAATCCACCCGCAAACAATAACCCTGCAAGCCACATTTAGCCAAGTCTTTTTTTTAACTCGGCCACCTCGAAAACCTTTCTGAATCTTTCCAGACTTGGCTTCGAGGGCGGCAAGCCCAAGGCTTGCTCGCCAGTTTCTACGCTAATAATGGCTATTACAGTCAGTGTCGTCATGCCGCACTTGTCGTTTCATAGATTGCCGAGATGCGCTCGGCAATCCCTCGGTCAACGGATTCTTCAGTGGGCGGGAGGATCACCGCGCCGAACTTGTCGGACACGCCTTTTTCCCGAACACCAGAGAGGCGGACATATATCTGGAAGGTCTTAAAATCCCTCCAGCCGCCAATCCGCATGACCTTCGCATCCTCAACACCACTTGCGAGTAAGTGGGTTGCAAAACACGCTCGAAGCGTATGGAACTTGACCGACGGTAGGCCGTGCTGTTCGCAGAATCCGCGAAGCACCATTGCCTGAAGTCCTTGCTCCCACTCGGAGATCCGAGGCAGGAGATAAGGCCCTTCCGTCTTCATCAACGACTCGATCAGAGGCATCAGCGCGGGCGGGATCGGAGCGTTTCTCCAATACTTCGCCTTCGTGCTTTTCGCCTCGCCCGTGAGCCAGTTCCATGATTCGCACACGCGAATCAGGCCCTCGCTCAGAAGGACGTTTGCTTTCCTCAGAGCATAAAGCTCAGAGGATCGCATTCCCGTCGTTAAAGCCAATGCCCATACCGGATACCAAGTGTGATTGTGCCGTTTTGCCAGTGAAAGCAGTTTTTGAACCTCTTCCACCGTCAAAATCTCGGGCAACTTATCTTCATCGGGAATCGAAATCGGAACCCCGAAAACAGGACTCTCTTTCGCTCCCAAGATGACTCTTTCCTGAACTCCGTATTCAAAGACCGTGTTGATGCAGCCTTTGATTCGATTCAAGTGACTCTTGCTCAGTTCCGCGTCTTCGGCGGCCTTAATGACCGCTTTGCCGTCGCTTCGGTTCAATTCGCCCGCAGGCGTATCGAGCCAACGCTTCGTCCAATTCTTGAGCGTACTCACTGTGTCTCGCACAGTTTGTTCAGTCATCTTTTTGCCTGTGACGGGATTCACAAAATCACCGTCGGCGCGTTTGCACTCAGCTTCCCATGCGCTAAGAATTGCCCTCCAGCAAGTTCCAAGAGCCTCTTTTCGAGAGACCTCTTGTAAGGCCGCCTTGATAACTTGCTTTTCGGCTTTTCTAGCGTCTTCTTCGGTTGCGCACTCATCACTTACTTTTTGAACTCGGATATGCGCAAACCGATTACTTCTTGCGTTCCAGTAAGCCTCCCAGATTTCAAGGCCC
>CAYPFC010000236.1:0-4692 GCA_964409815.1 uncultured Pseudobdellovibrionaceae bacterium
ATGCGGGGCCATCTCGAAGAGCCGCTGCCGCTCGCTCAGCGCCTCGAACACCAGCCCGAATTCGAAATTCTCGAGGTAGCGAATGCCGCCGTGAATGAGTTTGCTCGATCGTGAGCTCGTGCCGCTCGCGAAATCCTTCGCTTCGACCAGCGCGACTCTCATTCCGCGGCTCGCGGCATCGCGCGCGACGCCCGCGCCATTGATTCCGCCCCCGATGATCGCGAGGTCGTACACTTGTTCGGACATATGCGCGAGCGCGGAGTCGCGGTCGGCCGGAGACATCGTTTTAGAATTTGGCGCTTCGGAGCTCAATCAAACCTGCCTCAACCGGATGTGCCTGCTTATACTGCTCGAAAATAAATCGCGTCTCTTCGCTGCCTTCGATCAGCACGCATTGAAAATGCTTGTCGCGCGCCCATTTGTAACCGGTGTCGATCAGGAGGCGGGCCGCCTCGTCGGAGTTGTACGCGAATTTTTCAATCCAAAGAGTCTGGGTGAGCCCGCGGTGAAAGAGATACGGCTGCGCGAGAAAATATCCCTCGAGCAGGTCGCCGCGGAAAACTCCGAACGACCAGCCCTGGGGCAGGTAGTGCTCGAGCGCTTCGGGGCGCCACCGGGCGCTCCAGCTCTGCATCTCCCTCTCCATCGAATCGTCGACCTTGGCTTCGAGGCGCGCGCGACTGAACTGAAGCAGAAGCTCTTTGTCCGCTGGAAGAAGGATGCGCGCATGCAATTGACTCATGAGAATAGGTCTAACACTATTGCCGCCTTGAGGCCAACTTGATAGATTCTTATGTCTATGCACAAGGCCTGGCCCCATGAAAAACTTCAAAGGCTCCTCGACGATTTGGAAAAGCATCGCCCCAAAGGGCGCGCCGTCGCCGCGTTCGACGCCGACGGCACGATGTGGGATACGGACTTGGGCGAGGGCCTTTTCCACTACCAAATCGCAAACAAGCTCGTGCCGTTGCCCCCCGACCCTTGGGGTCATTACAACTGGCTCAAAGCGAACGTGAACAACCGGACCGCCTATCTTTGGTTAGCTCAGATCTGTAAGGGCGTGCCGCTCACGAAAGTCCGCGAATGGGCTGAAGCCGCGGTGGCGTCGAAGCCGTTACCGATTTACGACGAACAGCCGCGAATCCTCGAAAAATTGAAATCTCTCGAAGTGGAGATTTACATAGTCACGGCGAGCATCAAGTGGGCCGTTGAGCCGGGCGCGCTGCGCTTGGGTCTGACCCATGATCAAGTCATCGGCATCGAGACCGAGACGGACGCGAACGGCGTAGTCACTGACAAGCAAAAGGGCGTCATCAGTTACCGCGAGGGTAAACCCGAAGCATTGCTCGCGAAGACCGGAGGCATGCCCCCCTATTTCAGCGCCGGAAACACCGAGGGCGACAAGTGGCTGCTCGAGAGCGCGACGGCGCTGCGGCTGGTGATGTCGTCGGCGCCCGAAGACCAAGAGAACTGGGTTACCGAAAGTAAGATGCTCGCGCTCGCGAAAGAGCGCGGCTGGTACTGGCACCGCTATCTTTAGGGCGCCCAGCTCTTTTGCGATTTTCTCGAAGATTTTGCCAAGCCCTTCCTAACTTTCGCCTCGCTCACTCAATTCGAGACAGCCTACGAATTCGCGGTCCGCCTTCCGATCTAAACTCTATGAAATCTTGGATGCCCATACTCGCCTGCTGCGTTCTCAATCTTCCCGCGCATGCCCGAGACGTCGCGTGGCCACGGGACGAATGGCAGAAAAAATCGCCCGCAGCCGCGGGATTCTCGAATGTGCGTTTAAAGGCTTTCTTGGATTTTGCCCACAAGAAACAAATGACCTTTTCGACCGATTCGGTCGTAATCGTTCGGGACGGATACCTGGTTCACGAAAGCTACGCCAACGGTTACAAGCGCGATCAGAAACACGCGCTATGGTCGCTCGGCAAAACGATGATTAACGCGCTGGTCGGCATCCTCGAGCGCGAAGGCTCACTGAAGCGAGACGATCCAGTACGCCGACATTATCCCGCGATCGATCGCGCGGGGACCAAGGACATGACGATTTCGGACCTCTTGTGGATGAGCTCGGGCCTTGAGTGGATCGAAGAAGATAAAGAGAATCTGTTGCAGAGCGACCCGTGGTTCGCGTTTTACACCAAGGGATCTTACGCCGACATGCCCGCATTTGTCGCACAGAGGGCACAGAGTCGGCCCGCAGGGCAAAAGTTCAATTATTCCTCGGGAGACTCCGCGCTTCTTGTGGCCGCGATGCGCGGAGCGATCGGCGAGTCGCGATACTTGAGTTTCGCGGACACGGAGCTTTTTCAAAAAACCGGAATGCGCACCGTCGCGATTGAACGCGATCTGGCGGGCAATTTAAGCCTCCAAGGTCTCGGCTACGCATCCCCGCTGGACATCGCACGTCTGGGGCTCCTCTATTTGCGCGGTGGCGACGTCGAGGGTGAAAAGCTTTGGCCGGCGGATTGGCTGCAGTTCACGAGTCAAATGGCGCCGTCACAACGCAATCTTCCCGACCCGAACGACCGCAACCTCCAAAACAATCAAGCTTACGGCGCGCACATTTGGCTCAATAAAAAACGAAAGGGCGATAAAACTTTGCCCTACCCCGAGCTTCCCGAAAACGCGCTTCTCGGACTCGGTACGCGCGGGCAAATCCTGCTCGTTCTTCCGGATCAGAAAACCATCGTCGTGCGGACCGCAACCGACACCGAGCTGTTCTTGAAGAACCGAAAGAACTACCGCCACGAGTTCTTTAAGCTCTTCATGGCCGCTCTGAAAGGAGGCGGCCGATGACGTGGGTAAGAGTTCTTGCGATCGCGGCCATAACACTCGGACTGAGCGCGTGCTCGGCCGATAAAGAATCCATGTCTATGTTTCTGGCGAAAGAAATGTGCTCTTGTCGTTTCCTCGTCGGTCAAAGCGAGTCGCATTGCCGCGGTTCGATTCGTCTCGGCTTAGCCGTCGGCGACGTAATCGTCGACTTGGCCTCCAAGGAAGTCACGGGGCAAGCGGAAGACGGCTCCAGCCCCGTAACCTTCAAGTTCGTTTCCGAAAAATTTGGCTGCGAGCTGAAGCCCTAAGCCTCGAATCTGAGAATATAGCCTTGCTTCGCGATTTTCGTGACCTGAGCGCCGCCGGGCGCGATTTTCTTCCTTAAAGTCGAGATATGCGTATCGACCGTGTGCTCGGAGACATGAGTGCCTTCACCCCAAACTTTTTTCAGAACCTCCGCGCGCGAGAACGGCGTTCCCGGATGGCGGATGAACAAAACTAAAATCTTAAATTCGATTCGGGTGAGATCCAGATCGCGCTCGCCCCCGTCGGGTGAGCTTAGAAGAACGGCCTGGCGATTCATATCCACGCGGAAGCCACCCGCCTCGAGCGGCGCCTCGCCGTCGCCCGCGCGCCGCAATCTGGCCTGCACGCGCGCCTTAAGCTCTTCCCCGTCAAACGGTTTTAGGACGTAATCGTCGCCCAGCTTAAGCCCACGAACGCGGTCGTCGATTTCCGATTGACCGGTCAGGAAAATGACCGGAGTGCGCGCGTGAGCCGGGCTCGAGCGGACCTTTTCGCACAAGCTGAATCCGTCGCCGTCCGGTAACATCACGTCAAGAACCATCAAGTCGAATGAACCCGCCTTCAGAAAGCTTTCCGCTTCGGCGAGTGAAGTCGCGCAAGTGACTTCGGCGATGTCTTCAAGAGATGCGCGAATCAAGGCCAGCGTCGCGCGCGTGTCCTCAACCACCAGAATTTTCGTCATGACGCCGCCCTTTCTTTTCGCAACTCTTTAACGACCAGGCGATATTCCGCCTCGATCGCGTCGACCATTGCGTGTACGTGCTTCGGCTCGGGATTTCCTTGCGGACGCTCCACCATCTCACTTAGATCTTTCAGTCGGTGCGCGCCCAAGCTTCCGCTTGCGGACTTGATCGCATGCGCCTTCTTGCCCGCCCCAGCCAGATCGCCCTGCGAAACCAAATTTCGCAGCTCTTGAATCAAGAGTGGGGTCTCTTTGCAGAAAAGGTCGATCAATTCGCCCATAAGGTCGTAATTTTTCTTTTCGGCCATCGACTTGAGCGAAGCCATGGTGCGCGGACACACCACCTTTTGACCTCGCGCAAGCCACTTGGAAACCGACTGCGCCAAAACTCCGAAATCGACCGGCTTCGATATGAAGTCGTTCATTCCAGCTTGCAGGCTGGCTTCGCGCTCTCCTGGGAACGCGTTCGCAGTGATCGCGACGATGGGAATCTGTGAATGCGCCAATCCGCCATCGCCGTTTCGGATACGGCGCGTGGTCTCGTAGCCGTCCATCTCTGGCATCTGAACGTCCATCAAGACAAGATCGTACTTCGATTCGCGCAAGAGTTTAAGGGCTTCGACGCCGCCATCGGCAACGTGCGTTTCACACCCGAGCAGCGCCATCATCTCGACAAGAATGCGTTGGTTCACCGGGTGATCTTCAACGATCAGTACGTGACCTTCGGCTCCCAAAGTTTCCGGCGCGGTATCGGTGGACACATGCGCATTCTTCTCCACAATCTGGAGCGGGAGGTCGAAATAAAAACGTGAACCCAAGCCCTTGACGCTCTCGACGTCAATTCGACCGCCCATAAGCTCCACGAGCTGTTTGGAAATGGAAAGTCCAAGGCCCGTGCCGCCGAACTTGCGATCCGTTGA
>CAYPFC010000237.1:0-4618 GCA_964409815.1 uncultured Pseudobdellovibrionaceae bacterium
AAAGTCGACTTGCATGGAGACTTCGGTTTGCTCGGAGTTCATCGAAACGCCACTGACCGTCGCGACTTTGTAGGTGCTGCAGTTGCGAGCCGAGTCGCATGTGGCATCCAAAGGCGGGCACGCCATGGACGTGTTCGGAGTCAGATAGGCGTAAAGATCCACTTTGCGATTCGATCCGCGCGGGACCATGGCTTCCAAGACTCCGCCGCTCTCGACGAACCCGGCGAATACGCCGAGGTCGGCGCCGCACGAACGCGTGGTCGCGGGAATATCGGCGGCGGTGACGTTGACGGCGTAGCAGACCTTGTAGCCCGGAGGGATGGGCGTCGTCAGGGAACCGATTCCTCCGCTTGAGCCCAAATGGATACGCATGCGGCTCTGGTTGGAGCTACCCGGTCGCGTGCATCCGCAAATTGAGACGGCGATCATCAGTAGAATCGAAGACTTGAGTTTCACCTTATTTATATCGGCTAAAGTCGAGTCTACATGAACCGAAACTATTGTTGTCGCGGCGCGGATCTTTTAGAATTTAAGAAAGCACGTGAGGAGTAGTTTCATGATGAGACGCGAGTGGTGGCTGTTGCTTGGATGCTTGTTTTTTGTTTCGAACGTGGACGCCCGTGAGGTGACGATCACCCTGGCGGCCGATCAGTCTCAACTTATATTGTCGAATCCTTCAACGGTTACCGTGAACTACAACATCTCCTGTCATAAGCCCGACGGCAGCGGAACGATTATCAACCTCACGAATCAAAACTTGGCGCCGAATGCGCAGGTGAAGCACACCTCGTCGATTCCCGATTCCGCTCTCTGCAGCGGCGGTGCATCGCCGGATAGCACGGCGACGGACATGAACGGTAAACCATTTTATTTTTGTAACGGATCGAACAGTTACGCGAACGCTGCCAACGCGTGCGGCACGGGCAATAGCTTCTGCTTTCCCGATATTTCGAGCACTCAGTGGCCTGGGTGCTCTTCGTTTTGGATTAAGAATGACGGCGCCGTTCAACACCAACCTTCATGCGGATCTTACGCGGCGGTTACCGGGGGAAATCAGGTCATTGTCGGCGGCGGCAGCGGATACGCGAGAAAGTCGCCCTCCGCCGGGGTCTGCGCTTACTTCTTTGCCGCTCAGGAGGCGCCCGTCGCCACGACCGCGGGCGCGGTCTGCTGCTCGACGCCGCAATCGGGAAGCGTTTGCAAAGTGACGATCAATACGGTCAATACCAACGCCTATCTTTCAAGCCCCTCGTTCATGGGTGGAGCCGCGTTCTAACGTAATTCTTTGATGAGAGCCTCGAGCTTCGGGGCTTCTTCGCTCTCGATGATCCGCGCGCGTTTCAGCCGCATATCCAAAATTTTCGCGAAGACTTCGGTGTAGCGTTCGGCCCATATCACGCCGCGATCCCGCTCGCGGCGGAGTTCCGCGAAGCGAAAGTTTTCGAACGCGATCGACTTCACCAAGGCCCCGCCCTTCACCAGTCTCAGTGTCAGCGCTTCGGGCTCCCAGCGAAAATCCGCGAATAAGCCCCGGCGCACGAGTTGGGTCGCGGGATCGAAGAAAATGTGGGAGCCCTCGCTCATATGATTTTCGGCCACGCGATCGAACATACGGAAAAGCGCGCGAATATCGAAGCGGCGTTCGTCGTATCCAGACTGTTCGAACTCGCGTAGCCGTTCGCGTTGGGCCGCGAGCTCCGCGCCGTGCTTCCGCCAGAGCGCGGGATACATGCGCTCGAGATCGTCGTAATACCAACTCCGAAACATCAGCTCGGTGTGCAGCAGATAGCGGTTCTTCATGCGTCCGTGGTGGAGCTGACCGTGAATCAGCGGCGAGAAGAGCGAATCGATATTCGTGAACAGAATCGCGCCCTCGGGAACCGCGGCTTCGAAGTTCGCGACGAGCTCGTCGGTGAACGCGTAGCCGCGGAACGAGTTCTTCGCCCCGAAGAATAGGCTCAATGCCAGCGCGCAGCCCGCAAGCGTGAGGAAGACAGCGCGTGGGCGCGGCAATCGCGTGGCGAGCGACCAAATACCGAATACGGCGAGCATGGCGATAAGCGCGAAGTAAGGCCCGTAATAATTCAGCATGAGCCAATCATAAAGGCGCGCGAGGATCGGATTTTCGCCGGGATTGATGAAGTGTTGAACGTAAGCGGTCCATTCTCCACAGAAGGCCAGGGCGGCCACGGCGAGTGCTCCGGCCGCTCGCGAACGACGAAACAAGAACGCCAGTCCCACGAGCGCGAGCGCATAGACCGCCCGCGGAAATTGCTGAAAGAGCAATCGGTACTGACGGCTCCAATCCGACATCCAGTCGGCCCACGTACGCCCGAGCACGATGAATTGGTACTCCTTGCGCAGAATAGAGTTCAAGACATTACGCGCGTTTTCGGGATTGTTCCAATCGAAGTAGGGATCTCCGACGGACGTGATCACCAGAATCGCCACGGGGATCGCGAACCCGACGGCGGCGGCGATCATACCGGCGAGCCACGGCGTCGCGGAGCGCGCCCGGTAAATCAATACGAGCGCGAAAAACCAAACGAAGGGCAGCGACTTCGCGTGGCAGAAAAACATGAACGTCGAAAAGAAGGCCATCGCGATGAGCCCGCGTCGCTGAAGGCGGGAATCCAGAAGCGCATCGACGAAAAAGTTGGCGCTGACGACTAAGAAGAAAAGCTCGGTCGTGTAACGATCGCCGAAGAAGCTGACCCTCGCGAGGCTTGGCGACTGGAAATAAAAGAACGCCAAAACCGAACCGAGGGCGAATGTTTCTGTCGGCGTGATCGCTCTGCGGCCCGCATACTCGGCAACCCGCGCGAGCAAGCGGGTGAGCGCCAAGACGGCGAATACGGCCATGGCGAAGCTCGCGATGTTGAGCGCGTAGGCGGGGCTTGCGAAGGGAAACGCCAGAAATGCCCGCGCGATCAAATTATGAATAGGGTATCCCGGAACGGGCCCGAATCCACCCGCCGCAACGGCCGCGCTTAAGATGGATGAAGGCCCCTGACCCATGATCGGCGAGATCTGCGGTCCGTAGATCGCCACGACGACCGCCGTCAGAATCAGGTAGGGAAAATGCGCTCGGGCCATTACGGAAAGTATCGAGTTTGGCTCGACCGGTGTCTACCAAAAGCGAAGAGGAGGCTTTCTGGGCCTCCTCTTAAGGAATTCATCTTACACAGGGTTGGGTATTAGCGTTGTGCAGGGATGGCTTGCATGGTGCTTACGATCGCGTCCGAAGAGCCGGGGAGCGTTTCGCTCACGATAACTTGAATCGGTTCAAACACGGGATCGGGGCCCATCATGGCCATACCTTCCATGATTTCGATGCGAACGATCGTGCCGTCGACGGTGATGTCATTCGCTTCGCCGACGACGATACGGCCGCCCGCGAATCCGCCGCCTTCATATACGATCGGGAGGGCGAGTACGATCGGCTGGGGCATAACCATCGCGCACATCGCGCCCGGGGGGCACTGCCATGCGGGCTGGAGGGTCAGGATGATTTGACGGTCTTCTTTGTTGATCGCGAGAATGCCGCTGGCGATTTTACCTGCGGGAAGAACGGTCGAGCTCTCGTTGATTTCGATTTGCTTGAGGCGATACATTTCGGGGGCGGCCACGGGGAGAGCGGAAACTTCAGCATGTGCGGTTGCGCTTACGAAGCAGGCAGCGAGGGCGGCGATCAGGGTTTTCATTTTATTTCCTCATTCAAGTTTTAAAAGTTTCAAAGTCAAAGCAGCGGACAAGAGTGGTTTTACGGCTTTTGTTTCAAAATAAAAAATTATTTGAAATTACCTGAATCCATCAGAAAAACTGATGTACAACTGGTTCCAATTTGGGGGTGGGGACCTTGAATTTGAATACCTTTCGCGTCTTCTTAAGCGTTTATGAGAATAAAAGTATGACCCAGGCGGCCTCGGAGCTGCATTTAACCCAGAGCGGGGTCAGCCAGCACATTCACTCGCTCGAGGAAGAGCTCGGTTTCGAGCTGTTTGAACGCGTGAATCGGAGGCTCTTTCCGACGGCCAGGGCTTCGGAACTTTACGCCCGAGGGAAGAAAGGCCTGCAGGAAATCGAGCAGGCCGTGGGTGAGGTCAAAAAACTCGAGGCCAAGCCGCGCGGACTTGTCCGCATCGGAATGCCCGTTGAATTCGGAAACAACATGGTGATCCCCGAGCTCAGCCGCATCGGCCAGGAATTTCCCGAAGTGAACTTCGACATCACCATGGACTTCGCGACCGTCCTGAGCGGAATGGTTTTGAGGGGCGAGCTCGACTTCGCGTTGATCGACAAGTTTCGCGTCGACTCGACCCTCGAGCTCGAAACGGTCGCGAGCGAGACGCTTCTGCTGTGCGGGCTGAAATCCTACGTGAAAAAATTCGGAAACACGCGCTACACGACCAAGTACTTCACGCAGATTGATTACGTGGACTACAAGCTCGGAGAACCCATCGTGCGCAATTGGTTCCGCCATCATCTCCACCGGGCGAACATTCACATCCGCGTGCGTGCGCACGTCTTTGACGTACAAGGCGTTTCGAAATTCATTACGAATGGGCTCGGCCTCGGCGTACTGCCCGATAATACGGTCGAGAAGCTCTTGAAGGAA
>CAYPFC010000238.1:0-1306 GCA_964409815.1 uncultured Pseudobdellovibrionaceae bacterium
CGTTCGAAGGCGAGAGCTCTTTCACTTCTTGCGCCGAAGGCAGATCCACTTTTTCAGGCATCGGAAGAACCTGGTTCGTCGTCGCGTAGTTCTGAAGGAGGAAGACGCACAGAACCGTGAACATATCCACCATCGCGGTCATGTTCAGCGCGACCACCGCGCTACGCTTCCCGCCTCCGCCACCGTGACGGCCACGACGCGGGCGATATCCTGGTACATGAATCGGCATACTCTTTCTCGCTCTCTCTAATTAGGGCGCCGCGCCCGCGGTCGCCACCGAAATCTCGGGGAAACCCGCGGTCAACAGCGCATCCATGCCACCGATCAACGTGCCGTAAGGCAAATCGTCGAGCACGGTGACTACGGCGTCTACTTTTTCAGGATACAATTCTTTGATCTTCTTAAGCTCAGCGGTCAGCTTGACCTGATCATACTCGTCCCCGATCTTCGGGAACTTCAAAGTGTTTCGTCCAATGATCACTCGGTAACCATCTCTTTGAACGTCGAGGCGGAAGGGAATCTCGGCTTTCGGAGGCGGTTCCGATTTCTCATCGGACGTCTTCTTTCCGTAGATCGAGCTGCCAATCTGAATCATAGAGACTTGCGTCCAAACCGCAGTGATAAGCAAGAAGATGATACACACCGACATAAGATCGATGATGGGTACCAGGTTCAAGTCTACCGTTTTACTCCGGCCATCGCCGCCGTCATCTATGTGAGCCATCGTTTAGTCCTTAATCTTATCCCGGTTTGCGACCACGAGATTCATCAGTGTCATGCTGGATTCTTGCATATCGTTGATCGCGCGGCCGATGCGGATCTGGAAAAATCCGTAAGCGACAACCGCGATGATCGCGACGATAAGACCGAATGCCGTACAGTTCAGAGCTTCGGAAATACCTTGCGAGAGGCGGGCGGCTTTCGTTGCGGCATCGGCTTCCGCCACGCCACCGAAAGATACGATCAGACCAATGATCGTTCCCATAAGGCCCACGAGAACCCCGACGTTACCGAATACCGCGAGGAAGGAGACCCAACCCTCGAGGCGCGGAGTTTCACGAAGTACCGAGGCATCCATCGCGACTTGCACTTCCTCATCCGGGCGCCGGTTCATCACCTGCACAAGACCGGCCTTGAGCGTGTTGGTCAGCGGCGTCGGGCGCGAGTCGCAGAACGCGATGGCCTGACGGATGTCTCCGCGAAGAATCATAGTGAAAAGATTCTCGGTGATATTCGACTTATCCACCGTCAGCTTTTGCAAAGCCATCAAACGGTTGATGATAAGGAAAACGACCAAGATACCGAT
>CAYPFC010000238.1:1316-4608 GCA_964409815.1 uncultured Pseudobdellovibrionaceae bacterium
CATCGCGATGACGACCATGACGTGTCCGCCCTGGCAGAAAGACTTCGCGATGAAGTTCGAATAACCGGCGCACTTGTCTATCAAGTCGACGGCTTGTGTAGCTGCTTGTGGTTCCAAAAGAAATCCCTCCCTTTATTGTGAACTGAAGACGAACGGAAAGATCACGCGGCCGATTTGGTCTTTCGGCGGATCGGGAAATTTCCAGGTCTTCAAACGATTCACGATGCAATTTGCGACCGCGTCGTTGCCGAGCGCGTTGCTCTTAACCACGCAACGGCTGACGCGGCCTTCTTCTTCGATGTCCCACTCGAGCACGATCTTTCCGTAAAGATCGGGCGAGCGCTGAAGTTCTTTCTCGTAGCAGTTGCGGATCTCGCGGATATGCTCGCGGATCACGCGGCGAATGGCCTCTTTGTCCATTCCGCCCGCGAAGTCGGCGTCCTGTCCGCCCACGTTGATCTGCACGGAGCCTTTTTGTCCGAGGCCGCCGGTGCCGTAGCCGGTCGTTCCCGTTCCGCGGCCTTGCGTTCCGACGCCCGCGATTCCGTAGGTCGCCGTTCCCGCGCCGCCCTTGCCGGTGTCTTTGAGCTTGCCGCCCATGTTGTCGCCGGCGCGGTTTTCGCTGGAGCCCGCCGCGCCCGTCGCGGCGTCGGCCATACCGACGAGCTCGCCCGAGCCGGAAGTCGCTTTATTCAGATCTTTGTTGATGCCGCCCTTACCGAACGTCGCAAGCAGACCCATCTTATTCGGATCGGGTTTCTCGGACTTCATGTTGGCGCCTTCTTTTTGGCCCGTCTTGATGGCCGCGCCCTGCGGAACCGCCGAAGTCGGTTTCACTTGCTTGTCTTTCTGCACGGGCTTCGGCTTCACTTCGGCCGCTTTACCCGGGTCCGGCTTCTGCTCGAAGGCTTTCGACTGCTGAGGCGTCGCCTTCGCTTGGTTCTTCGGAGTGTTGTCTTTCACTTCGACAACCTTTTTCTCTTCCTTCTTCACCTCTTCCACTTTCGGAGGATCGTCCTTGGGCGGCGGAGGGCTAAAGCGCACGATCGCTTTACGGATCGGCTCTTCGATACGCGCTTCGTCCTCGAGCAGCGGCGACGGCGTATAGATGCTCATGTAGAGACCCAGAATCGCCGAGACCGCGAGCGCCAAGATCACGCCCGTGACTTCGCTGGATGTCATGTCGAGCAACGGCGCCACGAGCGGCTTCGGAGTTTCGGCGACGTATCGAATGTAAATCGAAATCAGATCGCCCTGCAGGCCGATACGGACCATCTCACCTTGGCGCAGATCCATCTCGTAGTGCGAGCCCGCGTTGCGCATCTTGTTCTGGCGGCCGAGCTCCGCGAACGAAAGCGTCTCGCCGTCGCGAACCACTTCGCCGGTCATCTCGGGCGTGAGGCACACGGTCGCCTGAGTTCCGATCTTCAGGAGTTCGTACTTGCTTTTCGACGAGAGAATCGGAACTACGACGTCGGCGTCTTCCGACGAGCTGATGTAGACGCTTCCCTTTTGATTAAAGTGGTTCGTCGAGATCACCCGATCTTTCCACGCGACCATCACTTCGACGACCGAACCTTTACCGGGCTTAATGATCTCTTTCAGATCCTTATAGGGGCTAGCGGGAGCGAAAGTTTTATGCTCTTTCTTCTTCTCGGCCTTGCTCGCGGAACCGAACTTCTTCGCTTGCGGAATGTTCGGTGGAGCGGTGGGCTTCGGCGGAGCAATCGGCGCGCCTTTGATTTCCTTTTTCTCTTCCTTCTTCGGCGCATCCGCGGGTTTCTGCGGAGCTGCCGGGGGAACGGCGAGCTTCGGGTCCGTTTTCTCAACTTGCAAGTCGGCTTCGTCGACGCTCGGGGGCTCCGGCATCACGAAGTTCACGCTGCTCACCGCGCCCGGGTCCGCAGTGACGGGCTTCGGAGGAGCCGCGGGCTTCGGAACTCCAATGTAAAACTGAACACGGAACGGGCCGATCGTAAGCTCATCACCCGAGGTCAGGCGATCTTCAAGTATTCGGTTTCCACCTTTGAACGTGCCGGTTTGCGATCCCAGGTCCGAGATGTAGTAATCGCCGCCGCGATCCTCGATCATCGCGTGGAGCAGCGCTACGCCTTCGTCTTGCAGCTCGAGCTGCACGTCGCTGTTGCGACCAATGACAATCTGAGCGTTCTCGAACTGACGAACGGTCTCCAGCTTGTCACCCTTATAGATTCTGAGAACTACCGGCTGTTTCAATTTTTGCTCCTGCCCCTTCGTATCTCATCCGCGTCCCTGCGCATCTCGGGCAAAAAATCCTCGCGCAGTTTGATGAGGCGCTTGAAGTTGAACTGCTTTTTCTGCAAGAGATAAAACAGCTCGGGTTTCTTCAACTCACCTTCGACTAACTCGTCTTCGAAATCGATTTTCGTCTGCTTCTTGTCCTTGCCGGAACCCGCAGACTTCTCCGTTTTCTCGGACTTCTCTTCTTGTGCAACGGCCGGCGCTGCTAGGTTGCCCATTACAAGTGTCAACGCACCGACTATTAATAGTTTAGCTGCCTTTGCTCGCACCGCAAACTCCGTATGGTCTAGGCCGGCTCCCTTCGGAGCCGATTTTTAGTTCTGACCGAGAGCTTTCTCCAACTCTTCGATCGCTTTGCGTGTCCGGTCGTCCTCAGCGAGGAACTTCAGCCGGTTCAACTGCTTCTCGCCCTCTTTTTTGTCCTTAAGCTTATGTATCAACAGGATCGAGTAGTTCAGTAAGCCCGTTACGTTGCCCGAATCCGTCTTCAGAATGTCCTGAAGAATGGATTTCGCGCGGCTCGTGTCTCCGGTTCCGCTCAAGGCGAGCGCGTAGTTGTTCGCCACATCCAGGCCGACGCCTCGACGTAAGTCCGACTTCACCGCCGAGTAGCCTTCCTTCAACAGGTCGACCGCCTTCGAGAAATCCTTGTACTCCACGAAGATTGAGCCGAGATTCGCGGCGCCGACGGCATAATCCGAATCGATCTGCATCGCTTTACGGAAGGCCGCGATCGCTTGACGCTGCTCGGTCTTCGCCAGGTGAATCACGCCGACGTTGTTGTACAAGCCGGCTTCATTCGGATGCGCGCGGAGCGCCCGGTTCAGAAGGATGCGCGCCATGCCGTGCTTGCCTTGATTGATGTAGAACACCGCGAGCACGTTCAGCGCTTTCAGATCGTTCTGATCTTTGCCGAGGCGTTTGCTCACCGCTTGGACGAGAATGTCTTCGTCTTTCGCTGCGTACGCGTTCTTCAAATCGTCTTCGCCGTCCGCGCCCATCAGATCCGGAA
>CAYPFC010000239.1:0-4605 GCA_964409815.1 uncultured Pseudobdellovibrionaceae bacterium
CAAGTCGGGACTTTGCGAGTCGATGTCGAGCGCTTGACCGCCGACCATCCCGCGCGGGCCCGCGGCCTCCGAAAGAAGCGCGACCACGGCGGCGGCGTTGGGAGAGGGCGACTGCGCGAGCACTCCGAACGCGAGCGTCAGCAAACCGTCCCCGGGGAGGAGCGGGCCCGCCTCGCCGAAAATCTTATGATTCGTTGGCCTTCCGCGACGGACGTCGTCGTCGTCCATGCACGGAAGATCGTCGTGGATAAGCGAATACGTGTGAATGAGCTCGACGGCCGCCGCGAGCGGAAGTACGTGCTCGGGAGCTTTGCCGAGCGCGCGCGCCGTGAGCACGCTGAGCAGCGGGCGAAAGCGCTTGCCGTCCGAGAAGAGCGAGTACTTCAGGCTTTCGAAGAAGCGCTCGAGTTGCGGCAGGGCTTCGTGAGCTTGGTACTCCATGACCGAGCGCAGGTGAACGTCGATGAGATCCAGATCGGATTTGTATAAACCGTGAAACATTAGTCTTTGATCTGGAAGTCTTCGGTGGTGGCGGTGCCGTTTCCGTCGATGGACAGCAAGACCTTCACTTTTTGCTCGGCTTGAGCGAGTTGCTTATTGCATTCTTGCGAGAGCTTCACGCCTTCCTCGAAAAACTTCAGCGAGTCTTCGAGCGGCAGATCGCCGGCTTCCATTTTGGCCACGATCTCCTCGAGGCGGATCAGTTTTTTCTCGAAATCCATACGTACTCCTTAATTTTTCAAAATCTCTTCGACGCGCGCGACGGCCTTTTGCTGGTTCACGAACTCGATTTCAATATGATCGCCCTTCTTGAGCTGCGAGGCTTCGCGCACGAGGTCGCCGCCCTTGCGCGTGATGGTGAATCCACGCGCGACCACTTTCGCGGGCGAAAGCGAGTCGAGCATCGAGAGCGCGGCGGCCACGCGTGCCGACTTCGACTCGTGCGCGCGCAGCCAGTGAGCTTCCATCTTCGTGCGGATGATGCTCAAGGATTGGCGCGTGCGCAGGATGGCCTCGAGCGGCGACTGAAGCCTGGAAACTTTCAGGCGAATCGTCTGAGCGAGTTTTTCGAAATAACGCTGGGTCGCGCTCTCCAGGCGCTGGGAAAGCTCATCGCAGCGCTGGGCGAGATCCTGGAGTCTGCGCTTCGGGTCGACGAGGCGCTTGGAGAGCTGAAACACCTTTTGGCGGTTCATCTCCATCTGGTGCTGGTAAGAGCGCCACAGCCTGCGCTTCATGTTTCCGATTTGGTCTTGTATCTCGGCCGCGTTCTTCACGACGAGCTCGGCCGCCGCCGAAGGCGTGGGCGCGCGCAAGTCCGCGACGAAGTCGGCGATGGTGAAGTCGATCTCGTGGCCGACCGCGGAGATGACCGGAATCTTCGAGGCGAAGATCGCGCGCGCGACGCGCTCGTCGTTAAAGCCCCACATGTCCTCGATCGAGCCGCCGCCACGGCCGACGATTAGGACGTCGACGTCTCCCATGCGCTGGGCGAGCTCGATTCCCGCGACGACGGATCCGGGACATTGATCGCCCTGAACGATGGCGGGAATGACGGTAATTCTCAATCCCTTAAATCGGCGGCCGAGGACGTTGAGAATATCGCGGATCGCGGCTCCGGTTTGCGAAGTGACGACGGCCACATGGCGCGGAAGGAGCGGGATCGGGCGCTTCCTCTCTTGTTTGAACAAGCCTTCGAGCTCGAGCTTTTTCTTGAGCTGATCGAAGGCGAGCTGAAGCGCGCCCGCGCCGACCGGATCCATGAGCTCGCAGTTGATGGAGTACGTGCCGCGAGGCTCGTACACCGACACGCGCCCGCGCACGATGACTTCGAGCCCGTCGTGCGGCTTGAATTTTAATCCCGAGTTCGCTCCGCGAAACATCATCGCGCTAATCTGCGCTTTGGAGTCCTTCAGGCTGAAATAGAAATGTCCCGACGAATGCGGCTTGAAATTCGAGATCTCGCCTTTGACCCAAATAAGTTTGTAGTTGGATTCGAGCGTGCCCTTAACGGCCTTGTTCACGTCGGAAACCGAGAGTATTTTCGGCTGCTCATCGA
The DNA here is from genome assembly GCA_964409815.1 of uncultured Pseudobdellovibrionaceae bacterium. Lineage (GTDB taxonomy): Bacteria > Bdellovibrionota > Bdellovibrionia > Bdellovibrionales > UBA1609 > JALHOQ01. The sequence goes on from CAYPFC010000239.1 coordinate 2,060, forward strand.
CTTGCGCGGAGGCGTCCTCCGCCTTGACGGGCGTGGCTGACGCGGTCGCTTGCCGCGTGGCGGCCTCAAAGTCCATCGTGAGCTGATCCATGGGCTGTAGAATCTACTCGAAAAAAGCGATCAAAGCCAAACGTTTTGAAGCGACCAGAACGCGCCTACTGCCAGGCAAATCAGGCCTAAGACGCGGTGTCCGCGCATTTGCTGTAAGATCGCGTGCGGGAGGCGGTTTTCGGCCAATTGAACGAGTGTCGGATGGTGAAGAACGAAGGTCATGAGCGCCCCGTAGGCGAAGACGAAGAACGGGAAAATCAAGTCAAGTTTCTCGGGGGTCATGCAAGACTTTTCGGAGTGAAAATCTCATCCCGTTACAGGACTAAGCGCTAATTTTCGAAAAATTCGCGCGCGGCACGGGTTTTGATGCCTGTGACTCCGAGAATGAACTCTGTTATTCTGTCTGAAGTTCTGTGGGCTGATGACAAAAGTAAACCCTACAAGAACAATTTTGGGGGCTGTCCCTGATTATGGTGTGCAAGCTCACCTTCAGTGAGTGAGAAGCCTAAAGTAGTTACCACGGTCACCCACCTTGATGAAAACGGGTTTACTGGATCACTCTGTCCCACAGAATTTTTTTTGCCCGAATTTCCGGACTAGTCTTAGAACCTGATTCTCAATTCCTTCGCCCAGTCGAGATCTACCGCTCCCGAACGAACTGTCTCAAAATGAGACTATATATTCCGCAAGGCCGATTTTTGGCACTCGGGTTGCTGCTATTAGATCCTTGAGATCTCTCTTACACGAGGGTGAATTACGATGTTTAGAAACGAGACAGGTGTTGTGAAGTCAGGCGTCGGATTTGTCGGCCTTTTGATGGCCCTTCTCATACTCCTCACACCGACGACGTACGCTGAAACCAACGGCAATACCAATAATAACAACAGCAATAATAACAGCTCTCGCGATTGCACGGGCCCCGAAGCAGATCACAAAGCCGCGCGCGATAACTACGAGGCGGAAGAGAGCAAAGGCGCAAACGCCAATCCGCAGACTCTCGCACGGCTTAAGCAACTTTGGGAGCGACGCCGCGCCGATATGATGGCTTGCTACGGTACAAACTCTAACGATCCGGCTGACTGCGGAACCGCAAAAGGAAAATACGATGCCGCGAAAGGCGCGTTGGCGAGCGCATGTTTGACCCTGGGAGGGGGGAATTCCGGCGAGAGCGGTTGGCCCTTATGTACGAAGGCGATCAACCAGTGCGACCAGTGCGCCAGTGGCTCGAGCTCGAATCCGAATGTTTCTTGCGATGGCGTTTCCACAGGTGACGAAGAGTCGGAAACTGGCTCGCGAGCGAACGACGCGGCCATCGGCCTTCGCAGCATCTCAACCGGAAAAAAGCTTTTGGCATATTGCCCCGGCAAGCTCGGTGCCGAGCAAAAAGAGTTGGAAAAGCAAATGCAGGAATCGCAGAAGGAAGTTCGTCGCCTAGAGGGCGAGCTACCGAAGCTTCAATCGGAATATACCGAACTTGTCGCGGCTGCCGAAAGCCAAGTGTCGGAGATTCAAGATCAGATGACCGAGGCGCAAAACCAATATGACGAGCAGCTCGAGGCCGCGTCCAACGCTCAGGACGAGGCCGTAAAAGCACTACAGGAAAAGATCGTTCAAATCGAGCAGCAGATCACAAACGCCGACAATAATATCCGACAGATTCAACTATCGAAAACCGACGCCGAAAATACGTATACGGAAGCCCTGAAACAAATCGATCTAAACTGTCACGCTTCCGCGACAACGACCGTTTCGAAATATCAACAAGATCGTTTGCAGTTGGAAGCCGCGAAGCAATTCAACCGTGTCAGCTTCAATGCCATGATGAAACAGGTAGGCGTAAGTGACCGCCAAAGCTGGCAGCGTCTGGCGGAGAAATACTATCAGTGGTGCTTACAAAGTAAGCCGACCAAGGACTCAAAAGATAGCGCACGTAAGATTTACGAGTCCGCGTTAAACAAAGCAGATGAAGCGATTTCGAAGATCGAACGTGATAAAGTCGCGCTCAGAGATTCGATTAAGCGCGTGCAGGGCGAAAACGGTTGCAGCACGGCTCCGGGCCCGCAGAATGGCGAAACTGATATGTGTCGCGCTATGCGCATGGCAAAGCAGCAGGCCGAGCGCCTATCTCGCCAGTTCAACAACAAGATGAACTCGCTCAATCGGAAAGTAGCGGAGGCTCAGCGCGCGGGACAAGCGAAGGCCCAAGCCAAACTCGCCGAAGCGCAGCTCGTTCAAAATCAGCTTCGCGAAGAACGGCTGCGTCTGCAGAATCTAAAACAATATCTTGAACTGGCCTACCAGGCCGGAGGTGGTGGCACCGCACCCGATGCAAAGGCTTACGCCGATGCCAAGTCGAAATACGGGGACTTCGTGGCGGCCGCGTCTGTCTACGTCAATTGTAATAATAAAGCGGATTGCGATCGTGTCACGAATTGCGCTGACGCCGCGAGGTTCCTCGAGAACGGGGCGTACGTGTACGTCGGTTCGGTGGACGA
>CAYPFC010000240.1:0-4591 GCA_964409815.1 uncultured Pseudobdellovibrionaceae bacterium
TCCGTTCAAGGGCTTCGCGCTGTTTTCCTCGACGTCGACTTCGCGCTTGTGCTTCCACTCGGGCTGGCCGAGGCGGGGAGAGACGGCGAAGCTCGGGCTGATTCCGATCGCCTGATTCGTGCGGCCGCTCGGTTGGTAGAATCGCGCCGACGACCACGCCATCAAAAGATCTTGGTGGCCCGGCACGAGCGCGTAAGTCTGCGCGGTGCCTTTCCCGTAGGAAGTTTCGCCCACAATCCACGCGAGCTTATGGTCCTGTAAGGCGCCGGCCATAATTTCGGCTCCGCTGGCCGAGACCGAATCGATCAATACGATCAATTTACCTTCGAAAACCGCGCTTTCTCCGCCGAACTCGTATTCGATCTCGGTGGAGTCTTCGCTCACGTTGTCTTCGCCCATGACGAGCTTCAGTTGGGGGATGGTGTTCGAGATGTAGCGCGTGCCGATAAGGGGGCGCTCGCCGGCGAAGAGCTCGGTCACGCAAAGGGCCGTGTATTTCTCACCGCCGACATTTCCGCGCAGATCGATGACGAGTTGATTGACTCCGTCGCGGCGGAAAGTCTCGAGGGCGGTCGTGACTTCGTCGCAAAGCTCGTCGCTGTCAAAACTGCGCACGCGCAGGTATCCGATGCCCGGCTCGAGCGTGGCGGCGTCCAGATGCGGAACGCTGACTACGGCGCGCTTCATTTTATAGGGCGCGAGCTCGACCCCGTCGCGACGAACTTTGATCGCGATGTCCGTGTCGACTTCGTCGAGGATCAGCTTGATCACGCCTTCAACGTCGAGCCCTTCGATCGGGGTGAACTTGTGTCCGCCATCGCGCGCGACCGACACGAGGACGTCGTCGGCTTTCAGGCCGACGGCCTCCGCGGGTCCGCCCGCATAGACCTCGTGGATCACGATGCCGAGTGGATTTCGCTCGAGGTTCATGCCGACGCCCACGTACGCGGCGGCCGAGCTCTCTTGCTCGTGCTCGATTTGTTTAAGCGGAAGTAGTCCGGCGTAGGGATCGAACGCGTGGAGGTGGCCGCGAATGGCATGGGCGCGCAGCATCTGCACGGGAATCCCGGCGGGGAGGTTGCCTTCGAGCTTCTTCAGCTCTTCCTCGAAGTCTTTCGTCTTGCGGGCGGCGGGCTCGCGAACGACGACACCGCCGACCAACGCGCGGGCCGCGCTCAGGGCCGCTTCGCAGGATTTTGCGTAAGCGGGGGTCGAGCGGCAGATCTTATTGTTTATAAACTTGCGATAGAGAGAGTCGGGGATTTGCGTTTGGGCCCAGAATGAAGCTTCACTCGGGGCCTCGGTTGCGTTGGAAGTGAAAGCGATTAACGAGAGCGCGAGACCAGCCATCCATAAGCTTAAGCGCATCGAGATTCCCCAGGGAAAATGTGTTGTTCTGACAAGGGAAGAGATTGCATTTGGGGTGCCAGAATTCGGCGCTTGACGACGCTTAAAAATCCACGTGCCAGTAGACCCCGGAGATTTATTTCAGTGCTGTTTGCCAGGTGTACGAAATTGACTTAGCTTGATCGTCATAATGCCTATCCGGATTGTCGTTTGCGCCTCGGGAGAGGGAACCAATTTTGAAGCCATCGTGAACGCCTCGCGAGCGGGTGAGCTTCAGGCCGAGGTCGTCGGTCTCCTCACCAATCGAACGGGTATCGGCGCTCTAGAGCGAGCCGCAAATCTGGGCATTCCCGCACGTGTGATCTCCCTGAAATCTTTCCCCAATCGGCCACAATGGGACCAGGCGATGGCCGATCAACTCACGGCCTGGAACGCGGATTGGGTCGTCTTGGCCGGTTATTTAGCTCTCGTGGGCCCTGAGGTGCTCTCCAGGTTTCCGGCACGCATTGTGAACAGTCATCCAGCGCTCCTTCCCCGCCACGGCGGGCCCGGCATGTACGGGACGGCCGTTCACCAAGCGGTTCTTACAGCTGGTGACAGGGAGACAGGGGTCACGGTTCACCTGATCGACGAACACTTCGACCGTGGTCGCATTTTAAAGCAGGAAAGAATTGCGGTTATTCCCGGCGAATCCGCACAGTCTCTCGAGGCTCGAGTGAAAGCGCTCGAGGTTCGTCTTTATCCCAAAGTTCTCAATGATTTAGTTACAGGCCGACTCACCTAAAAGTTGACCGAGCCGTGTCTGCCAAGGTACGTCGTAACCTTCTCAGAATAAGGAGGGGTTAATGCTTTGCTTTAACCGAATTTTGATCGTTCTCTCGGCCGCCGTGCTCGGCTTTGGTTGCACGAAAAAAGATGGAGCTTCGGGAGACGCCGCTGCCAATGCAGCCAACGCTACGGAAATTCGTATCGGACAATTCGGTTCGATGACGGGCGGAGAAGCCACCTTCGGTCAGTCGACCGACAAAGGCGTGCGCCTCGCGATCGATGCGAAGAACGCCACGGGTGGAATCAATGGTAAGAAGCTCGTGCTGATTACCGAAGACAACCAGGGCAAGCCGGAAGAAGCGGCCGCCGTCGTTAAGAAACTCATCGCGCAAGATAAGGTCGTCGCGCTGCTGGGCGAAGTCGCGAGCACGCGCTCGTTGGCCGCCGCGCCGATCGCGCAGGCGAACAAAATTCCGATGGTTTCGCCATCGTCCACGAATCCGAAAGTCACGCAAGTCGGAGACTACGTTTTCCGCGTGTGCTTCATCGATCCATTCCAGGGCCCGGTTATGGCCCGCTTCGCGCGCGAGAATTTGAAACTCAAGAAGGTCGCGATCCTTAAGGATTTGAAGAGCGATTACTCGCTCGGCCTCGCGGAGTTCTTCGTGAAGAAGTTCAAAGAGCTCGGTGGAGACATCGTCGCCGAACAGAACTTCCAGACCGGCGATTCGGACTTCAAAGCTCAGCTCACGCAGATCCGCTCGGCGAACCCGGACGCGATCTTCATTCCCGCGTATTACACCGAAGTCGGTTTGATCGCGCGCCAAGCTCGTCAGCTCGGGCTTAAGGCGATCCTCCTCGGGGGCGACGGCTGGGACAGCCCGAAGCTGTTCGAGATCGGTCAGAGCGCGGTTGAAGGCTCTTACTTCTCGAACCACTACGCGTCCGAGAGCCCGGTTCCCGCGACTCAGAAGTTCATCAAAGACTACAAGGAAAAGTACGGCGAAACTCCGGACGGCCTCGCGGCCGCGGGTTACGACGCCGCGATGATCCTGATCGCCGCGATCGAGAAAGCCGCCGCTCCGACTCCGGAAGCGATCCGCGCCGAGCTCGCGAAAATCTCGGGCTTCGACGGAGCGACCGGAAAGATCACGATCAATGCCGAACGTAACGCCGACAAAGATGCCTTCATCGTGAAGGTTGAAGGCAAAGCCCTTAAATTCGTAACCCTCCTCGGTCCGTAATTTCAGATGGAAGAGTTCGTACAACATCTTATCAACGGTTTGAACTTGGGCGCGATCTACGCACTGATCGCGCTTGGCTACACGATGGTGTACGGGGTTCTTCAGCTCATTAACTTCGCGCACTCGGAAGTGTACATGGTCGGCGCGTTCGCCGCGTACTACGGGGCCCGTCACCTGCAGCTCGTAGATCATCCCGGATGGAGCTCGTTCTTCATCACTTTGGGTATCGCGATCGTCGCGTGCGCGGCTCTGGGTCTGATGATTGAGCGCTTCGCGTACCGTCCGCTGCGAGGCGCTCCTAAATTGAACTCGTTGATCACGGCGATCGGCGTGAGCCTCTTCCTTCAGTTCTCGGGTCAGGTCGTTTTCGGCGCCGATCCGAAGTCGTTTCCGAGCGTTCTGGAAGACGTGCCGCTATTCACTTGGGGCGAAGTTCAAGTTCAGCTCTTCGACATCACCATCATCGCGGTGGCGCTCGTCGCGATGGGCTTATTGAACTACTTTATTCAGCACACGAAAACCGGCATGGCGATTCGCGCGGTGAGCTTCTCGTTCCGTAGCGCGACCCTCATGGGCATCAACGTGAACTCGATCATCATGATCACGTTCGCGCTTGGGAGCGCTCTCGCCGGGATAGGCGCGGTGTTGGTTGCGTTGAAATATCCTAAGATCGATCCTTTGATGGGAATGCTCTTCGGTTTGAAAGCGTTCGTCGCGGCCGTCCTCGGCGGTATCGGAAACCTTCCGGGCGCCGTGCTCGGCGGTCTTTTGATGGGCCTTAGCGAAGAGATGGTCGTCGGCTACCTTTCGAGCACGTATCGCGACGCTCTCGCCTTCGGTCTTTTGATCTTTATCTTGATGTTCAAGCCCTCGGGCCTCATGGGCCGCGCCCGCGTGGAGAAGGTCTAATGCAGCAGATTCGCGGGTGGCTCCTGTGTGCCGTAGTTGCGGGCGTTGTGGCCACGCTTTCTTCGTTCGGGTTGAACGCTTACTTGCAGACCATCTTGTTCTACATCGCGATTAACATCATGCTCGCGACGAGCTTGAACCTCGTGAACGGCTTTTGCGGCCAGTTCTCGCTGGGTCACGCGGGCTTCATGGCGATCGGCGCCTACGTCAGCGCCTTGATCAGCTTGAACTTCGCGCCCTTCCCGGAGCCAGTTTCGATCTTGAACTTCCCTTTGTACGCCCTGGCCGGGGGCGCGGTCGCCGCCTTTGCGGGCTTCCTGGTC
>CAYPFC010000241.1:0-3002 GCA_964409815.1 uncultured Pseudobdellovibrionaceae bacterium
GCTCTTCTGGCTTACTCGGCAACCCGATTGATTTTACATCTTTCGCGGCCGGCACATGGAGACGGTGAGTCCGCGCTCGCGCACGAGCTCTTAAGTCAAAGTTTCGGTAATGTTCTCACCGGAATTGTCGCGGTGGTTATCCTTTCGATCGGCATCGGCCAAATTTACATCGCGCTCTCCGAGCGCTTTACGCGCGGGCTTGAGCTGCCTCGAGGAAAGCGTTGGCTCCGCTCGGTTTGTAAAGCGGGGATCGCGGCCCGGGGCCTCGTGTTCCTGCTGACAGGATGGTTTTTCCTGAGGGCAGCGCTTCGCGCGAACGGCGACGAGGCCGCGGGTTTGCGCGGCGTCTGGCGGTTTCTGATGGCCCAGCCGAACGGGCAAGCGCTGGTGTTTTTGGTGGCCATCGGATTGGTGGCGTTTTCGGTATATGGATTTACCGAGGCGCGCTACCGGTGCGGCCGCGTTTAAGGTCGCGCGGCAATGGTGCGCGGCGAGAGCTTGTCTGATATGAGCTTCGGCTATGAAAAAGATCGCCAAGAAGAAAAAGAAGCCGGCGAAAAAGCGCGAGTACACGCATCATCCGGATCACTACAACACGAGCGAAAGCTATCTGATCTCGCCGCTCGAAGAGGACCTTAAGGACGCTTGGGCGAAAATACGAGCCTTCGGGGCCTCGCTCGGGGAACAGCGTATATACGCCTCGGGGCGGGCGATCATGTTTTCCCGTAAGGTTTGCTACTTCTTCGTTCGCCCCAAGAAGTCCTACCTGGAAACGGTGATCTTCCTTAAACAGAAAACCTCTCCCGAAATTTTCAAATCCATTCAATCTGTTTCCAAGACGAAGCTTGCACACACTTTCCGGCTGATTCACCCGGACCAAGTGGAAGGCGAGCTCACGGAAGCCATTCGGCAGGCTTTTGACGAGGCTCCGGCGACTTAATTCAAGAATTCCCTAATCGTAGAAAAAAATTGATACCCAAAAGGTATTGATAGATTCTGTGTCCCGATGAGCTTTACGGAATACCTGACCCACGAATTCGATCGTCGCAAGCGGAGCAATCCCCGCTACTCCACGCGCGCCTACGCTCGCGATTTGGAGATCGAGCCCTCGCTCCTTTGGAAATTCCTGAAGGGCCGTCGCAAGCTGACGCCCGAAATGACCGCGCGTCTGGGCGCGAAGCTGAAGGTGCCTCCGCTGAAGGTGGAGGAATTCGTCGCCGAAACGTCCGCGGACATTCGGCGCGATAAGATTCCGCACGCGCTGACCGACCTCGTGGCGCGCGAGCTCAATTGGCGCCACTACCTGATGCTCGAGGCCTTGCGAATCCCGTCGGGCGGAGCGAAGTCGGTGGATGAATTGAGTGAGATGACGGGCATCGAGATCGAGGAGGCCCGCGCGGTATTGAGCGATATCGTTCAGAGAGGTCTTGCGCGCGAGCGCGAAGATGGATCGTGGGAGACGATCGAGGGCAACGTGGTCATCGATTCCACGCGTAAGCCGAATGCGAAGGACGACTACGCGTGGATGTTTCAGCGCGCGCTGAGCGCGCTGTCGGATCCACCGGATATCCGCACGGTCGGGGCGATCACGGTCTCGGCCGACGCCGAGCGGGTACTGGCGGCGAAAGAAATGATTCGCAAGTTCGCGGGCGAGCTCGTCGAGTTCTTGAACGCCTCTCCGAAGCCCCCGGACGGAATTTACGAATTCTGTTTTCACTTGTTCCCGCTCGCGAAGGCTCGCAAGCCGGATGAGCGCTAACTATTCTTGATCTGCAAAACCGAAGCGCCGGAAACCGGGTCGGTCACGCCGAGTCCGGAGCCCATGTCCTCCAGGCAGTCGCGAAAGCTGTCGAGCATCGCGATCATTTTTTCGCGCGCGCGGGCAATGTCTTCGAAGGAGTTCCATTCACCGATGAAACAGTAGGAACGCTCGCCGGTCTTGATCAAATTGGCTTTGATGAACCCGTCAAAGCCGGGACGGGCTTCCTGGTGGGCCCGTAAGAAGTCATTTTCACGGCCAGGTTTCACTCGAAACCGAACGACATTGAATGCAGACATGGTTTCACCTCTCGTGTAGATACCGGGAGCTATATCCGAGGGGCGCGGGCGAGGCTAGGCATTTCGCTTGCAACAAGCTTGAATTGACTATGAAGATGCATCGCTCGTTTAGACTTTTTTGGACGTTGAACCTTCTGTTTTTGGCCCAGTGGGTCCTGCTGGCGTTCGGCGTCCACAGTCGGTCGACCTGGATTCTGGAAAATCTATTGGTCGCGGCGTTCGCGGTGCCGGTGATTCTGGGTTACCGGCGGGGCGTGCTTTCGGATTTAAGTTACATAATGATCTTTGTGTTCGTTTCGCTTCACAACCTGGGCGCGCACTATACGTACTCTTTGGTTCCCTACGATCGTTGGCTCGATCAAGCCTTCGGCTTCACGCTGAAGTCGCTGTTCGGATGGGAGCGCAATCATTACGATCGGCTGCTGCATTTCTTGTTTGGCTTGTTGTTCTTCGATCCGATTCGCGAAGCGCTCGTGTGGCGGGTGAGATTAAACCCCGTGCGCTCGGCGATCGGCTCGATCTTGATCATCATCGCGTGGTCGTCGCTCTATGAGCTCATGGAATGGGCGACGGCCGTGCTGATGTCCGAAGGCGCCGGGCCCGAGTTCATCGGCACGCAAGGCGATCCCTGGGACGCGCAGGCCGATCAGGCGCTGGCGCTGCTGGGATCGGTGATCGCGGCGTGCGTGTTGCCGTTGGTGATTCGCGAGCGCAAGAAATCTCACTGATCCTAGGTCTGGTTCCTCCTTTCGGGTCTCCTTAGTCCGACTCGCGCGGATTAATATAGTTGTATGGTTTTACTTCTTTCGCTGGTCGCGGTGGTCGGCGCGTTTGCCGCCGAGCCTGTCGCAACCCCAAAGCCCGCGTGCAATTTTCTCTCACTTACGGACAACTGTAGGTTCTTCGAGGACCGCAAGAGCCAGCGCGAAATCAAGCTTCCGGAC
>CAYPFC010000241.1:3012-4582 GCA_964409815.1 uncultured Pseudobdellovibrionaceae bacterium
GAATCCTCGTTACATGCCTGAGGGCCAATCGTTTCAAGGCGGGTATGACGGCGGGAGCATCGGCGGTAATTACGGAATGTATGATCCTAAGGCTATTCAGCAGATGCTAAAGAGCCAGGCCGAGCTTTTAACGGTGTGGAACTCTCTTCCAGCCGATCAGAAAGTTTCGGACCTTTTCAAAGTGAGTTTTGCCACCATCGCGATGGCACCGGCGGTACAGGAATGGGCCGCGGGTAAGCCGGCCACGCCCATGGCGGCGAACATGCCGGTTGAGCTTCCTTGGCCGCCTCGTGCGGGCGATTCAGAATACCGGAGCATTTCCGCGGGCACGCTGGTCGCATATCTCGACCGACTTCCAAAAGATCAGAAAAGCAATATCCGCCGAATCGTGAGCGAGATGGCGGCGAACACCGTTCCCGGGTATGGGCAGTCCATGACTCCGCCTGAATCCACGGTTTCCCCGGAGGTCGTTCAGCGTCTCGATCGCTTATTCAAGTTCGCTAAGGACGGAATGCTGAGTGAAATTCTGAAGGGACGAAAGCTCACGGAGCTGTCGCCGGCCGAGCGGGCGCAGTACGAAAAGGTTTTGACGATTAAGTTCTCTCCTCTCGCCGCCTCGCAATCCGAATCTGGATGCGCGATGCAAGGTTACCCCGCGTTCTATCAGCCGAGGGATCACACCTTTCACGTGTGTCCGATGTTTTATCGGCAACCGGATACCACTACCGTCATGATGTTTGGGCACGAAATCGCGCATTCGATCGACCCGTGCTGCGGACATTTCCCTCTCGTGAAATTGAATCCCGCGAAAATGTCCGAGCTCGTGAATACGCCGCCGTCCGCGTGGCCCGACGAGGTCCGCGAAAACCCGGAGCTTTCCGGCGTTTTGAGCGATCTTCGAGGCGTGCGGAGCGAGTACTCGAATCTTGATTTGGTGATGTCGATAGTCGACCCCGCGGGGGTGCCGGAGCTTGAGAGGCTCGGCTACTTTGAAGTGAAAGCGCCGGGATGGACTTCGGCGGGGAATCCCATGGCCGGAGTTGTGCAGTGCCTGGAGCGCACGGTGGGTTTTCGTACGATCGACGACCGCGCGACCGAGCTAACGACCGAAGAGTTTGTGCGAGTGATGAGAGACAAATACCCTGGGCTCGACGAAGCGGCTCTTCGGGGCGTCGTGAGTAAGCAAATGCAAGAATACCGCGAATGCGCGCCCACGGTTGTCGGTAAGTCGCACACGGCGGAGGCGATGGCGGATGCGTGGGGTAGCAAGGTTCTCGGACGGTGGTTGGCCGAAAACCCTCCGAAGACGATCGAAGAGAAAGTCGCCGTCGTCGCCTATGCGGGATCGTCAGCCTGCATGCCCATACAGGCGCCGACGATCGGACAGCTCGTAAATCCATATTCCATCGGTCAGGAAGTCGCGAGCTCGTCTAAGACGGTCCACCCGGATCCCGTTCTCCAGACGGACCGAATCGTTCTCACCGAGCCCCGAATTGCCGAGGCACTTGGGTGCGAGAGGGACCCGAAGCTCACGTGTTTAGATCAGTTGGGCACGAGCGGTCCGCTACCG
>CAYPFC010000242.1:0-4550 GCA_964409815.1 uncultured Pseudobdellovibrionaceae bacterium
CCCCGCTTCCCAGATCTTGATCAGGTCGTAGAGATTGTATTCGTCGCGCTCGTAGGTGAGCGTTCGTGTGTGGAGAAGCCGACGATTCTTCGACGAGGTTCCCACACGGTCGACGAGCGCGCTGAAGACGCCGATCGCATTCATAATTCTTTGATCGCGATTTGGAGTGCTCCAAGCCTCCCACTCGAGCGATCCCTCCACGCACGGAGTGACGCTGCACACTTGCCATCCCTGCTCGACGATCGGAATCCGTTGAAGAAAAAGATCGTGAACCAAGGTCAGCGTCCGCTCGGAGAGCAAAGTGAGATTGGCGTTCGGGTTGATGCGATGAAATACCTCGTCCCAGAACTGCCAGCGCGGTCGTTGGATGAAATTCGGATCGAATTGTTCGAGCGAGTAGTACGGCATGTCCGCGGGCGCGATGAGCGTCACGGCACCATCGACCCAAACGGGCCAGCGCATGCGCATGAATCCGTAGTCGGGCGCGCGCGCCTCGTTGTCGAAGAAGACGTACTCGAACGCGTCCCTCAGGTCGCGCGGGGTCGTCGAGTTGAGCGTAACGATCGGGACCTCGTCGGGCCGAGTGCCGACTTGCTGAATGAACTGCGTGTGCCCGGTGTCGTCAAAAAGCTTAAGGTGGTAGCCGCCGGGGAGAAGCGCCTGCGCGTTGATCTCGATAGGGTAACTGTCCTCCAGGAGCGAGTGCGTGAACGCTTGGCTCAAGAGATAGTCGAGCGCCGCGAGGAAGCGCTGATCGTTGTACCACTCGGGCGCGGTGGGGAGTTGCTCCCACTCGGTTTTGAGCGAGCGATTCGTAAGAATATGACCGGTGATCAGGTGATTCGCCGCGGGCAGGCCGTGCATGCGCGCGAACACCCAGCGCGCGGAAAGCACGACGTCCGCGCAGTCGGTGGCGATCCCGTGGCGCTTCCACCAACCGCGATCGATCTCGGCCTTCACCCATTCGGTGTAGCGAAGCTCCCAATCCCAGGTCCACGTTTCGGTCGCGGTCCAAATCTCGCCCGCGCTCGCCCCTCGGAGCTCGGTTCCGCTTCCTGGAATATCTTTCGCGCGCGCGGGGCGTGCCGCCTGAACGGCGAATCGCTCGGAGGAGGATTCGCGGCGCTCCAGCTTCGGCCATCCGTCGGTGTCGAGCGTGAGGGTGTCCGTTACCCACATGCCGCTATCGCCGTAGGTAAACTGATAGTGTTCCGCGCGAGAAGCCTGGGTGAGGAAGAAAAACGCGATGAGTGAAATCATCCTCATTAGATTATTCCCGCTCTGGGAGCGGCGCAAACCGGATGGGTGCCTTTCGTCGAGTCGGGTCTAGTGATCGAGAAGGCGCGCGATGCGCGTGCGAATGGCTTCGTTGATTTGCGGACGGCACTTCGCCATATCGAAAGAGGCCGCGAGGTCCGCTTTGGTTTGCGCGCTGTCGTTGAAGACCGCGTGAGGATGACGATCGTCGAACATGAACACGTCGCCGGCGCGAATCGGCGCCTTGCCGACGCCTTCGATCAGGAACTTGCAATCCTCGGGATAGACGAGCGGGATTCTCGTCTTGTCGCCATTGGGAACTCCAGGGCGGTCGCGGTGTAGCGAGATGTGTCCACCGGGCTTCAGGAAACTCAGGAAGATCGGCTGGCTCTTCACGCAACAGGCGTCGATGAATTCTTTTAAGTGAGGAATCTCAACGCCCGGAAGCTCCAAGTACTCCATCGCGTGTTTCGCGCCCTTGTTCTGGTCGGCGATGTTCTCGCGCGAGTTGCCCCAAATGGTCGCGCGCAACCATCCGCGACTGGGTTCCACGGTAAGTGTGGTGCTCCAATGAAGCGAAGGATGGTTCTTGAGGATTCTTAGCGCCTCCTCGGCGAGCGGAGCGACGTCGATCCAGAGCGGATAGTTGAAATATCTAAGCCCGAGCGTTCGGAGCTCGGCGAGCGGATCCTTCGCCTCGCGAACGCGGTTGAGGGACTCGCGGTAGGGCTCCCACGAGAAACGCCGGTACTCCCATTTTTCCTTGAACGCGCGATTGAAGCTCAAGGCCTCGGGCCGGCAGAGGTCCGCGAGGCGTAGGAGCTTGCGATGAAACTCGAGCTTGAGATCCATTCCCGGGATTTTGACAAGAAATCCCCGAGAAGGACAATTTTATTCCGACTCGCCCGTGGGGATCGCTCCTACCGCGCCCGCCGGAACGAAGAAGAGCGTGGCTTCGCGAAGCTGCGTCGTGCCTTGGATGTACGCGCTGGTATTTCCGTTCACTTTTGTCAGGGCCCGCGCGAACGCCTGTTGGATCGCGGCGTGTTCCGTTGCCGAGAGACGCACGAGATCGCTCTTCCCGATGATGAGGTTCACCGTTCCCTCGTTGAGCGTGACGGTTTGCATATCGAGGCCAAACGTCATAGCTCCGAGCTTATTCGCGGGCACGACGCCCGCGAGCTCTTTGCGGAGGGTTTTCTCGATCGACTCGCCCTGAGCCGCGAGCTGCATGCGCCAGTTCAGTGGAACGTCGGGAGCGACGAACGCCATGCGAATGCCGCGCGTGTCGGCGTTGCGGGCAACCGTGTTGAGCATGTTTTGTTTGTCCGCGTTGGTCAGTGCGGCCGCTGCGGTGCGGACGCAATCGTCTCCGGAGCAGACGACGTTGCCGCCGACCAATCTGCGAAAGGTCTCCATGCGCTGGCGGAAGACCGCGGTCACCCTGCGCTCGCCTTCGCGAACTGAATGGAGAGCGGCGAATAGGTCGCTCTGCCCCGCGATCCCTTGCGCGGTCGCTTGCAAGTTCGCTGATCCCATTCCGAGGAAATCGGCGCTCACGCCGCCGTTTGCGGCTTGGTCGAGATTCACGTTCTCGCGCTTGCCGATCAGAAGGGTCGGCGAGAACTCGTCGACGCCCGCCACGTAAGAGCGAAGCTTGGCAGCGTCGTCGGCCGTGAACGTCGTGAGCCCATAGCGCGTGCGCAGGGCCTGCGCGAGATCGGCGTCCGATGCGTTCTTGCGAACGAAATCGAAGACCTCCTGGCGCGGGAGCGAGACGCCGTTTGGCGCCGCTTCGAAGAGCGGACGGAATCTTATGGAGCCCGCGAGCTCGCCGCGAAGGGTTTCGATCTGTCCTAAGCGCGCGGTCATATGCGCGCGGACCTGCGGACTGTTGTAGTCGAGAATCTGCGGGCTGCCCTCGGCGGTGCGCGTGCGGCGCGCGGCGAGCGAGGCTTCATCCACGGTGCGGCCGTAGCCCGCGCGCATCCACTTCGTGGCGTCGCCCGCCTGGGGCACGACGATCCCAAGCCGGGTCATCTCGGCCGCGAACTCGGTGTTCGTTTTCGCGTACATCGCGGTGAGGTCGGCGAGGAGCTGATCGCTCATCGCTTGGCTGAACGCGGCGTCGTTCTGAATCGCGATCTTCACGGACTTGAAGTCGCTGTACACCTCGAACTTCAATCCCGGATACTTCGCTTTGAGCTCGTCGAGGTTCTTAAGAAGAATTTCCTTCTGGCGGTTCGTCAAGCTCGTGACCAGAAGTTTGTCGCGGGTGACGTCGTTCAGCGTTTTCATGACCGAGTTCTCGCTGTCGAAGACGCGAGTGCGATTTTGCAGCGCGAGCTCGGCGGAGTTGTCGACGCTCGCGATGAAGCTGGCGTTCTGCTCGGCGGTCGCGAACGTGCGCTCCTTGTACGCGCTGACGAAGGCGGCGCGCTCTCGCGCCAGGGCGGGCGCGAGGTTATCGACGCTGCCTTTCGCGAGCGCTTCGGCCTCGTTGACGGCGGTGCCTTTTGCGGCGGCGGTTACGGCGGCCGTTTCGGCAGCGGCCGCGGCGCCCGCTTTGGTCCATGCCGTCTGCGGGCCGACGACCGGTACGGGAACGACGACCGAAACGACTTCGGAACAGATATCCACGATGGTGTCGTCGACGCCCTCATCGAACGCGGAGCCCATGCAAACAGAGCCCACGGCCCATTTTTCGAGCGTGTTCAGGCACTCGTCGTAGGGGTTTTGCTCGTGATAATGCACTCTTTCTGTGACATCGGCGGTTTAGGTTCGACGGGCGGCTGAAGCTGCATGATCGCCGAGCACGTTGGCTGCTTCGCGGTCATCTCGTCGTACCTCGCCTTTTCGGCCTGGTACTGGGACAGTCCGTTGCGGGCGTTGACTTCGAGTCGGACGCGCAGATAGCGCTCGGCACACTCCTGCATGAGAGGCAATCGGTCGCCTTCGATCGCTATTCTTAGCGCTTGAATCGGAACGTCCGCGAGCTGACTGTCGATCTCGGCGTCGGATTTATCGAGGTAACCGAGCGTGTGGCGCGCGAGCTCGCGTCGGCAGGCTCGATCGTTGAAGCAGGTTTCGAATTGATCGTCGCGGTCAACGAACGGCTGATGTGCCGGTCGCTCGGCCATCACGATGTCATAAACGAGTTTCGGGATTGCGACGACGGCTTTGACTGCGCCTCCGCCCATGCATCGCGCCCAGCGATCCATGACCTGCCCGGTGAGTTGGGCGAATCGAAACAAGTCGAACGGTTTTCCTTGCTCTCGGTGGTGGTGCCGGCA
>CAYPFC010000243.1:0-4436 GCA_964409815.1 uncultured Pseudobdellovibrionaceae bacterium
GCGCTTGGATTTCTGCGAAGCCATGAAGTCGTCGCGGCGCTTGGTTTCGTCTTTACGGTAGTCGTTTCTTAACCCGGTGACTTTGTCGCGAAAGCTCGTGCGTCGCTTATGTACGAGCGACTGGAATTTCTCGCGCACGCCTTGGGGATTCTCTCTCCCCTGCTTCATCAAATTCAAAAAAAGCGCGAGCTCGTCGTTGGATTTTTGAGTATCCTGCGGGACTTCTTTGCGAAGCTCAGCAAGCGATGAGCGATCTTCGGCGAGCGAGGTTTCGGAGCCGAGCTCGTTTTCGATCTTCTTGCGGTCGGACGCGTAGTTGCCGCCGGAAGAGTTCAACTTGCACGCCGTGAGGGTCAATACGAGGAGAAACAATGTGATACGCATATCTTTATAATAAGTGTCTCGCCGGGAGCGGACAAACTTGGCCGGACCAAGAGCCAGACTAGATTCGATGGGCGGGAGCCGGAATCTGACATCCTTCATTCGACCCGAGCTTACCCATTCGCTTTGGAACTCCGGTCGACGCCGTCATCCGCGGCGCTTTCTCAGATCGAATATAAGCTGAGTACTTCCGCTGCGGAACTCACTCGCAACCGGACCCTAAGCCGGATACCTACCGACTCTTCCTCATCGCGCGCTGGATGTCGCGATCGGCTTCTTTGTTCTTAATGCTCTGGCGCTTGTCGCCCTTCTTCTTGCCGCGGGCGATCCCGATCTCGACCTTCGCGCGGCCCTTCTTGAAATACATCTTCAGGGCCACGCAGGTAAGACTCTTCTCGGTCGTGGCGATCAAGATCTTCTTGAGCTCGTGATCGTGAAGCAAAAGCTTTCGAATACGCTCGGGCTCGTGATTGTTGTAGCTCGAGGCCTGGTACACGGAAATGTGCGCGTTCTGCAAAAATGCCTCGTGCCCGCGGAACGACACGTACGCGTCCTTCAAGTTCGCTTGAGCGTTGCGAAGCGATTTCACCTCGCTCCCCTGCAACACGATTCCGGCCTCGAACTTTTCGAGGATCTCGTAATCGAACCAGGCCTTCTTGTTTTCAGTGATGATCTTAATGCTCACTCGTGACCGCTTTGTATAAACTCTCAAACTGAGCCGGGGTCAATTCCTCGGCACGCGCCTTTTCCGTCAGCCCCATCTCCTTTAAGATTACGGGCATCCGCACCAACGTGGCTTTATCCACCACGCCCCCGAGGTTTTTCAACAGAAACTTACGCCGAAACGCGAATGCGGCCTTCACAAACTTTAAAAAGCCCTCTCCGAAGACTTGGCGCTCAATACGCTCGAAGAACAACACGCGGCTCGCCACTTTAGGCGCCGGAAAAAAGTCGGCCGGCGCGAGATCCGCAACCTTTCGCATTTTGAAATGCAACTGAGCCATCACGCTCAGCGTCCCGTAGTCTTTCGTGCGAATCCGGGCGGTCAGCCGCTCGGCGACCTCTTTCTGGAACATCAAGATCATCCACTTCAGCTCCAAAGGCCCGAAACAGCGCTCGATCACCAGGCTCGTCGAAATCTGGTAAGGAAGATTGCTCACGAGCAGCGAGGGCGCGCGCAACTTCAAGGTCGCCCAATCCAACTTCAACGCGTCGGCATCGACGACGTCCATCCCGCGCCCGTTCCAGTATTCCACCAGATCGCGATCGAGCTCGATCAACCGCGGTTTCATTCCGCCCGCCAACATCGGCTCGGTGAGCGCGCCCAAGCCCGGGCCGATCTCCACCAAATCCGCGAACTTCTGGTCGCGCACTTCCTGGACGATCTTCGCGATGACGTTTTGATTGATCAGAAAATTCTGGCCGAAGGCTTTCTTCGGAGAAAGCCCCATTTCCTCGAGGCGGGATTTCACGTCGGCCGTGGAGCGCATACGCCTACAGCCAATCGCTCGCGAGCGAAGCCGCGCTCGGAGAAAGCGTTTGGTCGTCGCGCACGCCGGCTTTCCATTTGAACAAGCCCGCGATCGCGATCATCGCCGCGTTGTCGGTGCAGTAGCGCGCGGGCGGCAACGCGAGCACCGCGCCTTGCTGCCGCGCGAGCTCCTCGGCGCGCTCGCGCAAACGCGAGTTCGCGCTTACGCCGCCGGTGATCGTCCAAGTCTTCAATCCGGTCTTCTCGCTCGCCAGCTTGAGCTTCGCGATCAACACGTCGACGATGGCCTCCTGGTAGGACGCGCACAGGTCCGCTTTGCGCGACTCGCTCTCGCTCTCACCGAGCGATTCGATCTCGCGCATCGCGTGCGACTTCAACCCCGAGAAGCTAAAATTCAAATTGTCTTCGTGAATAAAGCTGCGCGGAAACTGGAAGGCATCGCGCCGCCCGTCGCGCGCGAGCCTGTCGACCGCGACGCCGCCGGGAAACCCGAGCTTCATCATCTTCGCAAACTTATCGAACGCCTCGCCCGCGGCATCGTCCGCGGTTTGACCGAGCAGGCGGTAACGTCCGACCCCCTCGACTTGAAACAAGTGAGTGTGGCCGCCACTTACGGCCAAGCCCAAATAGGGAAAGCCAAATCCCGCCGGGGGCTGATACTTATCATCGCGCAGAAACGCCGCGAGCAGATGCCCCTCGATGTGATTCACCGAAACCAGGTCCAAACCGCGCGCGAGCGACAACGTCTTCGCGGTCACCACGCCAACGAGTAAAGATCCGATCAACCCCGGCCGCGAGGTGACGGCCACGGCCTTCACCGCGGGCCACGCGACCCCGGCCTCTCGCAAAGCTTGGTCGATCAGCGGCAAAAGATTTTCCGTGTGCTGGCGACTCGCCACCTCGGGAACGACGCCGCCGAAGGGACGGTGAAACGAGTCTTGATTCACGGCGAGCGAGCTCAAGACGGTGCCCCGCTCGTCGAGCACGGCGACCGAGGTGTCGTCGCAACTGGTCTCAAGACCGAGGATCATTTGAGCTGTTTGGAGCGGAAGGCGGCCTTCTTGGCCTCTTTCGAGCCGGGATATTTGGAGATGACTTCGCTATAGAAGGCCTTTGCTTCGTCCTTCATCTTCAGCTCTTGAAAGCACATGCCGATCTTGTAGGTCGCATCGGCGTACATTTTCCCTTTGGGATTGTTATCGCGATACTTCTGGTAGCTGACGATCGCTTCTTTCCACTTCTTCGCGCCAAAAAGATCTTCGGCCTCGTCGTACGGCGTGCGCCCCTTGGCCGCGCCCCCGCCGCCAGCCGCGGGCGCCGACGCCTTCGCCGCGTTCACCTGCTCGGTGAGCGAAGCGACTTGCGCCTCGAGCTTCTTGATCGCTTCCTCGTAGGTCGCGAATTTCTGATCGATCGCTTGCGCCATCTGAGTCACACTCTGCTTTTCCGCCTGCATGGCCGCGTTCGTCTGGGTCATCTGATTCTCGACCGTGTCCACGCGCCCGTTCAGCTGGCGCATCTGATCGTCAAGGTCGTCGTCCTTCGGCGCGGGAGGCGGCGGTTTGGCCTCTTTCGCGGGCGTGCTTGCGCCGCCGCCGGAGCGCGCCTCTTCGCGACGCTGAGTCGTCGTCTGGCGCTCAAGCTCGCCGTTGCCTTCATCGCCACGCAATTGCGCGCGAGTTTTCAAGCATCCGTTCAAAACGATCGCGGACATCAAGAGGACGAGCGCGCGTGCAATCATGGGAAACTGTCTCCGGTTTGAAATTTCTTAAGCCGAGTGGCGTTCTCCGCGCGCTCGGCGTACTCCAAAGCCTTTTTGAAATACACTTTTGCGGGACCGAAATCGCTTTCCTTAAATGCCTTCTGCCCGTTGCGGAAATTCTCCTCGGCGCGATGCCAGAGGCCGGTCGCGAAGCGCGCGCTGTCGACTTCCTGAGCGGCGCGAACCGCGGAGCGGGCGAGCGTGTACTCCTCGTAGGGCGGCGGCACGGCCACGCACCCCACGAGCCAAGCGACGACGCAAAGACTACTGAGTAATCGGAACGAAGTTCGCGCGCCGGTTCTTGGCATAAGCGTCTTCAGTGTCTCCGCTGACGAGAGGCTTTTCCTCTCCGTAGCTGATGAGCGTGAGGCGTTTCGAATCAATGCCGAGGCTCACGAGATAATTCTTCACGGCCTTCGCGCGACGCTCGCCGAGCGCCAAGTTGTACTCGACCGAGCCGCGACTGTCGCAGTGGCCTTCGACTTGAACGGTGGCGTTCGCGTTGCTCTTGATCCACTCGGCGTTTTCCGCCAAGCGACGGCGCGAGTCCGTGGAGAGCGTCGAGGAGTCGTAGTCGAAATTGACCGATGAGAGTCCGTTGATCTTTCCGCTGTCCGAGCCCGTGGCGTCGAAAGTTCCGCCGGTGTCCGTCGTCGATACGGACGGATCGAGAGATTGACCTTCCGTTCCGCCGACCGTACCCGCGGGATCTTTCGGCTTGCTCTTACAGGCGACCACCATCAACGAAGCCATCAAGGCGGTAATGAGCGAAATGCGCTTTAACATGATGCATTCTCCTTT
>CAYPFC010000244.1:0-4391 GCA_964409815.1 uncultured Pseudobdellovibrionaceae bacterium
AGGGCGAGATTCAAAGGTGTCTTCGCAATGTTCCTGCTTATTGTACCAAGCGCGCGGTTAACAACGGGGTTCGCGAGGGGCAGCGCCCATCCGTCCAGTTCAATAGCTCGCTTATAAACAGCGGAACGCAAGAACCCGGTCAGTACGTCGCGAACCGCCTCGGCCAAGTTCACAAAGATATCGGGCAGCACGGAATGGTCTCATGCTTGAAGGCTGACCCGAACGGAGTGCTTTACTTCGCGTATGGCGTTCCGACCCGAACGGACGCCTGCTACATTGGCGATGAAATGCGCAACCTACATCGCTGCGTAGTGAAGAAGAATGGGTATCTTTTGGAGGAACTCGCGTGTCTGAAGCGCGCACGTCGCAACTTCAACTGCCCCGGCCAGAACGACAATGATCATGGTCCCGGCGGTGGTGATGGTGGCGGGAATGATGGCGGTGGTCACCAGGGCGGGAATGGCCATGGCCATAATGGACACGGGCACAACGGTCACGGTCATAATGGTCACGGGCACGACGGTAAGAATGATGGACATGGACACGACGGTAAGAACGACGGACATGGAAACAACAACGAAGGCACTGGGAATGACGGCACCGGAAACGAAGGCACTGGGAATGACGGCACCGGAAACGAAGGTACTGGGAATGACGGCACCGGAAATGATGGAGCCGGAAACGAAGGTACTGGAAACGACGGCACCGGAAATGATGGAGCCGGAAACGAAGGTACTGGGAACGACGGCACCGGAAATGATGGAGCCGGAAACGAAGGTACTGGGAATGACGGCACCGGAAATGATGGAGCCGGCAATGACGGCACAGGAAACTAGAATTCTTCAGCCATCCGATTGACTGATGGATGGCTTCTTCCTCAAGCTAAGCATATGGGGAGACTCAAAGAACTTAGCTTGAGGGCATTCAAGGACATCGCATACATCGATTATCGAGCCCTTGGCCTCTTTCGCATCGGCCTCGGGTTCGTTCTGTTTTTCGACCTCCTTATGAAATCGCTGGACACGACGGCGTTTTACACCGATCGCGGTATCCTCTCGCGGGAGATGGTCACTCAAGATCTCGGCTGGTGGTCGTTCTCGTTCCATCTCGCGAACGGATCCTACTTTTTCCAGATGCTCCTCTTCGTCGTGGGCTTCGTGCTCGCGATCGCACTCGCGGCCGGCTACCAGTCGCGCCTCACGGTCGTGCTCATGTGGATCTTCACGGTCTCGCTACAAGAGCGCAACGGACTCATTCTGCACTCCGGGGATGCCCTCATTCGCCTGACGCTTTTCTGGTCGATGTTCGTGCCGCTCGGCGCGCGCTATTCGGTCGACAACTTGCTCGAACCCTCGCTTAGGACTCGCTACAAAGAGCCCGGCATCGCCAACCTCGCGAGTCTCGCGCTGCTACTGCAGCTGCTCTATGTTTACTTCTTCACCGCGCTTTTGAAAAACCATCCTGAATGGAATGAGAACTACCTCGCCGTTTACTACACGCTCAACCTCGGCCAGTTCACCACGGCGATCGGCAATCTCCTGCGCGACTTCGTCGGGCTGACGAAGTTCCTGACGTTCACGACATACTACCTCGAGCTGATCGGACCGATGCTGCTCATCATTCCATTCATTCAACGCTATGTCCGTTGCGTGGTCCCGCTCCTCTTCATGGGCCTTCACTTCTCGCTCTTCCTGACGATGAATCTCGGACTGTTCCCATGGATCTGCATTGCCGCGTGGACCTACTTCCTTCCCGGGCCGGTCATGGATCTCGTCGGGAAGTACTACATCGACGCGATCAGACTCCCGAAACGCACGGCCAAACTCTGGAAATCGAAGGTCCAACCACACCTGCCCGCACCGATGACTTGGAAGCGACCGCCCGCCGCCCGCACGCTCGCCACAGGCTTCATCGCGATCTGTCTGATCTGCGCGACCGCTTGGAATATCGGCACGATCAAGAGCTTCAACTTCAAACGGCCGCAAATTGTTCGCTCGATCACGTTACTTCTGCATCTTGATCAATATTGGAGCATGTTCGCGCCAAACCCGATGCGCGCCGACGGGTGGTTCGTGGTCGAAGGCGTGTTGAGAGACGGCACGACACCTGGAACAAAATGGATCCGCCCTGGGAGCTGCCCGTCGACTTCTTCAGGCTGTATCGCTCGACGCAATGGCGAAAGTATCTCACCAACGTGTGGATGGGAAACGACGGCAACCGTCGCAATCAGCTGGCATTCGGAAAATTCGTCTGTCGAGAGTGGAACGATCTCTCGGGAAATCGTCCGGACGAAAAAATCCTGCAGACGTACGATCTGTATATGATCCGTAAATACAACGTGCCGCCCGGAGAAATTCCAACCTTCAAACGTGTTCACCTATGGACGCACGATTGCTTCGGCACTCCCGAGCCGGCGCCGAAAACTCCGCGGAGAATCACGGACTAACCACACGGGACTTTCGCCTAGTCTCACAATGTTCCGGCACGAACTCTGCAAACTCGCCATTGTGGTGACCGTTCGACACCGAATCATCACGGAGGAAAGTTCAGATGAGAAAAACAATCGCGGCATTATGTTTCACGTTACTTCCCGCTGCGCACGCGGCGGTTGATTTCAATGGCTTCTCGCATGGCGGAACGGGATGCCCAGCCGACGGCTCTGGCATTCGCGTTTACGCGAGCTCCAGCGAACAAGGTCGTCTGATTATTTACACGCCCGACATGCGCGTCGACCTCAACGACGGCAAATCGTTCGATCGCAAAGCATGCAACATCGCAATGCCCGTCGACGTGCCGGCAGGCTACCGCATGGTGATCGGGCGCCCAGCGGTGTTCGGCACCGAGGATCTCTCAAGCGGAGAGACTCTCGACGTCGGCGCTTCCATCTTCTTCACCGGGTCGACCGGTCCCGAGGTTCAAGTGGACCTGGTATCGAATGGAAACAAGAGCGCCGAATTTTACCGACGTGCCAACGAAGAGATCTCGCTCGGCTGCGAGCAAGCCGGAATTCTTCGCGCTAGCACGACTCTTCTCGCGCGCAAGGCGTCCGCCCGCGCCTCGGGTGACGCCAACGTTCGCGGCATCGCTTTCAATATCCGCCTCGAACCCTGCAATTAGTCTCGCGACCCGTTCCCTTTAACCCACTCTCAAACCCACTCGAATACGCCGGTCCCTAGCCGGCGTATTCTTCTGTTTGCGGCTCTATCCTCGCGTATTCACTTTATATTCACATGTATATTGACAGGCATATGTGTATGCCTATAGTATGCCTTGAATTCATGGAGTGCAGATATGGTCACGAAAGACAGAGAGTTAAAACGCATCAGTCTTTTTATCGGTGAGGATCAATACCAGTCGATCAGCGATAAAGGTCTGAACTTAAGTTGGCTCCTTCGCGATTTGATCGACGATTACTTGAGCCAGAAAAAAATCACTCTCGAGGTGAGCGACGAGACACTCGAGATTTACCAAAAGATCGTCGGAGGAACTGGAACGCTCGACTCGGAGTTCGAGCCGTTCTTTCGCGAGGCTCTGAAAGCGTTTTTGAAAAGTAAGATTGAGAGCATGCAGAAGCTCGAAAAGATCGTGACGAAGAAAGTGGAGGGTAAGAGATGACGGCACTTAACGTTTCACACTACTGGATGATCGCGGGCATCGGCCTGATGGTCGGGGAAATGCTTACGGGCGGATTTTTCCTGTTGTTCCTCGCGCTCGGGGCGTTCGCCGCCTCGCTGGCCGCGGCGTTCGGTCAGCCGGCATTCGTGCAAATGGGAGTTTGCGCGGCCGTGGCGATTCTCGGCGCCACCGCTTTGCGGAAAACTCTTCAGCGTAAATTGCTGAAGTCGATCAATATTAGCGCGGACGTCGGAAAGGAGATCCAAATCGATCAAGCCATTCCGCCCCATAAACGCTCGCGCATTTCCTACCAGGGAACGAGCTGGGAGGCCCACAACGTGGGTTCCGAGGATATACTTGTGGGAGATCGAGTCGTGATCGTCGGGATTGATGGCATTTCGTTGTTGTTGAGAAAGGTTAACTAAACGGTGCTCCGACAAATCGGATCACTTACTAAGAGGAGAATATGGAATTTTTAGGTGTTGCGCTCATTGCATTTGCGGTTGTCTTCGTGTTGCTCTCGATTCGGATCGTGCCCCAGCAGGCGGTTTACATCGTCGAGCGCCTGGGTAAGTTTCACCGAAATCTGGAAGCCGGCTTGCATTTGATGATCCCGTTCGTCGATCGCGTCGCGTACCGGTCGGAGCTCAAAGAGATGGTCCTCGATATTCCGCCGCAGATTTGCATTACGAAGGACAACGTTCAGGTTACGGTCGACGGCGTGATTTTTTATCGCGTGATCGATCCGAAAGCGGCTTCGTACGGCGTGAACAATT
>CAYPFC010000245.1:0-1848 GCA_964409815.1 uncultured Pseudobdellovibrionaceae bacterium
AGAGCTACACACGTAGCTCTTTCTTTTTTTCCGCCAGCTTCGCCCAATTTGCCCCGCCCTCCGATCGCCCCTATATTGCCGCCATCTGGGCTAACCAACCTATAAGGGGATAACCAAATGAAATCTGTTTTCCTTGCGCTCGCCGCATTCTCGCTCAATGCCTTCGCGGCTCCCGCGACGGTCACCACGTGTCTCGGGGATTTGTCCAAAGTCGCCGAGGAGTCTCCCGCTTCGATGAAGATCGAAATTCTGAACGACGCCGGACGCACCTTCGCGTGGGTCACGAACGTTCTGGGCGACAAAGAAGACGCCTTCGAAGACTCGGTGACTGAGTTTGAAAATCCGATTCGCGAGGGACTCAGCGCGAAGAGCGTCGAGCTTACCGATTTGAACCAGGCCGAGGAGTTCATCGTTCACGCGATGATGTGGATGGAAGACCCGGCGATGTCGGTGGTCGCGAATCTGCAGTTCGACCTGAAGGCCGTTCGCTCCGCCAAAGTGTATCAAGTCGGCCCGATGACCGACATGGGCACCGTCGCGATCGTCGAAGCGAAAGACGCTTCGGGCGCCGTGATCGGCCGCTACATCGGCGGCTTCTTCGTCGCCGCCTGCCAGTAGCCCCGAAAGTTCATCCTCCCTCCGGCACGCCCAGAGCGGGCTCCGCCGGAGGAGAGACCGCGATCTGATCCTGAAGCTGCGAGCCGCGCCAAAAGTCGGCGTAGTGCGCTTCGAACGGATACTTCTGAGTTTCCGAATAATCGTAAGGGCCGATTTTCAAGTAATTCGCCGTCCCCTCATATCCGAGCGGACCCTTGTAATCCGCGATCAACTTTCCATTGTCATAAACGCGCAAGTAACCGTCTTTTCCGGAGCGAATAGAGAACGTAAGATCGTGCGCCTCGCCTTTCGAGAACGGAACGCGCGTCACCGCGACCTCTCGCCCGTTTTCAATTCCGTCCGAGTCCGGCATGAGCCCGCCCTGGTCGTGGCGAACGGTAATCGCGAGCGTTCCATCTTCCTTCAAACGCAAGGCGACCGGCGGACTCAGTGCGTTCGTGGCTTTAAACTGAACGAGCACCATCGAGTCCGTATCGGTTCTGAGTTGCGACCATGCGGGAATGCGTAAGCGCATGCGGTAATGGACCTCGGTTCCGTACGGTCCCTCGTAAGGGTCACGAATTTCGGCACGCTCTTCACCAGGTCGGATCGCAAGCCGCATCAAGTCCCCGCTCGCGCCCGAGCTCACCGTGCACGAAGAGGGTCGCATGCACCGATACGTGCTCCATGTGTCGAAGCGTCCGCTCGTCGCTTGCGGAACGCAGCCATCGATCCTATCGCGGCAGTATTCCAGAATCGGCTCGTACTTCCTGCGACGGCAGTCGCGCACGTCGACGCTCGTCGCGCACGACTCATAGTCGCTAACCAGAGACTGCAAATCGCCGGAGGCGTGAGAGGTCACGCATGCTCCGAACGAGCCCAGCAAAAGCAATCCGCGAATCCAAACTGCCATGAACGTTATCCGTAGCACTTGGTGAACCAAACGGCCCACCAAAGACGCTCCGTAACTCTTCTGACTTGTTGAGAATCTGACGGTGTTTCCAAGCTTGCCCGAAGACCTATGTCCACGCTCTTCGCACCTGTCGAAGAGCTGCGCGAAATCGAGATTTACCCGCGAACGCCGAAACTGTGAATTTCGCCGGCGGTAACCTCTATCCAATTCGCATCTGAACCCACTTGTACGGGAGAGGAAACGCCCGTAACGCTACTGTTCCCGAGGCACCCGTCCGTGTTGATTCCCCAGGCCCAGAGTGTGCCGTTCGTTTTGATCGCCAGGCTGAAACTACTGCC
>CAYPFC010000245.1:1858-4390 GCA_964409815.1 uncultured Pseudobdellovibrionaceae bacterium
CCGGCGTACACTTTGGACCAATTGGTGAGCGCACCGACCTGAACGGGCGAACTGCGATTTGTAAGATCCCCGAGCCCGAGCTGGCCCTGCGCGTTTTTACCCCAAGCCCAAAGAGTTCCGTCGGTTTTTATCGCCAAGGAGTGTTCCGCGCCGGCCGCGGCCTTCGCCCAAGTGGTGAGCGCGCCCACCTGCACAGGGGATGTCGACGTGGTCGTGTTGCCTCTTCCCAATTGACCGCTAGAATTAAGACCGCACGTCCATAACGTTCCGTCGGTTTTAATGGCGACGTAATGCGTCCCCAACGGATGATTGTAGATTTTCGACCAATTCGTCAGTGCGCCGATTTGCATGGGTAAGGATTGCCACGTCGGAAGCTGGTAGGCCCCCTCACCTCCATAACCCCAAGCCCAAAGCGTTCCATTGCTTCGAATCGCCATGCCACAATAGGGACCCGCTGCAACGTCCGACCAAGTCGTCACCGCGCCGACTTGAACCGGAGACGACCGGTTCGTCGAAGATCCGTTCCCGTGGTAATACCCCGAGCCGGCTTCTCCCCACGCCCATAAAGTTCCATCCGTCTTGATCGCCAACACGTGCGCCGGCCCGGAAGCCACCTTCTGCCAATCGGTTAAGGCGCCGACTTGGGCGGGCGAGGACCGGGCGGCCGTGCTTCCTGATGCCAATACACCAAGTGTCCCATCGCCCCACGACCACAGCGTGCCGTCGCTCTTGATCGAGAAACCTCCCGCCGGTGCCCCGAAGATTTTCTGCCAATTGGTGAGCGAGCCGATTTGAATCGGGCTGCTTTTAGCGACCGTCGTTCCGTCACCCAAACGTCCCGTGCCGCCGTTTCCCCAAGCGAAAAGACCTTGACCCCGGCTTCGCCAAAATGCGAATGGCACCGCCTGGGCCTTTTTCGAAGTCAACAGTCCGATGAGGGTTGAAAGAAAAGGGGTGCCGGTGGAGAGCAACGAAACGCCGAAAATATTTTTCAGCCGGTGAAGGAACTGACGGCGCCGGAGATTGGGTTTGGGCAATTTGGAGTCGTTCATCCAAGATAAAGCGTATGAGACACCCCAGACGGTATCAAACACTTGCCCGGCAACTAGACCTTTTTCGCGCGCGCCGAATTCAGAACGGTCACTAAACTTTCGATCTCGCGCGCGGCAGTCTTATGATTCACAATTCCGACGCGAAGCACACGTTTTCCATTCGAGAATCGCGTCGTGGAAATCCATAACCGTTTCGTCTCGTTCACCCTCCGCGCGATCTCAACAATGTCTGCGCCCGACGCGTCGGTAAAGCAAATCACCGGTAAACGCGTTTTGTTTTCAATCGTCCAGCCGGATTCCGCGAGCGAGCGACGAAGGCCGTCGGCGAGCGTCAGCTGGCGGCGAAGCGAGGCGCGGTAGCCGCCAATCCCCTCCACCGCGAGCGACAAAAAAAGGTTGAGACCGATAAACCGTCGCGACCATTGCAGCGAGGAAGCGAACGGCTGAACGACATCCAGGTGATCGGACGCGCGGGTCGCGTAAGCGGTCTCAACCGCGAAGGTCTCTTGTAAGATCCCGCGATGTCGCGTGAGAAACATACCCGTGCCGGCGGAAACCGAGAGCCACTTATGCGCGTCGAGCGCGATCGAGTCGGCGCGCGCCGATCCTTCGAAAAGCGCGGCGAGCTCCGGAAGAATGACCGCGGCCCCGCCGTAACACGCGTCCATGTGAAGCCAGGCCCGCTCGTCTTCGGCGACGCGCGCGATTTCAGCGACCGGGTCAATCGCGCCGGCCGCCGGCGTTCCCACCGTCGCGACGATCATGAGCGGACGAAATCCGCGCTCCCGATCCTCAGCCATGACTCGACCGAGCTCCGCGACGTCCATGGCGAGCGCGCCATCGACCGGAATCTCGCGAAGACAGTCGAGCCCGAGGCCGGAGGCGACGACCGCCTTATGCAGAGAATGATGCGACTCACTCGAAACGTAAATCGTGGGCCGGGCGTTCAGGCCCGCCAGTCCCTTCGTCGAAATTTCGGGAAAATGCTTCTTCAACGCGGTCAGTACAGCGGTGTGGTTCGCCTCCGAGCCCCCGCTCGTGAACGTGCCCGTCGCGTCCTCACTCGCATAGCCGAAGAGCTCGCCGAACCTACGTAGCAGGTGCTGCTCGAGCTCGACGGCGAACGGCGAAGAGTGCCACGTCGCAAGCTGAGAGTTGAACCCCGTCGCCAAGGTTTCGGCGAAGGTCGACATGGACGTGGGATTCGGAACGAACAGTCCGGTATAGGCGGGGTGCGAGTAGTGAGTTTGGTTGCGCGAAAGATTTTGGACGACAAACTGAACCGCCGCCGCCGGATCTTCAGGGCGATCGAACGTAAAGCGCTTGAGATCGGCGCGCACCGCCTCGGGGTCGAGCTCGGGCACGATCGGAAAATCGTCCAGCCTCTTCCAATAATCTTCGACCGCTCTCTGCACTTGCCTCCAGAGCTCGGCGCGAACGCGATCGTCTTGGCCCAATCCGCCTTCCATGCTTCAACTAT